>JAHEJX010000035.1 GCA_024638645.1 Actinomycetes bacterium
CCACTGGCATTGATGAGGGCGCTCAACTCGTCGGGGGTGACGATCTCGGCCGGACCGTCCTGCACGACGCCGCCCGGGAGGGGCTGATATGGAGCAGTTGCCACCTGGTTGCGGCGCACATCTACGACCGGCCAAATCGTTCGTCGGCCGGTGGCAGCGCGCAGCGCCAGCACGTCGAGAGAAGAAACAGTGATGATGGGCACGCCTACCGCAGCCGCCAGAGCCTGCGCGACTGAAAGGCCGGCCCGTAGCCCGGTGAAAGGCCCGGGGCCGATGTCGACGGCGACCATGTCGAGCTCTTGCCTCGTCCAGCCGGCGCGTGAGAAGCAGAAGTCGATCGCCGGTACCAGAAATCCGACATGGCCCTTGCCGTCAACACTCACCGACATGGCGCACAGCTCTGCGCCGTCGCCAAGAGCGACCGACGATGCCGGCGTCGCCGTCTCAATTGCGAGCGTCTTCACTTAGCCAACTCCTCGAGGGATCGGTTGGCCCATTGTCCCTCACGGGAGAACGTCACCGTTCGCGTGCCATCTTCGTGGGCGTTTATCACTATTGACAGGACGTCCTCTGGCAGCGACGCCCGCACCGCATCGCCCCACTCGATGGCGAGCACACCGTCTCGAGTGTCTGGGACGAGCTCCAGATCATTGAACTCTGCCGTCGAAGACAGGCGGTAGACGTCAACATGGGTCAGGGGAAGCAGGCCATCTTCGTAGCTCCTCACGACCAGAAATGTGGGGCTCGTCACCTGCACATCGACTCCGAGAGCCTGCGCGATTCCGGAGACGAGCAATGTCTTGCCTGCGCCGAGGGAGCCGTTCAGCAAGAGAATGTCGCCTGGCATCAGCATCGCGGCGAGACGCCTCCCCAGCGCCTCCATCTGCTCTGGTGTGCCCACCTCGATTCTCACTGGAACAAACCCAGCTGATCGACGGGCGCGGCGTCCACAGCAGCTGCCTCTTCTGGTTCCGCTCCGGAGGAGTCCGATTCGGCTGGCGCAGGATCCGCCTCGTAGACGAGCTTGCCGGCGATGACGTCTGCAACGAGTTGGAAGTCCGCCCGCATTTCTTCCATCACGCGCGCACTGCCACGTAAGGCAGCTGCCGGGTGGAATGTGGGAACGAGGAAGCGGCCCCACCACTTGTAGGCCTGGCCACGGAGCCTGGTGATCCCGATCTCAGTCTTCAACAGCAGCTTTGACGAGAAGTTGCCGAGGGTTACGACCACCTTGGGATCAACGAGGCGAAGCTGGCTGCGCAGGTAGTCGGCACACGCATCGATCTCGGCCTGGCGTGGGTCTCGGTTTCCCGGGGGGCGACATTTGACGACGTTGCCGATGTAGCAGTTGTCTTCGCGGCGCAGCCCGATTTCCTCGAGGAATTGATCGAGCAGCTTGCCGGAGCGCCCCACGAATGGCAGACCCTGCTCGTCTTCGTGCTGGCCGGGACCCTCCCCCACGATCATCAGGTCGGCGTCGGGATCTCCGTATCCAAACACGACGTTCGTGCGAGTCTCGTGCAGGCCGCATCTAGTGCATCCGCTTGCTTGCTCGCTGAGAACCCGAAGCTGGTCGGCTCGTTCAGTTGCTGTCGCCTGGGCCGTCACTTGTCCATTCCTGCACGCTGCGCACAGCGTTCTCGATCGCCGTTCCCGTCGCAATGAAAGCGGCCTCTCCCAACGCGTCGAGGTCCGCTTCGGCCTCTCCACACGACACCGCAAAAACTGCGTCCCCATCGTATCGAGTGTGAGCCGGACGTAGGCACACCGCGAAGGCATCGTGGGCCCGCACGACAAGTCGCATCAGGTCGGTGCGACCGAGCTTGGCGTCTGTGGCCACCACGGCCAGGGTTGTGTTCTGGCGATCCGGCAGGTCCCATGCGGGCCCGAGACCGACCGGAGGGCCGCCTGTGAGTGGTTCCCCTGCAAGGGTGAATACATCGCCGACTGCGTTGACCACCGCCAGCGCTGCGACCGAGGCTCCATCGATTCGGACATCGGCGTTTCCCTGCCCTGAAGGTTGCGCATGTTCGATGCCGCGCCACTTCGCCACAGTCGCGCCGGCGCCGGCTCCGTACGGCCCGGACTCGACGGGGTCGTCTGATCGGCTGAGATACGCCAACCGGCCGGCCTCAGCCGTCGGAGGTGTTGCGGCGCCAACCATCAGATCGAAGATGATTGCACTCGGCACGATGGGCACAGGACCAGCTGGAGTCGGGTGGCCCCGCCCCGCGGACGCCAGCTCTGCCATGACGCCGTCTGCAGCGCCGAGCCCGTAGGCGCTGCCTCCGGCGAGGCAGATCGCCTGGATCATCTCGACCTTCATGCCCGGCTGTAGCAGAGCGGTTTCGCGCGTGCCGGGGGCGGCACCCCGTGCTTCAAATGCAGCAACGTTCGGCTCGGGAATGCTCACGACCGTGACGCCGGTCATGGCGTCGGTGTCGGTCCACAGTCCAACCTCGATGCCCGGGATTGAGGTCAATCCAGCCGTGCCGACATCGATCATCTGCCGCCCCTTATGTAGCGACGGGGCAGCCTGGGACCGAAGTGGCAGACAACCTCGTAATTGATGGTGCTCAGGAGCTCCGCCCAATCGTCAGCCGTGATGGCGGCGTTTCCCTGGACACCCAATACGACAACCTCGTCGCCGACCGCCACGTCGTCATCACCCATGTCGACTACGAGCTGGTCCATGGTCACCGACCCGGCGAAGTGACGTCGCCTGCCCCCGATCAAGACATGGCCTTCGTCCGTGAGCCGTCGACTCACGCCATCGGCATATCCGACCGGAACGGTGGCGACGGCTGCATCAGATGGGAGCGGACGGCGGCGACCATAAGAGGGCCGCTCACCTGCGGAGAGCCGCTTGACCATCGAGACGGCAGAAACCACTCGCATCGCAGGCCGCAACGCAACACCTCGTCCGGTGTCCGGAGCCGGACGGAGCCCATACAGTCCGAGACCGACCCGGACCATATCGAAGCGTGCTTCCGGATAGTCGAGGGCGCCTGCGGTGTTGGCGGCGTGGAGCATGGGAACAACCACGCCCGTATCCGCCAAATCGTCCGCAACGCCCTGGAATATCGCGATCTGGTGCTTGGTGAATTCGGGGTCCTCCTCAGCTACGGCAAAGTGCGTCCACAGGCCGTCCAGCTCCAGGTTCGAATCAGCGGAGATCATCTCAGCGAGCGCCCGAACGTCTTCGGGGTCGGCGCCAACCCGATGCATGCCGGTGTCGACCTTGACGTGGACCGCAACGGGCCCATCGGCGGCAGCGCTGAGAGCGGCGGCAAACTCCCAGCGGTAGACAGTTGGGATGAGCCTGCGCTCGACGATCCTGGCAGCGTCACCGAGGGGCGGCTCGGACAGAAGAAGAATCGGCGCCTCGATGCCGGCATCGCGAAGCCGAACCCCTTCCTCGACAAGAGCGACGGCCAGCGACGTCGCTCCGCCACGGATGGCGGCCTCGGCCACCGGAATATCTCCGTGGCCGTACCCATCCGCTTTCACGACAGCGCAAAGGGTTGCCGGAGCCACCTCGGCTGCAATGGCAGCCGCATTCTGAGCAATGGCGTCGAGGTCAACCTCGACCCACGAGGGCCTCAATTGGCGAACCTCCGGATAGCGTCGGCCATGGTGTCGGCGGTCACGCTACTCGTCGCTGCCAGCTCAGCTCCCGCGACGCCGTGCCAATAGGCCGCGGACCGAGCCGCAACACCGCCGTCGAGCCCGCGACCGATCAGTGCTCCGATCATTCCTGCCAACACATCGCCCGTACCGACGGAAGCCAACTCGGGACCGCCTGTCGTCACGAGCCACGGAATCGCACCTGGCGAAGCAATCGTGGTGTTTGGCCCCTTGAGCAGCACGACTGAATCGACCTCGGTGGCGAGAGCTACTGCGGCTTCACGACCGGCATGCGCACCGCTGAGCCTCTTGAACTCGCCGGCGTGTGGCGTTAGAACGGTCGGCGGCCGGCGAGATCGCAGTTCGTCGATCGTTGTCGAATTGAGGCCGTCGGCATCGAGCACTACCGGCTGGTCAACGCGATTGAGCAGGTCCGCCACCAGCTCAGCGCCGCTTGAGCCCAAGCCGGGACCGAGAACCACGACATCGAAACGATCGAGCTCGAGATCGGATGAGGTAGCTCCTTCCCACGTGCTTCCTTGGCCGACTCCCCTGGTCATGATTTCCGGATGGGCTGCATCGAGCTCGGCCGCCAGCGCACCGGGAACGAATGTCGCTACGGCGCCTGCACCGAATCCGAGAGCGGCCTTGGCGGCGAGGACGGCAGCTCCGACCATTCCGGAAGAGCCTCCCACGACGGCAACCGAGCCGGCGGACCATTTGTGTGCGTTGCGATTGCGGGCCGGACGCGGGGCATCGGCTGGCTCACACAGATACATAGAAGCTTCGGCCTCCGGCAGGCCGAGTGGCGCCACAACGAGCCGGCCACACACCTCGGGACCCGACCCGAAGAAGTGCCCGAGTTTGAAGTTGCTCAACGCGATTGTCAGCTCCGCGGGAATCGTCCCCGGAGCAACAGAGCCGCTTGTGGCGTCGAGCCCGGAGGGGACGTCCACCGCGATGACACGCGGCGCTGCACCGTGCCAGCGGCTCACGTCGGACGGCAGCTCGCCGCGGAACCCCACCCCGAATACCGCGTCGATGAGAATGTCGCAATCGTGCACTTGACCGATCGGCGCCATCGCTCCCCCGCCGGCCCTCCAGGCGCCGGCAGCTGCGAGTGCCTCGGAGGTACTCGGCGCAGAGAGTGAGTGCACAGTGACGGCAGCACCCCGACGCGCCAAGTGTCTGGCCGCAACGTATCCGTCACCACCGTTGTTGCCTGACCCGGCCAGAACCACTACTCGTTTGCCGTACCCGGCACCCATGGCCGCGGCATGGTTGGCAACCGCATACCCGGCAGCCTCCATGACCCGTCCCAGATCGCCGACGTAGCCGGCGTCTTGCCGTTTGGATTGGGCGGCGCTGACTACGACCTTCATAAATCAAGAAAGTAGCCCAACGGCGCACCTTGCAATGCCAACGGCGGCTAACTCTTGGTGGATATCGCCAGGACCAGGGCCGAGTCGTCGGTGTGGGTGATCGTGATCAACACCTTGGTTACGCCGAGCTGCTCGGCACGGCGGGCGGCCGTCCCGGACAGGTTCACTCGGGGAGCCCCGCCACCAGTCACCTCGATGTCCAGCCACCGCAGACGGCGCCAGCCCATGCCCAGGCTCTTCATCACTGCTTCTTTTCCGGCAAAGCGGGCCGCCAGGCGTCCTGAGGGATCTGCATACCTGTGGGCGTACTCCCACTCATGGTCGGTGAAGCAGCGCCGCTTGAAACTCTCGCCGTACTTGCCGAGAAGATGGCGCACGCGATCGATCTCGGCGAGGTCGATTCCGAGGCCGACGATGTCCACGAAGCGAGATTAGGACTTCGTCCCAATCTCGCGGTGTCAGCTAGCAAGTTGAACCGGCCCAGGTCGTGTCTTTGACGGCGCCCACGAGCGATGTCGCTCTAACCTCCTATGGGCGTAAGGGAGGTCCGGCGTCCCGGCATATTGGAGGGCTCATGGGCATGCGAGGATCACGGTTGGCGACGCTCCTGGTTGCGACGGGTCTCGGAATCGTGATGACCGGAGTCATCACGGCACATGCCACTAGCCACAAACTGTCGGGCGGGAGCTTTGTGGAGGAAGAGAGCGTCCGGTTCACCGCTGACGGCAACTGGGTGGTGTATATCGAGTACGACTCGCCAGGTGGGACGCTCTACTCGACGTCCGCCGCCGGGTTAATCACACACCGACTGGCCTTCTCACCCATTACCGACGGGTCTATCTTCATCCATCCGCGCCCCAGCCCGGACTCTCAGCGGGTCGTCTATCTGGCCGACCACGAGACCGACGACGTGTTCGAGCTCTACTCGGTGCCGATCGACGGAAGCAGCCCACCCACCAAGCTGAGCACAACGCCTGTCTCCGGTGGCGACGTTATCTCCGATTTCTACATCACAGACGATTCGTCGACGGTCGTGTACACCGCGGACCAGGATACCGACGACGTGTTCGAGCTCTATTCCGTCCCGATCGACGGAAGCTCCACTGCCACCAAGCTGAACGGGACGCTGGTTGCGAACGGCGACGTGTCGTTGGGAAGGCCGTCTCCCGACGGCACAACCGTTGTGTATCGGTCCGACGAGAACATCGACGAGCTGTGGGAGTTGTTCGCCGTGCCAACGGATGGGGGCTCACCGCCGGTGAAGATCAGTGGTACCCCGGCCGGTGGCGGCGACGTATTGACTACCTGGCAAGTGAGTCCCGACGGGTCGCGTGTCGTGTACCTCGGCGATCAGGACACTATCGGTGTATGGGAGGTGTACTCGGCACCCATCAACGGTAGTTCACCGCCCACCAAGCTCAGCGGGACGATGGTCGCCGACGGCGACGCTTGGGCCAACATCGAGATCACCGCCGACTCGACCCGCGTCGTCTACTGGGCGGATCAGGTCGAAGATGAGGTGTTCGAGCTGTATTCGGCTCCGATCGACGGCAGCAGCAGCGCCATCAAGTTGAACGGCGCTCTGGTCCAGGGGGGCGACGTGGACTTCGCGTTCCGGGTTAGCCCCGACTCGCAGAGGGTGGTCTATGTCGCCGATCAGGCCGCAGATGAAGTGTTCGAGCTGTACTCGGTGCCTGTGGGCGGAGGTACGCCGCAGCGCCTGCATGATCCGCTGGCGCCGACACGAGACGTGCAGATATCGAGCCCGCGCATTCTGGATGGTTCGAATCGGGTGCTGTTCATCGCAGACATGGACAGCGACGATGTCTTTGAGCTCTATTCGGCGGCTATCACCGGGGGTAGCGCCGTGAAGGTGAGCGGCACAATGTCGGCCTCCGGCGATGTGACCCGGATCTTGGATGTCGGGGGCGAGTCGAATCGGGTTCTGTACCGGGCAGACCAACTCACAGACGAAGTCTTCGAATTGTTCACGGTTCCTGCCGGCGGAGGCCCGGTGGTCAGGGCCACAGAACCCGTGATCCCGCCGGGAGGCGATGTCAACTATGGCTTCTTCATTCCGGGCAATGACGCCATCGTGGTGACGCACGGCGACCTGGAAACCGATGGCGTCTACGAGTTGTTCGCCAGTCGGGATCCCGGGTTTGAGTTTGTGGTGGATCACACGGGTGATGCGGCGGATCTCGATCTGAGCGACGGTCTGTGCGAAACGTCCGCAGGCGACTGCACGCTGCGGGCGGCTCTCCAGCAAGCCAACTCAACGGAGGGACACAATCGCATCACGTTTGCCGTCCCGGGTGCTGGGCCGCACACCATCGCACCGGGCGCCGCCCTGCCGACCAGCCTGGGCGCGGTGGAGATTGATGCCACCACCCAGCCCTCCTATGCCGGCTCTCCGCTGGTCGCACTCGACGGCGCCGCTGCCGGGACTGGTACCGACGGCATCACTGTTACCGGCGACTCGATCGTCCGTGGCCTCGCCGTTGCAGGGTTTGCCGGCGATGGCGTGGTTGTTTCCGGAGGCGGGAATCGGGTCGAAAACTGCTTCATTGGACTTGATCCTGACGGCAGCGCCAACGGCAATTCCGGCGTCGGAGTGAAAGTCTCCAATCCGGTGAGCGATTTCATCGGCGGTCTCGCTGCCGCCGGGAACGTGATCTCCGGCAATGCATCCCACGGTGTGAGTGTCGGCGGACTCGGCTACGGCTGGGTGTCCGGCAACATCATCGGCGCCGATCCTGCCGGTACCGGGCCGCGCCCGAACGGCGGTCACGGAGTGGACATCAGCCCTGCCGGAGTACTCGAGGTTCATGTCGGCGGCACCAACGTCGGCCTTGCGGATGCCAACGTCATCGCCTTCAACACTCTGGACGGGGTGTCGATAGCCGGGGCGACCCCGAACGTGTGGTTCTGGGACAACTCAGTCCATGACAACGGCGGCCTGGGCATCGACTACGTGCCGCCCGACGGCGTCGGCGGGGGCGTCTATCCGGCGCCGGCGATCGCCAGTATCGCCATCGGAGGCGGATCGACTCAGATATCCGGAACGTTGCCCTCGGAGTGGGGCCAGTTCGCAATAGCGGCGTATTCGTCAAGTGCCTGCGATCCATCGGGTTTCGGAGAGGGTGAGACCTTTCTGGGGTTGCAGGCGTTCGATGCGGCTCCGATTGACACCTTCACGATCTCGGTCCCGACCGAAGTCGCCGCCGGGCAGGAGGTGACGGTCGCTTTCGTTGCGGAGGACTACTCCACATCCGAGTTCTCGGCGTGCGTCTCAATCCTGGGTGGCTGCACCATTATCGGGACGGTTGGCGACGATTTCTTGGTCGGCACGGCCGCCGCCGATGTGATCTGCGGTGGGGCCGGCAACGACACGATCTACGGCAAAGGGAGTGGCGACGTCCTGATCGGCGGCGGCGGCGCCGATCAGATATACGGCGGCGGCGGCGCCGACCTGATATACGGCGGCGGCGGCGCAGACCAGATATACGGCGGCGGCGGCGCAGACCAGATATACGGCAGCGGCGGCGCCGATCGGCTCCTCGGTGGTAAAGGGGGCGACACGATTAGTGGCGGCAAGGGCGACGACGAGTTGCGCGGTAAGAGTGGAAGGGACCGTCTTTTCGGCAACAAGAGGAACGACTCCCTGTTCGGGGGCCCTGGGAACGACGAACTGTTTGGCGGTTCCGGCACCGACACCTGTCGCGGTGGCCAGGGGAGTGACACCTTCTTCAGCTGCGAGTGACCTCTGATCTCCGCCGGTACGTCACACGTGGATCGCGTCCACCGTGAAGGCCGCCCCTGTCATTCCACCGTGACGCTCTTCGCCAGGTTCCTTGGCTGGTCGATGTCATTGCCGCGGATCTTGGCGACGTGATAGGCCAACAGTTGCAGAGGCACCACGGCGTTTACCGGACCTAGAAGGTCGTCGGTTCGCGGCACCCGCAACACCACGTCGGCGAAACGGCCGATGCGATCATCGTCTTCATATGCCACGGCGATGACCTCTCCCCCGCGAGCCTTGACCTCCTGGATTGCCGACACCGTCTTGTCGTAGAGGGCTTCTTGAGTGATCACCACCACGACAGGAACGTCTTCAGTGATAAGGGCCAGCGTCCCGTGTTTGAGCTCCCCGGCCGGCATTGCCTCGCTATGAAGGTACGAGATCTCCTTCAACTTCAACGAGCCCTCGACGGCAACGGCGTAGTCGAGGCCGCGACCAATGAAGTAGACATCCTCGGCATGTGCCAGGCGTTTGGCGGCGTCTGCGATCGCAGCCTCGCTCTGCATCAGTCGCTCCAGGTCGCCTGGTAGGGCGTGTAGGCCGTGGATGACCCGGTCTGCCAAATCCGAATCGGCCAGTCCACGAGCAGCCCCGATGCGAAGCGCCAGCAGGTACTGGCCAATCAGCATTGCCATGTATGCCTTGGTGGAAGCCACGGCAATCTCGGGACCTGCGCGCGTGTAGAGCACGTCGTCCGCTTCGCGTGACAGCGTCGAGCCGACCACGTTCGTAATTGCGAGCAGGCGAGCACCGCGCTCTTTCGCCAGTCGGGCGGCCGCAAGCGTGTCCGCGGTTTCTCCAGACTGGCTGATGGCAATCACGAGATCACCCTCGCTCACCAGCGGGTCGGCGTACCGCATTTCGTGGGCGTACTCGACCGACGTCGGCAGTCTGAGCAGGCGACGGAAGATCTCGGCACCCACCATGCCGGCGTTGTACGCAGTGCCGCACGCGGTGATCCAAACACGATTCAGGTTGCGGGCGAAGTCGTCATCGAAGTCCACATGGTCGAGCCAGGCCGAACCATCTTCTTCGAGCCGTCCGGCCAATGTCTCGGTGACAACCGCCGGTTGCTCGTGGATCTCCTTGAGCATGAAATGCTCGTAGCCGCCCTTTTCGGCCATCTCAGAGTCCCAGTCAACATGCAGAGGCTCACGATCGACTGCCTCGCCCTCGATTGTTTCGATGGTGGCTCCCGACTCGTCAACGATTACGAGCTCTCCGTCTTCGATGATCAGGAAATCTCGAGTGCGATGGAGAACTGCGGGGATATCTGAGGCGAGGAATGTCTCCCCTACCCCGAGACCCACCACCAATGGGCTGATCCGACGGACTGCAACGATCTTGCCCGGCTCGTGGACGGTCATAACCACGAGTGCATAGGCGCCTTCGGCTTGGGCAACCGCGGACCGCACCGCCGCCGCCAAGTCACCTCGATATGCCTCAGCCACTAGGTGGGCCAAGATCTCTGTGTCGGTCTCAGAAGTGAACTCGTGGCCATCTTCTGTAAGTCGATCACGCAGCTCGTAGAAGTTCTCGATGATTCCGTTGTGGACCACAACAAAGGCACCGCTCGGGTCGCTGTGAGGGTGAGCGTTCAGGTCGCTGGGAGCTCCGTGGGTCGCCCAGCGAGTGTGGCCGATGCCGACGGATCCGTTGAGCGGTGACGTCTTTGTCAGGTCGATCAGGCGTTCAACCTTGCCCTCCGCTTTGCGAACATCGATTTCTCGGTCGAGAACGGCGATCCCGGCTGAGTCGTACCCGCGATACTCCAGCCGCTGGAGTCCATCGAGCAAGACAGGCGCGGCTTGGCCGGGGCCGACGTAACCCATGATTCCGCACACGCGCGAAACCTCCTTTGTCATGCGATCGGAGGTTGCTGCGTAACTCAGTGGAGGCTGCATACAGCCCAAGAGTCGCTTCCACATCGAGCCGGCTTTGGCCCCGGAGTTGCCTCCGGGTTTTACTCAGCTCGTGCGGCCGTGGAATGGCCGAGAGGGCACCCACCGACAGGCTCGATAATCCCTCTTCCTCGTCACCTCACCCGGCCAGATGGCCTGCGGCGAGGGCTGGTGCTTCGTTGGTTCCGATCGCTCTTCAGTTGTCGATGAGAGCGTACCGCACGCACGCCGAAACACCTAAGTCGTGAATCACCTGCCGAGGGTGACTTCGACGATCTTGACGAGGTTGCCGACCACATCCTCAGCCATTGATTGCGTTTCGGCCTCAGCCATGACCCTCACGATTGGCTCGGTGCCGGACGCGCGGACCAGGATTCGCCCCTTGTCCCCCAGCCGGTCTTCGGCCGCTCGCACCGCCGACCAGACTGCCCCGGCTTCCGGCAGCAACTCCCGATCGTGAACGGGCACGTTCACCAGAACCTGCGGGAATTCAGTCATCACCGTCCGGAGTGCGCGCAGCTCCTTACCGGTTGCTGCCATCACCTCGGCGAGGCGATGGGCAGTGCGGATACCGTCGCCGGTCGCGCGGTCTTCGAGGATGATGTGGCCAGACTGCTCCCCACCGAGGACGGCGCGAGTCTTGCGCATTTGTTCGAGCACGTAGCGGTCACCGACCGGCGTCTCCACCACACGCACCCCGAGCGACTGCATGGCTTTGTGGAAACCGAGGTTCGCCATCACCGTGGCGACGACGAGATCCTTCTTGAGTTTGCCGCGCTCCTGAAGGTGTTGGGCAAAGATGGCGAGGATCACGTCGCCGTTGACAACGGCTCCATCCTCATCGACTGCAATCAGCCTGTCGGCGTCGCCGTCGAACGCGAACCCGACGCTGCCATCGGCTGCTTCGGCAAGACCGCGCACATCGGTTGCTCCGCATTCTTCGTTGATGTTCATGCCGTCCGGCTCTGCGTGAATCACCTCTATGCCCGCACCGGCCTCTGCAAACACCCGTGGCGCGACAACGAAGGCTGCTCCGTTGGCACAGTCCAAGACCAACTCGATGCCGCGCAGCGAATACCGCTTCATAGAAAGCAGCGACTCGGTGTAGCGGTCTGTCGCGTCTGCCATCGACGAGTGCATCCCGATGAGCGATCCGTCGGCGCGAGCCCACGGGTAGCCACGGCGATAGCGGGCCTCGAGCGCCGCCTCGCGAGTGTCGGTCAGCTTGGAACCGTCGCGGCCAAAGAACTTGATACCGTTGTCCGCTGCCGGATTGTGGGAAGCGCTGACCATAACGCCGTAGGTGGCGCCCACATCTCGGGTCAGCCGGGAAACGCCTCCCACGGGAATGATGCCCAAATCCACGGTATCGACGCCCACTGAGTTGAAGCCGGCTTGGAGCGCCGCGGAGAGCATCGACCCGGAACGCCGAGTGTCCCGCCCAATGACGACCGGGCCGTCGTCGGACTCGCCTGCGGCCGCAGCCATTCCAAAAGCCATCTCAGGAGTGAGGTCGGCATTGGCCCGGCCGCGAACGCCGTCTGTGCCGAATAGCTTGCGCTCAGCCATGCGAAGGTCCGCCCCTTGTCGTATCCCCCAGCGCTGAGGGAACTGAGGTCATCGCTTCGTGAACTGGGGAGCACGGCGCGCCTTGCGCAGGCCGTACTTCTTGCGCTCTACTCGGCGCGAGTCGCGAGTGAGCAGCCCTTCCTTCTTGAGGGCGGGGCGAAGCTCAGGGTCAAGCTCGATGAGCGCCCTCGCAATGCCGAGGCGCAGGGCATCACTCTGACCGGTGTAACCGCCGCCTTCTAGCTTGGCGTGCACGTCGTAACGGCCCTCGGCGTCGGCAATCTTGAGCGGCTCCAACACGCGCATCCGCAGCGCCGGCTGCGGGAAGTAGTTTTCGAGCGAGCGTTCGTTCAGCTTGAACGAACCAGCGCCCTCATAGATGCGCACACGAGCAACTGAGCTCTTGCGGCGACCGGTGGCTTGCACGAGCGGCTTGGCCATCAGAGCTCGACCTTCTTTCCAATCTCTAGCGGCTGCGGCTTCTGGGCTCCGTGGGGATGCTCAGGGCCTGCATAGACTTTTAGCTTGCTCAGCATCTGGCGGCCGAGCTTGTTTTTAGGGAGCATTCCCTTGACGGCACCCTGGATGACACGATCAGGGAACCTGTCGCGCATTTGCTCGAATGACAACTCCCGAATGCCGCCCGGATATCCCGAGTGGCGGTAATAGCGCTTCTGGACGGCCTTGTTGCCGGTAACGGCCACCTTCGCAGCATTGATGACGACGATGAAGTCGCCGCCGTCCATATGAGGGGCGTATGTCGGCTTGTGCTTGCCTCTCAGCATGTGGGCGATGTCGGAAGCGAGCCGACCGAGCGTCTGATCGGTGGCGTCGACAACGAACCACTCACGCTCGATGTCTGCCGGCGTGGGCGTGAACGTCTTCTGCAGCTTTGCCTTCATCGGGGGCCTTCTCTTCAGGGCTCAATCGAGCGCTGAGTTGGACACAAGGAAACACCCGCCTGAGCGGGATGCAGCCGGGATTGTAACTCATCATGGGCGAATGAAACAAAACCGAGGGAGTGGATTCGGAATCTCGTATCTCTTGTGTGGCACTTCCTGCCGGGTACCCACAAGCGATAACTGTCAATAAACCAATTGCGCCGCTAGCCGGTTCTGTTCCCGCACAATCTCTTCGACGTCGGCCGTCACCAATTCGCGGTCGCGCACAACCGGGCGGCCGTGGACATACACGTGATCTACTTGGGTCGGCGCGGCGAAGAGGAGCGCAGCAACCGGATCGTGTTGGGCGCCGGCGTATTCGATGCGGTCCATCGAGACGGCCACGAAATCACCGGCCTTGCCGGGTTCGAGGGAGCCCAGGTCTGCACGGCCCAGGACTTCCGCGCCTCCTCGAGTGGCCAGGCGGAGGGCATCTCGTGCGCTCAGCAAAGCGCCGCCGCTGAGACTGGGGGCGGCATCGAGGCGGGCCAGCAGCATCGCCTGACGGGCTTCGCCCAGCATGTGGTTGCCATCGTTCGATGCGCTGCCGTCCACGCCGAGACCGACCGGAACACCCGCTTTTTTGTACCGCCGCACCGGCGCGATTCCGGACCCGAGCCGCATGTTCGAACTCGGGCAGTGGGCAACACCCGTCTTCGTACGGCCCATGGTGGCGATCTCTTCGTCATTCACGAAGATCGAATGGGCATACCAAACGTCGGCGCCCTCCCAGCCCAGGTCGGCGACCATTTGCAACGGCCGCTTGCCGTAGACGTCGAGGCAGTAGTCCTCCTCGTCGATTGTCTCCGCGAGGTGAGTGTGCATGTGAAGGCCGAGCTCGCGAGCGAGCGTGGCCGACTCCGCCATGAGCGCCTCGCTCACGGAGAATGGCGAGCAAGGCGCGACTACGACTCGGACCATCGAACCAGGCGAGGGATCGTCGAATGTGGTCGCGACTCGGGCAGTGTCCTCGAGAATCGTTGCCGGATCCTCGACAACACTGTCGGGCGGAAGCCCGCCGTCGCTCTCTCCCCTACTCATCGAGCCCCGCGAGGCATGAAGTCTGACCCCAATGTCGGCCGCGGCAAGGATCTCGTCGTCGAGCCGCGACCCGTTGGGGAAGAGATAGAGGTGATCCGCAACCGTGGTACATCCGCTTAGCGCCAGCTCGGCCAGTCCGGTGCGTGTGGAAGCTCGGATGTGGTTGGGAGTCAACTGGGCCCAGATCGGATACAGCATGGTCAGCCAACCGAATAGACCGGCATCCTGGGCGCCCGGCATTGCACGAGTAAGTGTCTGATACAGGTGGTGATGTGTGTTGATGAGGCCAGGTATGACAACGTGACCCGACAGATCAACAACTGCATCCGCCGCTGACGGAAGGTCCGCGGTTGCTCCGACCTGCTCGATGAATCCATCGACGATGTACAGCGCACCATTGGCAACCTCGGTGCCGCTTTCGTCCATGGTGGCGAGGACAAGAGCGTTCTTGGCGAGGAGCGAGGGCATGGTGACCAGCCTAAATGGTCTCCCCCGTTGGATCTCAGGGGCCGGGTATCGAGTGAACCGGCATCAGTAGGTGACTTCTACCAAGGTCAAGCCATGCGGCGGAGCGGCCCCGGACCCGGCGTTGCGGTCGCGTGCTTCGAGGATCTCGGCGACCTCTGGCGGCCGGAGGCGGCCCCTGCCGACGTCGACCGATATGGCAACGATCGAACGAACCATCTGGTGGCAGAACGAACTGGCGGCTACTTCGAGCTGCAAGATGTCTCCCAACTCGCTCCAGCTAACGACTCGCAACTCGCGAACAGTGCTCTTGCCTTCCGCTGCCTTGCACAGCGAGGCGAAGTCGTGTTCCCCAACCAGGGCCCGGCATCCTTCTTGCATGGCCGCCACATCGAGCGGGGTTGTGAAATGCCAGCTGGTCGCGGCGACAAAGGGATCGGGAGTTTCCCGATTCAGAATTCGATATGTGTACCGCCTGCCTGTGGCAGAGAACCGTGCATGGAAATCGTCGGTCACCCGGCTGAGCTTGCCGATGGCGATCTCGGGCGCCAGTTGTTTGTTGAGGGATCGCTGCAACCTAAGGCAGTCAACCGCCGCCGCGGCCGAGAAACTGGCGACCTGGCCGGACGCATGGACCCCTTTGTCGGTGCGGCCTGCCACAAAGGTCTCGACTGGGCCGATCACACGTTCCAGAGCGGCTTCGAGCTCTCCTTGAACGGTTCGGACGTTCGGCTGGGCTGCGTACCCATGGAATCCAGTGCCTAGGTAGGCAAGATCGATTCGATAGGTGCCCATCGGGCTCAGATGCCGCCGCGGCCGAGAATCGACGAGATGACTACCCAGCCTACATATCCGCCGATGGCGGCCAGCACGGCTTTTTGGGTCGGGATGTCACCTTCATAGGTGATGCCGCGAGTCACAACTGCGATGAACCAAACGAAACCGAGGGCCAGAGCGAGCCAGGAAGGCAAGTCGCCGAGTTGAGCGGTGAAGATCAGCACCAGCAGCGTCGGGTATGCAAACCCTGTGATCCGGAGGAAGACTGCGAAATTGCCCGATCCGCCGAGCAGGAACTTTGTAATGGCGAAAGCGATGCCGGAGTACGCCAGCCAGAAGATGAGAGCATTCAGCGTTGAGGCGATCAATATTTCAAACCCGGACAAAGACGTCGCGAGCCCGAAGAGAGACCAACCGAGGCCAAGCAAGATCAACAAGCGCGTCACAGCGACGAAGATCATCGCGTCGCCCGTTGCCCGGTCGTTGAAGTCCATCCACACGAACGCATCACGCTCCAGCCTCACGGCCTGGAGTAGACGTTTCAACGGCTCACCCATTGCTGCTCCCTACAAGATTGCCCGGCGGCGCGCAGGATAGCGAGGTGGGGAAGCTCTCCCTTTCGCCTAGGCTTGCGCCAGCAGTTGAACCCTCCCCCGGAGAACCCGTGACCTCTCGACGTTTCCTCACCCTCTTCGCCGCCACGGCCTTTGCGCTGGCTGCTTGTGGCACAACAACAACGGCAGAATCCGGTAGCTCAGAGACACCGAGCGCAATCGTGGTCAACAGTGGCTCCGGCTCGGTCACAGTCACAGCAGGCGAATCCGGCATCAACGTGATTGCGGAGATCAGATCCTCCGAAGAACCCCCTTGGTCGGCCGAGACTGTTGGCAACGAGTTCATCATCGACGATGGCTGCGATGGTATCGAAGACTGCAGGGTCGACTTCACAATCGACGTGGCGGGAACTGCAGATGTGACGGTCAACTCGGAATCCGGTTCCGTCACCATTGCAGACATGAACTCGGCAATCACGGTCACAGGTTCCGCCAGCACCGTCCTGCTCAACGGCATCACGGGACCCATCACGGTTGACATTGCGGCCGGCGATGTTCTGGGAGCTCGACTCGTCTCGACTGTCGCTTCGTTCACGACCGGCGCCGGGGACCTCGACGTGACCCTCACGGAGATTTTCGAAAGTCTCACAGTCACGTCGGGGAGTGGCGACGTCAAGGCACAGGTGCCCGAGGGCAGCTACGACATTGACGCGACTACTGCGTCCGGCGACGTCGATATCGACGTCGACGATGTCGACGGAGCCGCCGCCAAGATCACGATGGATACCGGCTCGGGCGACGTCACTATCTACCGCCGTTAGGGGTCTAGGCGCGGCGCCCCGCTGCCCTAACGCGTAGTCTGGTCGCAACGCAAGAGGGGCGAGATTCTGCAGGACTTGGATGGTTATCGCGAGCTAGCGGTGGTCGAAGAAGGTGCCACATTCAGCCTGGTCAGAGCGGAAGCACGCGACGGTGCCACCGTCCTCATCAAGACCGTTGCGGGGTCCTTCGCCGGAGCCGACGCACGCGCTCGACTCGGTCGAGAATATGAAATCGAACGTGAGCTGAGCCACCCCAACATCGCACGCCCCATCAACTACCTCACTTCGGGCGCCCGGCCGGTCCTGATCCTGGAGGACGAGGGGGGCCACACCCTGCGCGCGAGCCTGACCAAAGACAGTTTGTCCCTTCGCAACGCCATCGAGCTCTCGATCGGGATCGCTGCGGCGCTCGCCGAGCTGCACAGCAAAGACATCGTTCATCGCGATCTGAGGCCTGAAAACGTGATGGTCGGCCCCGACGGCGCGACGGCCGTGATCATCGATCTTTCGATGGCGACTGTGGTGCCTCGCCAACAAGCCGCCCTGCTTGCTGCCGAAGGCATCCAGGGTGCTCTCGCCTACATCTCACCGGAGCAGACCGGACGCACCAGCCGGCCCGTCGACTACAGAACCGATCTCTACTCACTCGGCATCACGATGTACGAGATGCTCGCCGGTCACGTTCCCTTTACGAGCACGGAACCACTCGAGGTCGTCCACGACCACCTGGCCGTACGCCCGGCGCGGCTCACCGAAGTTGCCGCCGGAGTTCCGGACGTCCTGGCGAAACTGGTTGCGAGGCTGCTCGAGAAGGACCCTGGTGATCGCTACCGAAGCGCGGTTGGAGTCGTCTCAGATTTGGAACGAATCAAGGATCGTGTGATCCGGGGCCTGGATCCCGACGGGATCGAGCTCGAAGCTGTAGCAACATCAAGCAGATTTCAGATCCCCGATCGTCTATTCGGCCGGGCCAATGAGGTTGCAGAGCTCGAGTCATGGCTCGACAAAGCAGCGGCCGGACACACATCCCTAGTCCTCGTTCAGGGATTCTCTGGCGTCGGCAAATCCAGCCTGATCCAGGAACTGCGGACGCCCATCAATGAGCGGCGTGGGTACCTCGCCACAGGCAAGTTCGACCAGCTAGATCGCGGATCCGGTTACCACGCCGTTACTGCGGCGCTACGCGACCTGGTGAGGCAGCTGCTGACTGAGGACGACGAGCGGGTCAAGCAATGGCGAGACGATCTGCGCAGCACACTCGGCGACGGGGCCGGTGCGTTGACTCGAGTCGTTCCCGAGCTGGTGGCTCTGATCGGTGACGTTGCCGTGCCGGAGGCGCTGGAGGCAGCAAGTGCCCGCAATCGCTTCAACCGTCTCGTGGAGCTACTCCTCGACACAATCGCCGGTCCGGAAAGCGCTGTGGTACTGGTGCTCGACGATCTGCAATGGGCAGACACAGCAACGCTGGATTTCATCGAGCGCACGGCGACCAGACCGGGCAACAGCTCTTTGCTCGTCGTAGGTGCTTACCGGGACAACGAGGTCGACGAATCCCATCCTCTCAGCCTGATGCTGCAACGCCTGGCCGGCCGCGGCGTGAGCGTCGGCGATATTGCGCTCCAACCACTCGACGATGAAGCCATGGGCGAATTCGTCGCCGCGTCTCTTGGGAGAACAATCGACGACGCAGCTCCGTTGACCGAGCTCTGCATCAAGCGGACCGGCAGCAATCCATACTTCGTTCGGCTGTTTCTGACAATGCTGTACGAGGACGGGCTGCTTCATCTCGACCCGCAAAGCAGCTCCTGGTCGTGGGACATGGACAAGGTCGCCGCCCGCCAGATGACGGACAACATGGTCGACCTCGCCGTGGAGCGGATCGAATCAGTGAGCCCAGCCGCGCAAGAGTTGATCAGCGTGATGGCCCTGATAGGGCCCGAAGGCGACAGCGCTCTCATCGGCGAGATCGGCCTCCCCGACTCGGGCGCTGCCATGCGGGAACTCGCCACGCAGGACCTCGCCACTATCACTGAGACTCGCCGCGGCAGCAGCTGGCATCTTGCCCATGATCGGATCCAGGAGGGGGCCGCAGGGCGCTTCGACGAAGCGACTCGGCTCAATTGGCACAAGCGGATTGGCGGGGCGCTGCTGAAGAGGAGAGGCGACGGCGACGAGGACACGTCCATCTTCCCCGTGCTGCGCCACCTCAATGCGGTCGCGAGACAGCGATCGTCAACGGACCGCGAACTCGCCATGCTCAACCTCGAGGGAGGCACAACGGCGATGCGCGCAACCGCCTACGACGCCGCTCTCGGCTACTTCACCACCGGAGTCAGCCTGTTGGGCGACGACCAGTGGAGCACAGACCCAGACGCAGCATTCGCTCTCCACCTCGGCGCAGCCAACGCCGCTCGCCTTGCGACCAAGCTCGAAGATATGAACCGCTGGCTGGAGTCGATAGACGGCGATGCGATCAACCAAAGACAGCTAGTCGACGCGGCGCTGGTCAAGATCCTCCACCTGAGCCACGTCGACAAGAACCTCCTGGCCGTCGATGTCGCCCGTCGGACATTGGCCGACTTGGGATGGCGGCTCCCCGAAAAACCGAACCTGGGGCGCGTCATCGGCGGATTGGTACGCACGCGGATGGCACTGCGTAGGTTCAGTCCGCAACAGCTCGTCGCCCTTCCCGAGATGGACAACGAGTCGGCGCATCTGATGATGGAGCTGCTCAGCGAAGCCGCCAGCGCCGCCTATCAGGCTGACCCGAATGTCATGGCGCTGATGATCCAGAAGGGAATTCGCCTCTCCATCGAGAATGGCAACGACGCAACAAGTCCCTTCTTCTATGCAGCGTTCGGCATGGTGCTCGCCGGAGTTGTCAAGCAGGTTGACCAAGGTGTGAGCTTCGGCGACGTTGCCGTTGAGCTTTCCGATCGGTTTGGCGTGGAAAGCAAGCCGAGCCGGGTGCGATTCACCAGAGACGCCCTACTGTCGCCTGTCAAGGTCCCGCTGCGAGAGATCGACCCTTCGCTCGAGAAGGCCTACGCAGTTGGCATGGAGCTTGGTGATATGGGCTTTGCCACCGGCGCGTACTTCTTCCTAGGCCTGCACCGGCTTGTGTACGGAACGCCGTTGGAAACACTCGAGCCGGACCTCGAGTCAGCCGTCAACCTGCTGCGTGCACACAGCCAAACGCGCAATCTGCTCGTGGCGGTCTCACTCAGCCAGTTCGTCTACGACGTGCGGCACGGCCCAAAGAGCGTTCCGTTCAGCGGTCCGTTCGTCGAGGGTGACCGCCATCTCATGGAGGTTGCCGACAACGGACTTGCCCTCTGCTGGGCGTACACGTTCCGCGCCATGTCACGGTGGCACCACGGAGACCCCGAGGGGGCGTACGAGGACATCGAGAGCGCAGAAGAGCACCTCGATTCAATGCTCGGCCAGGCGCTGGTGCCCGTCTATCACCTGTATGGGGTACTGGCTGGAACGGCCGTCAGCGACGGACCCCGGTCCAAAGCGATGCGAGCGGCCCGGAGCCATCGCAAGAACCTCGCCTGGTTTTCCGGCCACAACCCCACGATGCATGAACCAAGCCTTTTGCTAGCGGACGCAGCTCTCAATGCCGTCGAAGGCAAAGGGCATGAGGCGCTTGGCTTGTACAGCCGGGCTCATGCCCTGGCGATGGAGCGGGGCATGGCATGGATCGCCGCGATTGCCGCCGCCGGTGGCAAAGAGATCGCGACCCACCACGGTGACGCGACAGCGGCTCAGCGTTTTCACGCCGAGGAAATAGAGGCGTATCGCAACTGGGGCGCTACGGCGTTGACGGTGGATGGCCAGCCAGGCCCCGGGCCGACCGGAGTGGCTGCCGCCGCCGACCTGGACATCGAAACGGTAGTCCGTGCTTCCGAGGCGATCGGCCAGGAGATCGAGCTGGAGAGCCTCCTGCGCAGCCTTATGGAGGTAATGCTGCAGAATGCCGGCGCCGAACGCGGCGTTCTCTTCCGCGTCGACGGCCAAGCCGTTGTTCCCGAAGCTGAGGGCCGAGTCGTCGGAGACGAGAGCGTCGTAACCGTGTTCGCGGGCCACTCGGAACCAGCGGAGGACGTGGCAGACTCGGTTGTTCGGTTGGTGGCCCGCACCGGCGAGCCGCAACTGACTGAGAGAGCCGTAGACGACCCGACCTTTGCCGGCGACGAAACGATCAAACGACGCGGGGTGCGGTCTCTGCTCTGTATCCCGCTGACCACTCAGGGCAGGATGCAGGGCATCCTCTACCTCGAGAACAACCAGGTCGATGGGGCATTCACCGAGGAGCGATACCGGCTCCTGCACATCCTGTCCTCCCAGGCTGCAAGCGCGCTGGAGAAGGCGCGGCTGCTTGAAGAACAAGCGCGGCTCATAGAAGCGCAGCATCGATTCGTCCCCCAGCAATTCCTCGACAGCCTCGGGCACTCGAACCTGTTCGACGTTGAGCTCGGTCAGGGCACTGTGCGCGCCGTCGATATTCTCTTCACGGATATTCGCTCGTTCACGTCGACCGTCGAGGAGATGACACCAGACAAAGCAATGAAGTTCGTCAACACCTATTTGGCTCATATGGAGCCACTCGTGCACGAGTTCGGCGGCTTCATTGACGCCTACGCAGGCGATTCCATCTTGGCTTTGTTCGATGCGGGCAGCGATGCTGCGCTGCAAGCCGCCATTGCCATGGCCCGGTCGGAACGCGAGGACAACCAACGCCGCGAGGCTGAAGGCCTGGCGCCGGTTCACACGGGCTTTGGTATCAACACCGATGAAGTAATGATGGGGGTAGTCGGCGGCGCAACCAGCCTCCGGGCCACCATCATCGGCGACGCGGTCAACCTGGCCTCACGGGTCGAGAGCCTGACAAAGCGCTACGGAACCATGCTGTTGATCGCCGAAAACACGGCGTCGCGGATTCGCCAAGACACCGACGTCACCCTGCGACCGCTGGAGAGGGTTCAGGTTGCGGGCAAGACTCACCCGATCCAGATGTTCGAGGTACTCGACGCGTTGGACGACGAGACGCGGCAGAGTCGGCTCGCCTCGCTGGAGGATTTCAACAACGCTCTTGCGACCTATGAGTCGGGAGACCTCGCCGCGGCGGCGAGCGGGTTCGACGCAATCCTGAAGCGCGACCCGCGGGATACTCCCGTGGCACTTCTACTCCAGCAGACCCAGGAATTGATCGCATCTGGCGCCGAATTCGATGGGCCGCCGATCACGAGATTGGACACCAAATGAGTGAAAGACCAAATACGAGCGGATTTCGCATGGGGTATTACAGCGGCCAAGCTCACCCCTCAACAGCTCTCGAGTGGATCGGTGACGCAAGACCCGAATGGCTGCGGCTTCGCTATATGAAGAACGGGGCCGGACTCTTCGAGGTCGGCGAAGAGGCATACCTACACTGGTTCGACGGTCTTGCGTTGCTCAAACAGTTCGACATCGGCGATGAGATCACATACCGCAGCGAGTTCCTCGACAGCGAGGACTACGTCACCTCTACGAAGCGTGAAAAGATCTCGTTTACAGAATTCGCCACCGTCCCCGACCGGTCGGCCCTCGAACGTCTGTGGTGCACCATCAACCCCAATGCGCAGTTCGGCGACAACGACTCGATCAACCTGCAGGTGGTAGACGGAGAAGTTCTCGCCATCGGCGATCTGCCAAGCGGCCTCGAAGTCGCCCCTGACACGTTGGGGACGGGCCGCAAGGTTCCGCTCGAAAAGCTGCTGTTGATGACATCTACACCTCATCCACAGCGCGATGAAGCCCGCAAGACCTGGTACAACACGGGCATCGGGGCTTCTTGGAAGGGCTTCGGCTACCACGTGTTTGGCGTCAAGGACGGTTCGCACCGCCCCGATCCGGTCGCCTTCATTCCTCGCATGACCCCCGCATACATGCACAGCGTCGGTATGACGTCTCGGTACGTCGTGGTCGGCGAACACCCGATGTTCGCCAGCCTCCCCAAGTTCTTCACCCTCGGGCTGCGCAACCAGCCGGTGGTGAACGCCTTCGATTGGAAGGGCGACCATCCTCTGACGCTCTACATCGTGGACAAGGACGAGAAGCGCGTCGCGGCCAAGGTCGAGGCACCCGCCATCTTCTACTTCCACCACACCAACGTATTCGAAAACGGTGAGGACGTTGTGATCGACCTGTGTACCTATCCGGACGACAGGGTCATTCGCGAGCTGTACCTGTCGAACCTGCGCGGGCCGAAGGGTGGCAACACAACACCTGCAAAGTTGCTGCGCCACAGGGTGAACATGAAGACCAAAAAGGTCACCGTCGAGCCGCTGACGGATCGCTCGGTGGAGTTCCCCCGTATGAACCCTGGTCACATGTACGGCGACTACCGGTTCACCTATGCGGTGAGCATCAACCCCGCCATCACGAACGACCACAGCAACATGCTCGTCAAGGTCGACGTTGCAACCGGAGAAACCAAATCATGGTTCGAGGAAGGTTGTTATCCCAACGAACCATTCATGGTTCCGCGGCCAGGAGCGACGGCCGAGGACGACGGCGTTGTGCTCTGTGTGGTCCTCGACGCCAAGGTCAAGAGCTCGATCCTCCTTGTTCTCGATGCCCATTCCTTCACCGAGATCGGGCGAGCGTTGGTGCCTGCGGTCATTCCGTTCGGCCTCCACGGCCAGGCTGGACCACTCAACGGATTCCACAGACACGATGCATTGAGAAGTGACACGGACGGCGATGGTGCGGCCTGAGGCAGCAGCCGATCCGCAGCGACGAGAGGAAACCATGACCCAGCAACAAGCCAAGCCGAAGCAGCGGATTGCCATCCTCGGGGGTGGTCCGGCCGGCCTCTCGACCGCCTACCACTTGACCAACAAGGAAGGGTGGCAGGACGAATACGAGATCACTGTCTACACGCTGGGCTGGAGGCTGGGTGGCAAGGCCGCCAGCAGCCGCAACGCGCAAGCCGGCCAGCGCATAGAAGAGCACGGCATCCACCTGTTTGGGAACTTCTATTTCAACATGTTCCAGATGCTCGACGATTGCTACAAGTCGCTCTACACCAAGGACGGCAAGCCCATCGAGACCGACGAGCCGGTGACGACACTCGAAGAAGCCTTCGTCGGAAGCAACTTCCAGGGCCTTCCCGACTTCGTGGACGGCAAGTGGGTTTTTCAAACCGGATGGCTCGCTCACAACGATGGCAAGCCGTGGAGCGGGGACCTGCCAGATCCCGAAACTCTGTTGGAGGGCCTCGCCTATCAGGCGTACGCAGTGGTCAGTGGGAAGAAGCCACCATTCGAGCCCCGCGTCGAAGAGCCGAAGGGCTGGCTCGGGGTGGTACGCAAGCTCGAAGACTTCCTGCTGGGAGCCATGGCGAAGTCATTGCTGCGCCATCTCGAAAAGGGCGTGAAGGACCATTCCGAGACGCTGGCCCTGTTGGTCAAGATCAGGATGCGGCTCCAGAAGTGGATGCGATGGGTGGCGAACCACAGCGTGTCGTTCCGGTGGAAGTTCATCCAGATCGACCTGATGACCACCATCTTGCAGGGCGTGATTGCCGACGACGTGCTCGAGAACGATATCGATGAGCTGGACAGGTACGACTATCGGGAGTGGCTGCAGAAGCACGGCATCGACCCCATGACGCTCGCGTCGGGTTTCGCGCAGATCGTGCCGAACATCGGGTTCAACTACCCCGATGGTGATAGCACGGGCTTCCCCGCTTTCAGTGCTGCGCCATATGTCTACTTCTTCCTGCGCCAGGTCTACGCGATCGGGGACGCGCTCTACTTCTTCGCGGCGGGAACCGGCGACACTGTGATTGCACCGGTCTATCGCACGCTGGTCAAGCGGGGAGTGAAGTTCGAGTTCTTCCACAAGGTGACAGAAGTCGTTCCCAACGGCGACGAGATCAGCTCCATCAAGTTCGAGGTGCAGGCCAACACGATCGACGGCGCCCCTTACGACCCGATGATCCGGGTCAAGAACATGTACACCTGGCCGTCCACTCCCAAATACGACAAGCTGCAGGAAGGGGCCGAGCTGAAGGCCCGCAATATCGACCTCGAGTCGTATTGGGCCGACTGGCAGGGCCGGGAGAAGGTCATAACCAAGGGCGGGTCGGGAGACGATGGGTTCGACTACGTCGTGCTGGGCATTTCGATTGCCGCGTTCCCGGCCGTCTGTCCCCAGATCCTGGCGCAGCGGGACGACTGGCGGACTATGCACGACAAGATCCAGGCCTTCCCCACCCAGCAGCTTCAGATATGGCTCGACAAGCCCGTTGAAGAGCTTGGCTGGGATTTCGACCTGCAGGGAACCACCAGTCGGGTCGTCGGGGCCAACTACACGTACCCTTTCAACACGTTCTGCGACTTCACAGACCTGCTCAAGTGGGAGGACTGGCCTCAGGAGAATGCTCCCCAGAGCGTCATCTATTGGAGCGGCCCGCTCCAGAAGCCACTCGAATGGCCGCCGTACGACAAGGCGAGCTTCCCAGCCGAACAGCATCTTCGCGTCGAGGCAACGTCGATCCAGTACTTGCGGACGATTCGGGGACTGCTGCCTCAGGCCAACACCAACCCTGACCAGCCGCAGAGCCTCGATTTCAACTATCTGCACGCATACGACCCTGAGACCAGGGGACGTGGCGAGGACGTGTTCGACCAGCAGTTCTGGAAGGCGAACATCGATCCGACGGAGCGTTACGTCGGCTCGATCAAAGACACGGTGCAGTACCGCAAGAAGGCTTGGGAATCCGGTTTCACGAACATGGCGCTAGCCGGCGACTGGACCTGGAACGGGATGAACATCGGAAGTATCGAGAGTGCTGCGACCTCCGGGGCCATTGCATCGCTCGCACTGTCAGGTCAGCCGAAGATCGAGGACATTCCCGGGCTCACGTTTCTCAATCCGAGTTTGAAGGGCCCGGATAGACCGATCATCAAGGAGCTCGGCTAGCCGGCGAGTTTGGCGACGGCGCGAAGCACGGCCCCATCGTCCGTGAGGTCGGCCACCGCGTCGATCGGCACCCACCGCGCGTCGAGTACTTCGTCGGCGACGGCGATTGCCGTTGACACGGCCTTGAAGTGAAAACTGACGTTGAAGTGACGGTGGGGCGGTTCGCCTTTGCCTGCGGGAATTGGATGGACGTCCACGTCGAGAATGCCCCCGATCGAGGCGCCGACTGCGGTACCCGTCTCCTCGTACAACTCGCGAGCTGCGGCGTCCTCTAGCGTGGAGTCGGTTGGGTCTACATGGCCGCCGGGCTCTAGCCATATGCCGAGCCGGCGGTGGTGCACCATCATCACCGACCCTTGGCGAACGGCGTAAGCGCCCACTGTGAAGTGTCCCGGCTCGAAGTGGTCGCGACTGAACGGATCCAGCGGCGTCGCCAGAAGCTCCAACATCGCCTCGTGGGCCTCCACCTCGGTCGGCGAAGGCACGTATGAGCGCAGCTGTTCTCGGAAGCGTGCGGTCCGCGTCGTCAGGTCGTTCAGACCAGCTCGATGAGAGCCATCTCGGCGCCGTCCCCACGACGGGGGCCGAGCTTGACGATGCGGGTGTAGCCGCCGGGACGATCCTCATAGCGAGGCGCCACGTCGTCGAAGAGTTTGGTGATGACGTCCGTGTCCTGGATCTTCTTGAGAACCAGCCGACGCGAGTGAAGATCGCCGCGGCGGGCCTTGGTGATCATCTTCTCGACGTATGGACGCAACATCTTGGCACGAGCCTGAGTCGTGGTGATCCGTTCCTCGACGATGAGCGCGGCGGCCAGGTTGGCCAGGATCTTCCGCTGGTGCGAAGGGCTACCGCCGAGGCGGGGCCCCTTCTTCGGCGTTGGCATTAGACAACGGCTCCAGCATCAGCAGTGTCGGCCGAGGAGTGGAGAGACAGGCCGAGCTCGTCGAGCTTGGCGGCAACCTCTTCGAGGCTCTTCTGGCCGAAGTTGGTGATGTTGAGAAGCTCTTCCTCTGTCTTTTCGACCAGCTCGCCGACGGTGTGCACCTGGGCACGTCGCAAGCAGTTGCGGGGACGCTCGGAAAGGTCGAGCGCCTCGATCGGAAGGTCGAGGTCCGGCGAGGTCGACTCAGCGGCGACGACGTCGCCGAGCTCGAGGCCAACGCCCTCGTCCATGTCGGCGAACAGGCCGAGCAGTTCACGAAGGGTCTTGCCTGCCGAGGACATTGCCTCAGAAGGACTGACGGAGCCATCAGTCTCGATATCGAGAACGAGCTTGTCGAAGTTGGTCATTTGACCGACCTGGGTGCTCTCGACCTTGTACGCAACGTTGCGCAGGGGCGAGAAGATGGCGTCGATCGGGATGACACCGATCGTGTCGCTTTTCTTGTTGCGGTCGGCGCTGCGGTAACCAACCCCACGGTCCACGGTCATCTCGGCCTCGATCTTGGCTGACGCGGAGAGAGTGGCGAGGTGAACGCCAGGGTCTACGATCTCGACACCGGCGGGCACCTTCAGGTCGCCTGCGGTCAAGTCGCCCTTGCCCTTGGCAGAGAGGTAGAGCGTCTGCGGCTCATCCGCCTCCATACGGAGGACGACCTGCTTGAGGTTCAGGATGAAATCGACGACGTCTTCGACGACACCGTCCATGGTGGCGAACTCATGCTGTACGCCATCGATGCGCACAGACGTGATTGCTGCACCCGGGATACGGGACAGCAGCGTACGACGCAGGGTATTCCCCAGCGTGTATCCGAAGCCTGGCTCGAGCGGCTCGACGATGAACCGTGACCGGTTATCGCTTACCTGCTCTTCTTCAATGGTTGGGCGCTGAACGATGAGCACTTGCGCTCCTCTGCTTGGGCTGCGTGGTGGTTACTGGTTGTAGAACTACTTGGAGTAGAGCTCGACGATGAGCTGCTCCTGGACGTCTGTGTCGATCTGCTGTCGTGACGGCAGCACTTCGATCGTGACTTTGCGCTCGGTGGCGTCAACCTCGATCCATTCGGGCGTCACGCGGTCGAGCGTGTCGACCGCAAGTTGTACAGGGAATACATCCTTGCTGCGCTCCTTGAGCGTGATTACGTCACCCTGTGACACCTGATAAGAAGGAATGTCGACCTTGGAGTCATTCACCCGGAAGTGGCCGTGGTTGACCAGCTGGCGGGCCTGAGGGCGAGTGGCGGCGAGACCAGCGCGATAAACGACATTGTCGAGCCGGAGCTCGAGCATGCGCATGAGGTTCTCGCCGGTGATGCCCTTCTGGCGAGCAGCTTCCTTGTAGTAGCGGCGGAACTGCTTCTCGAGCACGCCATAGGTGTGGCGAAGCTTCTGCTTCTCGAGTAGCTGAACCTGGTACTGCGACTCGCGGATGCGACCCCGACCATGCTCACCGGGCGGGTACGGGCGCCGATCGAAATACTTCGCCTTGTTCTCGTCGACCAGGGTGCGCAGTCGGCGACTGCGTCGGGTACGAGGTCCTGTGTAACGAGCCATGCGCTAACCCCGCTTCCGCTTCTTGGGACGGCAACCGTTGTGGGGGATCGGCGTGACGTCGCGAACGCCGGTCACTTCGATGCCCATATTCTGCAGCGTCCGAATCGCGGTGTCGCGGCCTGAGCCCGATCCGCTGACGATTACGTCGAGCTTGCGGACGCCCATCTCTCCTGCTTTGCGGGCGGCCTGCTCGGCAGCCACTTGCGCAGCGTACGGGGTGGACTTGCGAGAGCCTTTGAACCCGACGCTCCCACCCGAGCTCCAGGTGACGACGGCGCCGTTCTGGTCGGTGATGGTGATGATCGTGTTGTTGAAGCTGGCCTTGATGTGAGCCTGGCCGTGCGGCACGTTGCGCTTGCCCCGGCGGCGACGACTCGCCGCGGCGAGCGCAGCGGCTTCGGGCGACGGAGCTTCGGCCGTAGCGGTTGCGGCGGGAGCAGGGGCCTCTGCAGGCGCTGAATCTGCGGCGGGCGCCTCTGCCGGTGCGGCATCCTCTGGAGGAGCCCCTTCTGCGGCGGGGGCCGGTGTTTCTGCGGCAGGAGCCGCGGCAGCCTCGGCGGCCGGGGTATCCTCCGCAGCTCCTTCGGGTGCTGGCTGTTGTTCGTCTACCACTACTTAGTGACCTTCTTCTTACCGGCGACCGGCATGCGGCGGCCCTTGCGAGTGCGGGCATTCGTGTGGGTGCGCTGGCCACGTACCGGGAGGCCCCGACGATGGCGCAGACCCTGATACGAGCCGATCTCGATCTTGCGCTTGATGTTCTGAGCAATCTCACGACGCAAGTCACCCTCGACGGTGAGGTTGCCGTCGACGAACTGGCGGATCTTCACGACCTCGGAATCAGTCAAGTCACGCACCCGAGTGTCCGGGTTGATCTCCAACTCGGTGAGCATGTTCTGTGACGTTGTCAGGCCGACCCCGAAGATGTAAGTCAGGCCGATCTCGACCCGCTTCTCCCGAGGGAGGTCTGTTCCGGCGATTCGTGCCATGTGCCAGTTACCCCTGTCGCTGCTTGTGTCGCGGATTAGATGAGCAAATCACCCACACGCGCCCGTGCCGTCGAATGATTCGACAGCGGTCGCACATCTTCTTGACTGAGGCCGCAACCTTCAACGTTGGTCCTTGTGGGTGTAATTCCGGCACGGCGAGCGAGTCACGAATGACTTGTTCACGGTGCTGGAGCGGCCGTCGTAAGCCCTACGACGGCCTGATGACCTTACGTTTGAGTGAGCTTGTGGGCGCACGCAAAACGACGGCTCCCTCGGAGCCGACGGGAATTGTACGCGAGGGCGCAGGAAAAGTACAAATTGGAAAGCCCTGCTGCGCAGGGCGGTATCCCGTATCCCGTATCCCGTATCCCGTATCCCGTATCTCGTATCCCGTGTGACTTGTGGCGATAATCGATCTTGTGAGTGAGCAGATTCGGGAACTCGAGGAATTGTCCTTTCGGACGTTGCCTGCGTTGGAGCAGGAACGTTATGACGGGTGGGTCTTGCGGTGGTCGGGCGGGGGCTCACGGCGGGCGAATTCGGTGAATCCGGTTGAGTCGTCATCGCTTGCGCTCGACGAGAAAGTGGAGCATTGCGAGGAGTGGTTTCAGAGGCGAAATGCACCTGCAATCTTCCGATTGACTTCATTGGCGGAGCCGGAGCTGGCGGAGATGCTCTCTGGCCGGGGCTACATACAAACCTCCCCCACCGATGTCATGATTCTCGAGATCGAGGATCCCGTTCGCGCTGTCGAAGTCGATGTCGACGATCATCCGAAGGACTTCTGGCTGGCGACTGTAACGGGACATCCACCTGGATCCGCTGAGGGTCGGCGAATAGCTGGGCAACTGTTGGCAGGAGTGGGGCGGGTCCACTTCGCGTCCGTATTGGAGGATGGGCCGGAGACCGTTGCTACAGGCATGAGCGTCGACCTTGACCGCTACACCACCATCTACAACATGAACACATATCGAACCCATCGTCGTCGCGGCCTAGCGCGATCAGTGCTCAACACGCTGCTCGCAGTGGGCCGGGAGTCAGGCAGTACCCACGCTGTGTTGCAGGTGACCCAGGACAACATCGCGGCCCAGGCGCTTTATCGACAGTTCGGCTTCACGCCTTTCTACCAATACGCGTATATGGAGCCACCGCCGGGCAACTAGCTTGGTGCTATCCGCATCGAGGAGGCGCGCTATGGCAAAGATTGTTGTTGTCGGAGATGGACCGGGCGGCCTGTCAGCCGCACTGTTCCTGGCCAAGAACGGCCAGGACGTCACCGTCTATGGCCAGGACCAGACGGCCATGAACTATGCGCAGCTATTCAACTACCTCGGCATCCCAGAGATCAGCGGCAGCGAATTCCAAGGGATCGCAAAGGCGCAGGTGAGCGCACAAGGCGGGACGATCGTCGATGCCGAAGTGACTGCGGTTGCCCCCAGCGGCGATGGTTACGAAGTCACGCTCGCAGACGGCTCGACCGAATCCGCGGACTACCTGATCATGAACGAAGGCCGCAACCCGCAGCTGGCTATATCGCTCGGTGTCGCCGCGGACGACGAGGGTGCAATCCAAGTAGACCGGCACGGCCTCAGCTCTGTCGCCAGCGTCTACGTAGTGGGACGCAGTGTTCGTCCGGCTCGGAGCCAGGCAATCATCACCGCTGGCGCCGGCGCCGCTGCTGCCGTCGACATCCTGTCGCGCGAGAAGGGCGAGGACGTCCAGGACTGGGACTCGCCGCCCAAGGAGTAGGGGGCTCGCTGCGCTCGCAGTATTTGGTAGCTACTGACTGCCGACTACAGGCAGCGCCGGCGCGGTCTCGCCGACGAGCAACGGCTCCGGCAGGGTCAACACCTTCGGACCGTCAGCCGTGACGGCAACTGTGTGCTCGAAGTGGGCCGACAGCTTGCCGTCCTGGGTCACGACGGTCCAACCATCGTCGAGGACGTTGGACTGGTCGGTGCCCAAGTTGAACATCGGCTCGATGGCAATGGCCATGCCGGTCTTGAGCTTGAAGCCCTTGCCCGGCTTGCCGTAGTTGGGGACATTGGGCGCCTCGTGCATGTTGCGGCCGATGCCGTGGCCGATGTAGTCGCGGACAACTCCGTAGCCGTGAGGTGCTGCCGTCTGCTCGATTGCGTGACCAACATCGCCAAGGCGAGCACCATTGCGGGACTTGGCGATGCCGTTCCACAGCGCCTGTTCGGTCACTTCCAGCAGCTTGGCGACCTCATCCGATACCGTACCTACTGCAACCGTATAGGCGGCGTCGCCATGCCAGCCTTCATAGATGGCGCCGGCGTCGATCGAGACGATGTCGCCTTCGCGCAGCTTGTAGCCGTCGGGGATGCCGTGGACTATGACGCTGTTGGGTGAAGCGCATATGGTCGCCGGAAAGCCGTGGTAGCCGAGGAACGATGAGCGGCAGTTCCACTCCCGCAGCACCTCGGCTGAGATGGCGTCGAGCTCGCGCATCGAGGTTCCAGGGACGGCAGCCTCCCGGGTCGCTGCGTGAATTGCAGCGACGCACGCGCCTGCCACAGTCATCTTCTCGAAGTCCTCCGGCCTCTTCTTGGTAACGATGCGGGCATCGGCGTTCATAGTGACCTAATTGTCGGCGAGTGCGTTGACTATCCGCGCGAACACTTCGTCGATTGCGCCCATTCCATCAACGGCAACGACACTCACACCGTTGTCCGGGTAGTAGCCAACCAGCGGCTCGGTTTCGTCGCGATACACCTGCTGCCGATTGCGAATTGTCTCCTCGTTGTCGTCTTCGCGTCCCTGCTCTTGGGCACGCTGCAACAAGCGCTGCACCAGTTCCTCCTCGTCCGCCTCGACGAGTACTGCCAGTTCGAGGGCACCCTCCCCCATCGCGGCGTCAAGCGCCTCAGCTTGAACCACGTTGCGAGGAAACCCGTCGAGCAAGAAACCACATGCGGCGTCTTCCTTCGACAGCCGATCCTTCACCATTGCGACGACGAGATCGTCTGGAACGAGATCGCCGGCAGCCATGATCGCCTGCGCTTGCTGACCCAGCTCAGTGCCGGCTTCGACATTGTCACGCAGCATGGCGCCGGTGGAAATGTGCGGCACCCCAATAGCGCGGGCGAGCATTTCAGCCTGAGTGCCCTTCCCCGCTCCCGGGGGGCCAAGAAATAGAAGTCGTCTACCCATAGATTTCGTATCCCGTATCCGGTATCCCGTACCCCGTAGGTATCCGGATACCTACCGGATACCGGCTACTGGATACCGGATACTGGTTCTTGAGCTAGCTCAAGAACCCTTCGTAATTCCTCATCATCAGCTGGCTCTCGATCTGCTTCATCGTCTCGAGCGCAACGCCCGCAACGATGAGGATCGAGACGCCGGATAGCCCAACCGGGATGTCCCACAGCCAACCGATGAAAGACGGAAGAACGGCGACCAACGCCAGATATGTCGAGCCGGGAAGCGTGATGCGGCTCAACACGTGTTCTAGATGCTTGACCGTGGCGCGACCAGGCCGAATGCCCGGAATGAACCCGCCCTGGCGCTGGATCGTCTCAGCCTGCCGTTCCGGATCGAACTGGATCGCCGTGTAGAAGTATGTGAAGAAGACGACCAGCAGTCCCAGGATGAAGATATAGATCAAGCTCGGCTGGAATCCACCGCTGCTGCCTGTCGTGAGCAGGTTGTTGTCGATGAAGGTGCGCACTGAGTTGCCCCAGCCGGTCGAAGGCAGCGAGGACGAGACCAGCACAGGGAAGTACATGATCGAGGTGGCGAAGATCACCGGGATGACGCCGGCCATGTTGACCTTCAGCGGAATATAAGTGGACTGGCCGCCCAGGACCTTGCGGCCCCGTACCCGGCGGGAGAACTGGATCGGAATCCGGCGCTGGCCCTGATCAACGAAGATGATCCCGACTGTCAGTGCAACCATCACCAGGACCACAACCCAGAACTGGAAGGCCGATGAGTTGGCCCACAGCAGACCGAGCTGGCTGGGCAGCTGGCTGACGATGGACACAAAAATGATGAGCGACATCCCGTTGCCGATGCCGCGCTGGGTGATGAGCTCGCCGAGCCACATGATCATGGCGGTGCCGGCAGTCATAGTGAGCACGATGATCAGCACTCGCTGAGTCGTGTATTGCGGAATCAGGTCGATCCCGCCCGTGAAGTTGCCGCTGTGGAACAAGAACGTGAATCCCGTGGACTGGAGCAGCGC
>JAHEJX010000122.1 GCA_024638645.1 Actinomycetes bacterium
TGACGGATGTGGGGTCGAGGTTGCCGTCGACGTCCGAGTCGTTGGCGACAACGTCGACTGTCACAGGGGTGTCTTCGTCGGTTGTTGCCGTGTCGTCTTCGGCCACCGGTGGGTCGTCGATCTCGACCACCGTCGTCGAGACGGTGGCTTCGGTCACCGAGCACTCGCCATCGGTGTCACACACCTCATATGTGAAGCTGTCGGGGCCCGAGTAGTTGAGACCGGGCGAGTACGTGATCTCGCCAGTGACGGGGTCGACGGTGGCTGTGCCGTTGGTGGGTCCGGTGAGGATGGTGACGGTGGTTGGGTCGAGGTTGCCGTCGACGTCTGTGTCATTGGCCACAACGTCGATGACGACGGGTGTGTCCTCCGGCGTCGACACAGCATCCGAGTTGGCAACCGGCGGATCGTTGATCGGATCCACGGTGATGGCGATCGTCGCGGAATCACAGAGCGGCACGGGCGACGTGTCGCAGATTTGGTACGTGATGGAGTCCGAGCCGTTGTAGTCGGGGTTGGGGGTATAGGTAACTTCGCCGGTGACGGGGTCGACCGTGGCCGAACCGTTTGTAGGGCCGTCGACGATCGTGACCGACGTAGCGTCGAGGTTGCCATCCACGTCGCTGTCGTTCGTCACTACGTCCACAGTCACCGGCGTGTCCTCGTCGGTCGACGTCGGATCTGGGTTGGCGATCGGAGGGTTCAGCCCTGGGTCCACCTGGATCTGCACTGTGGCTGTGTCGCAGAGTGGGGTTGGCGCGGTCGTGTCGCACACCTCATAGGTGAACGAATCCGGGCCCAGATACGCGGCGTTGGGGGTGTAGGTGATGTCACCGGTGATCGGATCGACACTGGTGGTGCCGTTAGTGGGGCCGGAGGTGACGTTGACGGATGCCGGATCGATGTCGCCGTCTGGATCAGAGTCGTTGTCGAGCACGGCGACAACCACGTCGGTGTTCACCACGGTGGAGCTGGAGTCGTCGTTGGCGACCGGCCCGTCGGCGATGGCATTGACGGTGATGGGGATGGTGGCGGTGTCGCAGGCGCCTGCGGTGTCGCAGATTTGGTATGTGATGGTGTCTGGGCCGTTGTAGTCGGGGTTGGGGGTGTATGTGATTTCGCCGGTGACGGGGTCGACGGTGGCTGTGCCGTTGGAGGGGCCAGCGAGGATGGTGACGGTGGCGGGGTCGAGGTTGCCGTCTGCGTCTGTGTCGTTGGCAGCAACGTCGACGACGGTCGGAGTGTCCTCATCGGTTGCGGTAGGGTCGCTGGCCGCGTTGGGAGCATCGTTGATGGCGGCTACCGCGACGGTGACGGTTGCCGTGTCGCACAGGGGTGTTGGCGAGGTCAGGTCGCAGACTTCGTAGCTGAAGGTGTCTGTGCCGTTGAAGTCGGGGTCGGGGGTGTATGTCACCTCACCGGTGACCGGGTCGACACTCGTGGAGCCATTGGATGGGCCAGAGGTGACGTTGACGGACGTCGGGTCGAGATCGCCGTCCGGATCAGAGTCGTTGGCCAACACGTCGACCACGACGTCGCCATCTTCACCAACCGAGGCTGAATCATCGTTCGTGACCGGAGCGTCCGCATCAGCAGCGACCGTGATGGGGATGGTGGCGGTGTCGCATGCGCCTGCGGTGTCGCAGATTTGGTATGTGATGGTGTCTGGGCCGTTGTAGTTGGGGTTGGGGGTGTATGTGATTGCGCCGGTGACGGGGTCGACGGTGGCTGTGCCGTTGGAGGGGCCAGAGAGGATGGTGACTGTGGTCGGGTCGAGGTTGCCGTCTGCGTCTGTGTCGTTGGCAGCAACGTCGACGACGATCGGGGTGTCTTCGTCGGTGGAGGCGGGGTCATTGGCTGCGTTGGGAGCATCGTTGATGGCAGCGACTTCGACGGTGACCGTTGCCGTGTCGCACAGTGGGGTTGGTGCGGTCAGGTCGCAGACTTCGTAGCTGAAGGTGTCTGTGCCGTTGAAGTCGGGGTCGGGGGTGTATGTCACCTCACCGGTGACGGGGTCGACGTTGGTCGTGCCGTTGGACGGACCGGATACGACATTGACCGACGTTGCGTCGAGATTCCCATCTGGATCTGAGTCGTTAGCCAACACATCGACGACGACAGAGCCATCTTCGGCAGCAACCGCCGCATCAGGCTCAGCGACTGGGGGCTCGGGCACCGCAAGAACTGTGACCGTCACAGTGGCCGTTGCGGTGCCGCCGTTTCCGTCCGAGGCCGTGTACGTGAAGGTGTCTGTGCCGACAAAATCGAGTGGAGGTGTGTAGGTGCAGTTGCCCGTGGGTTGGCAGGCGACAGTGCCGCCCTGAGCTGACGTGGCATCAAACGATGCGACGCTGAGGGCGTCGTCGTCGACGTCTGCGTCGTTGGCGAGCACGGGAATCACTACGGGCACGTTCTCGTCCGTGTCGGCCGCATCGTCTGTGACTTCTGGGTCGTCATTTACTGGGTCGACCGTGACGCTGACCGTTGCGCTATCACAGAGTGGGGTTGGGGTGCTCTGGTCGCACACTTCATATGTGAATGCGTCTGTGCCGTTGAAGTCTGGGTCTGGCGTGTATGTCACTTCGCCGGTGACCGAATCGACTGTGACAGTCCCGTTGCTGGGGCCAGCCGTCACCGCAACCGTTGCGGGATCGATATCCCCATCTGGATCTGAATCGTTGGCCAACACATCCACGATCACAGAGCCATCTTCGGCAACGCTCGCCGAGTCCGGGTTGGCCGTGGGTGAGCCCCCGCCGGCCGATTCGCCGTCGGGGCGAACCGTGCTGAGGCCGTCGTAGACGACACCCTCGCCGATCATGAAGTCCTTGTTGATCACCGATAGGTTGGCCGCCTGCGAGGTTCCAAAGAAGAGCTGGATCGGCGTCGATCCAGTAACGGTCGGGGCCACGGCGGTGATTTGAGCTATCGGTACTTGGAAGTCGACGAACCAGCCCTCGTCGGGGGCCTCGATGGCACGGGCGCCGAAGCTGGTGCCGTTGCCATCGTTGGTGAATGGAGTGGTGTAGATCTCGCGGATCACCGATCCGTCGGCGTTTGATGTGTAAACGAAGTCGCTTGATGATGGTTTGCCGTTGAGGCCTACCACCGCTGCCTGGATTCCGTCGACAGCAATCGACACGAGCCACGACGTCGAGCTGAATCCTCCATTGCGGCTGGTCGGGTCGCTGCGGACGCGGACACGAAAGAAGACATTGTCTCCGTCAGAGGTCACGTAGACGGACGGCAAGTTGACGGCGGCCCCCGCATAGAGGTCCGAGTATCCGGGGTTGTTGTCGGAGTCATCGGAGATGGGGTTGCCGTCTGTCGTCGTGTACTCGTCGAATTCAGCCGGCCACGGGGCGGCTTCGTCCCCGAATGGGCTGTCACCGGCAATCGCGGGACCGGCTGTTGTGACGAGCACGAGCATGGCAGCAACTGCCGCTCTGATGGCGCGAGAGGCGCGCATATGTCCCCTTCATTTGGATAGAAATGCCAGAGAAATGTATCGGTCCGCGACGCCAATGAATTAACCGAGATTTGAGGAATGCTGGCGGGCGGCTAAAGGGGACATCGAGTGCTGAGACAACGAAGTGCCCATCGCGGCTAGACGCCGCTACTAGCTTGGCGGTCGAGATGAGTGAGCCGCCCTCCATCCGTCCGCCCGGTGTGTTTGTCCGTGAGGTGACATTCCGCCCCGGAGCAATCGAGCTTGAACGGTCCGATGTCGCCGGGTTCTTGGGATTCACCGCCACGTCCCCCGCCCACAGCGTCAGCGATTCGATCGGATCGCAGCCTCATGTCGTGACGAGCCGAGCGGAATTCGAGACGCTCTTCGGCGGAACCGCCGCCGACATGATGCTGCCGCCTGCCGTTGCAGGATTCTTCGAGAACGGAGGACGGCGCGCCTACATCGCTCCCATCCCCGATCCGGCTCTGCCTGCACCGCCGTACACGGGAGTCGAGGCCGGGGCGAGGGCAATCGATGCACTGCTGGCTGTCGACGAAGTCTCGGTGCTGGCATTCCCCGACCTGGTGAACATTGTTGGTACCAGCGATGGCGGAGTCGACGGTGCAATGTGGCGGGCAATGCAGGTGGCGATGATCGCCAAGTGTGAAGAGCGAGGCGACGTCATCGCAATCCTCGACCCGCCGCCGACCATGGCGCCGGCCGAAGTCGCCACATGGCGCCAGAGCGCCAGCTACGACTCGGCGTGCGGCTCGCTCTTCTACCCCTGGCTCGAAGTCGCAGATGGCGCGACGGCGACGCGGCAGGTGCCTCCGAGCGGTCATGTCGCCGGGGTATGGGCGCGCTCAGAAACAACGCGAGGAGTGTGGAAGGCACGCGCCAATGAGGCCGTTACGGATGTGCTCAGCTTGAGCGCGGCCATCTCGGACACAGACCAGGACGTGCTCAACCCGCTTGGGATAAACGCGATACGCACCTTTCCTTCACGGGGAATCGTGCTCTGGGGAGCCCGCACGCTGGCATCGGACACCTCATGGACATTCATAAACGTCCGCCGATTGATTAACGCAATCGAAGAGGCAGTCACTGCGGCGGCGGAGCTCGGTGGCAGCGAACCGCTCGCACAGCGGCTGGCGACGCTCGAAGCGCAGGCCGAGAACTTCCTGACAGAGCTGTGGCGGCAAGGCGCTTTCCAGGGCACCACGGCGGAAGAAGCCTTCTTCGTGCGCAGCTCGTCATCTCTCACCGGCGGCTCCCTGCAGGTCGGCGTGGCCCCGTTACGTCCCGCCGAGTTCGTCGTCGTGCGCATCGACGTCAGGTAAGCCGGAGCCTGAGCGGCCAAGAAGGCGGCAATCGGTAACAACCGATCGAGCCCGAACACCCAATCCGGTCTGCGCAAGATCCCGAAGGTGGCGCTCACAACGCGCATTACCCGTCTCCACCCGGAGCGCCTCGACGACGCTTGCCGAGCCCTTCGCATCTCCATCGAGTGCTGAAACATCCAGGATCGAACCTCTGTTGGCCCATACCGTGGGACGTCGGCCACGGCCGCCTTCGCTAGTCGGCTCCCTCAGGCCCGTCCGGTGAGGAGCCACGTGTTCATTGGGCCTTTGCCTTTGACTTCGATAGCGCCGCGCGGTTCGAAGCTGTAGCCGTTGCCGGCGAGGAGCTCGTGGGTGGTGGGGGTGACCTGGATCTGACCTGCGATACCACCCGATTCCATCCGCGAGGCCGTGTTGACGGTGTCTCCCCAGAGGTCGTAGGCGAACTTGTGAGTGCCGATGATGCCGGCCACCACTGGCCCGGAGTGGATGCCGATGCGGAGCTGCAAAGTGTGCCCATTGAATTCGTTGGTTGCCATGTAGTCGCGGATCCGCAGCGCGAGCTCGGCGATCGCTTCGGCGTGGTCGGCGCGAGGCATGGGGACTCCGGCGGCGACCATGTACTCGTCGCCGATGGTCTTGATCTTCTCGAGGCCGAGTTCTTCGACGAACTCGTCGAATTTGGTGAACACCTGGTTCAGGAGCCCGACGAGTTGGGGTGGTGACATGGTGGCTGACATAGGGGTGAATCCGACCACGTCGGCGAACAGGACAGAGGCGTGGGGGAAGTCGTCGGCGATCATCGACGTATCAGTCTTCAGCCTCGTGGCGATCTCGTCGGGCAGGATGCTGTGCAACAAATCATCAGACTGCTGCTGAAACCGATCCCGCTGCCGCACGAAATAGAGGGTGACCACCATGATGACTATTCCAATGCTGATCAGCGTCTCCGCGGCCCCTCCGACAGACGGCTCGACTTCGTAAAAGGGCTCGACGAATCGCATGATGTTGGCCGCATAGAGGATTTGGGCGACGAAGGCTCCAAACCAGAAGATGGCGGCACGGCGCCCGAGAATCAGCAGAGCACCGAGCGGGAGCAGTATTGCGTTGGCCTCCTGCAGATCCGATCGCAGCAGGCCGCCCACTAGAGCTGACGAGTAGATGGCTTCGACGCTAACTGCCGTGAACATGCCATTGACGATCCAAGGAAACCAGTTTGGCTTGGCGTTCAGGAGGATGAGCCCTAGAGGTCCGGCGGCAACCACGACCGTCAAAGACACGGCAAGCCTGGTGAGGCCTTCGCCAGCCAACTCCAGAGCGACGGGGATCGTGAGGAACGTGGCGATGACCGCGATCGCAACGAAGATCCGACGCTTGGTGGCTTGGTCGTCGTCCTCGCCGGGGTACTCGCCGATCCGACCGAAGAATCCGATGATGGCTCGCCACAGTTTCCGCATGCGTCGAGGGTAGGGAAGTGTCGCTACCGGCGCCCGGTGAGGATCGAGGTGTCCGTTGGGCCTTTGCCTTTGACCTCGATGGTGCCGCGCGGCCCGAATCCGCCGATGGACTTGGGGCAGCCCGTTCCCATATCCTTGGTCCTTGTGCGATACAGAACTTTGGCTTGCCCCTCGGGTCATAGACGGGAAGGACATTTCACGATGAATGTTCACAAACTGGCTACCGACAAGGAGTGCTGCCGATGACCTGGCTGATCGCCCTCATCGCATTGATCGTCGGTTTCATCATCGGATGGTGGTGGACCCGGAGATCGATGACCGTTCAAATCGAGACCGCTGAACAGCGGGCCGCCCAGGCTGCCGCCGAGGCCGACTCTGCTCGCAAGGCTGCCGCAGAAGCCGCCACGGCCCGTGAGGAGGCACTCGCCAGGGCAACCCAGGCCGAAGAGGACGCAGCCGCCGCCGCAAAGCGGGCCGAGGATGCCACGGCCGAGGCGAACGCAGCCCGAGCAGACGCCGACGCCGCGAAGACCCAAGCCGACGAAGCCTCAGCTGCTGTCGAAGCGGCTCAATCGAAGCTCCAGAAGGCTTCGGACCGAGCCGACCAAGCCGTTGCTGCTCGCGACTCCGTGCAGGCAGACCTGGACGCCGCCACGAAACGTGCAGACGGAGCCGAGAGTGCAAGAGCCGACGTTCAAACACAACTCGACAAGTGCCAGTCCGATGCCGAAGCGGCTGCCGCGGCCGCAGACAATGCTCGAGCCCATCGCGAAGCTGCCAGTGCTGCAGCCGAATCTGCCCGCAAGGACGCTGAAGCGGCGCAGGCTGAGGCCGAACGGGCGCGGGCGGATGCGGCTTCGGCCAGGGCTGGCCTCGAGGCGGCGCAGGCTGAGGCGCAGAGTGCTCGGGATGAGGCGGCTTCGGCTAGGAGTGGCTTCGAGGCGGCGCAGGCTGAGGCGCGGAGTGCTCGGGATGAGGCGGCTTCGGCTAAGAGTGGTCTCGAGGCGGCGCAGGCTGAGGCGCGGAGTGCTCGGGATGAAAGCGCCCGAATTGAGTCTGTGGCGGCAGCCGCGGTTGCTGCACAGCCCGACGCCACTGCCGAGCCAGTCGGAGTAACAGCCTTCGCCGCGGTCGGCGAGACGGTCGGCGACGCTGCACCGGTCGTGAGCGACGACCTGACACGCATCGAGGGCATCGGGCCCAAGATTGCCGGTCTCCTGAACGACGCCGGCATCAAGACCTTCGCGGCTCTAGCGGCCACAGAGGTGGCCGCGATCGGTCAGATCCTCGAAGATGCCGGGCCCCGCTATCGGATGCACGACCCGGGCACATGGCCACAGCAGGCCGCCTTGGCCGCGCAGGGACGTTGGAACGACCTCAACACATTGCAGGACAGCCTGAGCGGCGGGCGTTGACAGGCAAGCGCTCTTAGGTCGTCGACATAGCGTCAGGAATGGTTTACATCGGACACCGCTCGCTGCGGCGGCCCGGAGAATGGTCCGTTCCCCGGATCTGACTGTGCAATGCACCATTCGGAAGCCAGCGTTAGCGTGACGCCATGCGCAACGTGTTGGCGACGCTTGCCGGCGTGACGCTGGCGTCTCTCGTGTATGGCATCGCCGTCGAGAATCCCGCCGTCAGCTACTACGTGCCGGTGACATTGGTATTGGTAGGGGCGATCGCGCTCATTCACCGCGCGGCCCGTTTTTCGATGGGCACTTTGTGGGCACTCGCCGCAATTGCAGTAGGCAACATGGCCGGTGGGTTATTGCTGGTCGATGGCGCACCGTTGTATGAACTGCCGCTGGTCGGCGAACTCAGGTACGACAAGTTCTATCACGCGGCGGCCACCGGCGTTGGCGCTTGGGCGTCGTTCGAAGCATTGGCGCGGTGGACTGAACGACGTCGACCGGCTCTCATCCTCGCAGCCGTGATGATGGCCAGCGGGGCCGGTGCTTTCGTCGAGATCGTCGAATTCATCGGCACGCTGCTGCGAGAAGAGACCTACGTGGGCGGCTACGTCAACAACATGGAGGACCTTATCGCCAACACGGTGGGCGCCGTGTTGGCTGCCCCGGCCGCGTACCGATGGCAACGACCGCCTCGATGAAGATGCGAACCGTCCGTCCGAGCAAATAACGCGGTCGTAGCCTCCACAGCTTTGGTGTCGTGGCGGTGCTGACCACGTGGGTTGGTTGACATAGCTTCAGCGGGAGCTGCGGGAAGAGGATCCGCGGCCGGTGATACCAGCGAGCCTTGCTCTGGCCGACTCGGTACAGATACCCAATCGGATTCTCCATGCCACATACCTTGCCCCAGTTCTCCCAAGCCCATGCCAGAGCGTCCGCCGTCACCTCTGCGCCAACCTCAGGCCCGTAGGCGGCGGCGAGAGCGTACGAGAGCCGCGGTTCTGCTTCCTTGACGAAACGAGTGAACGCCTGGTCCACATTCATATGGAGATTCGACGTGTTCATCGCGGCCCTCACCCTTAAAGAACATCTCAAGCACGGTTTTGGGCGACAAGGGCTGAAAGGTTCTTTGTGGTGTCGGAGCCGCGGAGCCTGGGTAGCGCTCTTCTGGCTGCGCTGAGCTAGTCCGTCAGCGACAGCTGCTCCGGCGCCGTGGTCGGCTCGGCATCCAGGCACGCCAGCACCTCGTCCGCGGACGCCACCGGCACCGCGCCCAACTCCGCGAGGCGGGCGTTCCCCGGTCCCTCACCTGGCCCGCGCCATACCGCCACCACGCCGTTGCCGGCCTTCAGCGCTTCGGTTGCGCCGTTCCACGTCCCACC
>JAHEJX010000036.1 GCA_024638645.1 Actinomycetes bacterium
GGGCGTTCAGCGAGTAGAGGGCTTTCTGTTGAATCTGGGCTGTGATCTCGGCAGCGAATCCGGCGCTCCTGGGCGCCTCTTGCACTATCACGACTCGGCCCGTGCGCTGTGCCGAATCGATGACGAGCTCGGCGTCGAATGGCACCAGTGACCGCACGTCGATGACGTCGACCGAAATGCCCTGTGCGCCGAGTTGGTCGGCTGCTGCGGTCACCTCGCGCATCATCGAGCCGTATCCGATCAGGGTGACGTCTGTTCCCTCGCGCAGGTGAGCAGCAACGCCGAGCGGTACCCGGTACGCCTCCTTCGGCACGTCCTGTTTGATCGAGCGATAGAGGCGGATGGGCTCCAGGAAGATCACGGGATCAGGATCTTCAACTGCGCTCAAGAGCATGCCCTTGGCGTCGTACGGCGTTGAGGGGACGACAACCTTGACCCCCGGTGCCTGGACATAGATTGCTTCGGCGGACTCCGAGTGATGTTCGGCGGCGCCGATACCGGCTCCATAGGGGATGCGGATCACCATGGGGGCAGTGAACCGACCGCGAGAACGGTTGCGAATCCGAGCGACGTGGTTGATGACCTGGTCGAACGCCGGATAGGAGAAACCCATGAACTGGATCTCCGCGATCGGTTTCAGGCCAGTGACCGCCATGCCGAATGCAGCACCGACGATGCCAGATTCGGCCACCGGGGCATCGATCACTCGATCCTCGCCGTATTTGGCTTGCAGTCCGTCGCTGACTCTGAACACACCGCCCGTGGCACCCACGTCTTCGCCGATCAAAACCACGTTCGCATCTTCGAGGGCAATCGTGAGCGCCGAGTTGAGGGCCTGGGCAATGTTCAACTCAGGCATGGCGCTCCGCATCAGCCAGCTGCTCGTCGAGCTGCACGGTCGACCTTTCGTACATCGCCCCGAACATCTCGGCAGGTGTGAAAGGCTCGAGCGCCTCAGCTTCGGCGACCGCCGCTTCGACTCTCTGCGACTCTGTCTCCTCGATTTGCGACTGCCACGCTTGGTCCCAAACATCGTTGGCGGCGAGGTATTTGCGCACTCTTTCGAGCGGGTCACGATGGCGCCACCCCTCGACCTCGTGGTCGCTCCGGTAGCGGCCTGCATCGTCTGTGGTGGTGTGGGAAGACATGCGGTACGTAAGCGCTTCGATCAAGGTTGCGCCTTCGCCGCGCCGAGCTCGCGCCACGGCGTCCGCAGTTGCCTCGTAGACGGCCAGCAGGTCGTTGCCGTCTATTAGGACGCCCGGCATCCCGTAGCCGTCCGCCTTTTGGGCAATTGTCGCCGAAGCAGTTTGCCGCTCTCTTGGCATTGAAATGGCCCACCCGTTGTTCTGGCAGAAGAAGACCGTTGGCGTCTTGAACACGCCTGCGAAGTTCATTGCCTCGTGAAAATCGCCTTCGGAGGTGGCACCGTCTCCGAATAGGGTGAGGACGACTCCGTCGGAGCCTTGGAGTCGCTCGCCCCATCCCAGGCCGACGGCGTGGATCATATGTCCGCCGACAGTGATCGATGGCGGCAGCACTCGAACTCCCTGCGGCGCGGCGCCGCCGCGTTCGTCGCCGGTCCGTCCCAAGATCAGATTGCGCCACGTGTAGCCGTGGAACCACATGGCGCCGGCGTCGCGGTATGTCCCGACGACCCAGTCGCTCCGCTGCAGCGGGGCAACGGAGCCGATCTGGCAGGCTTCCTGACCCTCGAAGGATGCATAGGTAGCAAGGCGGCCCTGCCGCTGCATTGCCGACGCCTTGTGGTCGTACACCCGGGCCGACAGCATCGCCTGATAGAGCCGTTGGACCTCGTTGAGATCGAGAGGCGACTCCCCCAGCAATTCGCCTTCGACATCGAGGATCTGGCGGACTTCGGTCGACATGCGCGGCAGGCTAACTGATCGTCAGTGGTGCCCCACAAAAGCGGCGCGGGGCACCACGACGGCGCGCCGCCAGCCGCGAACAGAATTGACCAGGGCGACGTCGTCGGCAGCTTCCCCATCTGAGATCGGCACTACGGAACCGAAGTCGTAACGGTCACTCCGGCGTCCTCGGGCGAGATTTCGATCCATCTGTCGTTGTTCAACGCGAAGAAAAAGGTCTTGCCGATGCCCTCAAACCGACCTCGAGATGCAAAGACATCGACGCCGAAGATCGCAGCTGGGTAAGAGACCTCCCGGCTGCTGCGCAGCATGGTGCCACCGTCGACGTAGCGGCCGTCATCTCCAATCAGGTCGAGCTCGTCTTCGTCGCTGAGCGGGGTGGCCTCGACTCCAAACAGCGTTGCGATCTCGGCGATCACTGCAGGATCTGTGGAATCTGCCACGTAGATAGGCGAACCTTCGCAGTCCACCTCGCGGCATGCCGCCATGATCGCGCGCGCGCCTGGACTTCCACTAAGTCGGCCTCGTATATGGGTGTATGACATGAACCGAGCGGCCAGACCAAGATCGACACCGCAACCGACAGGCCAACGAGTCGCCCGAGCACGGAGATCCCTCGCTAGCCGGATCCGGAGCCGATGGTCGCCTCGAGGTCTTCCGGCGAGAGCAGCACAGAGCGGGCCTTGGAACCTTCCGACGGTCCGACGATGCCGCGCATTTCGAGGATGTCCATCACTCGGCCGGCTCTGGCAAAGCCGATGCGGAGCTTGCGTTGCAGCATCGAAGTCGAGCCGAGCTGGCTGCGAACCACTAGCTCGATGGCCTGGTTGATGATCTCCGGGTCCTCGCCGTCGAACTTCTCGTCGGCTGCCTCCTTCTTCGCCGCCACCTCGAATACTTCCTCGTCTCGGTACTGCGCCTTGCGTTGTTGTTTGACCCAGTCAACGACCGCGTGGACTTCAGCCTCCGAGACGAACGCGCCCTGGATCCGTTCCGGCTTCGGATCGTGTGCCGTCACTACGAGCATGTCGCCGAGCCCGACGAGCTTTTCGGCTCCGGCGCTGTCGATGATTACTCGCGAGTCCGTCTGTGATGCGACTGAGAACGCAAGGCGGCTCGGCACGTTGGCCTTGATGACACCTGTGATGACGTTGACCGATGGCCGCTGCGTCGCAAGAACGAGGTGGATGCCCACTGCGCGGGCCATTTGCGCGATGCGCACGATGGAGTCCTCGACAATGCGGCCGGCCACCATCATCAGGTCGTTCAACTCGTCGACGATGACCACGATGTACGGGAAGCGGTCGAAGGCTTCCCTGTCCAGCTGTTCCGTGTCCCACTTTTCGCGATAGCTGACGATGTCGCGGACGCCGGCGTCTGCCACGAGCTCGTAGCGACGGTCCATCTCCGAGACGGCCCATTGCAGGGCGTCGGCGGCTTTCTTGGGATTGGTGATGACCCGAGTGAGCAGATGCGGTACACCGTTGTACTGGCCGAGCTCAACGCGCTTCGGGTCGACCAGGATCAGCTTCACCTCTTCAGGCGTGGCCCTCATCAGAATCGACGTCACGAGCGAGTTGATACAGCTCGACTTGCCGGCACCGGTGGCGCCGGCGATCAGCACGTGCGGCAGTGCATCGAGCTTCAGCAGGCGGTTGTTCCCCGATATGTCTTGGCCGAGGCCGATGCGCATTGGATCGGGGTCGTGCTGCGCCTCGGAGCTGGACAGGATGTCTCCGAGGGTGACGAGCTTGCGGCTGCGGTTCGGCACTTCGATACCGATGGCGCTCTTGCCTGGTATCGGTGCCAGGATCCGGACATCTGCGGTTGCCATGGCGTATGCAATGTCGTTGGACAGGCCCGTAACACGCGAGACTTTTACGCCGGGTGCCAGCTCGATTTCGTAGCGAGTGACCGTTGGGCCGGGGACGATCTTGGTGAGCCGGGCATCGACTCCGTGCTGGTGCAGCGCACGCTCCAGCTCGACAGCGGCCTGTTCCAGCGAGCGACGGTTGTGGCCGCCGGCCTCGCTGTTGTGGAGCAGCTCGAGCGGGGGCAGGCTGAACTTGCCCGCTGGAGCCGAAACCGGCTTGGGTCGGGCAGGCTGCTTCGGCTTCGCCTTCTTCGGTGCGGACTTCTCGATCTCTACCTTGGGAGGTCCGCCGCGCTTGGGAGCGGAAGCCGGCGCGGCGATCTCAACCGGTGGCGGCTCGTACCGGGCGGTGGGCACCACCATCTGCGGCGGCGAGAAGTAGCGACGCACGGCGCGGAAACCCGTCATGAATGACGCGGCGACATCGCGCATCGTCGCGCGGGTCATGACCAGCGCACCCATCATGGTGATGGCGAACAGCACCAAGAACGCTCCCCAGAATCCAATGAGGCGGCGCATTGGGAACGAGACCAAGGAGCCGATAACGCCGCCACGTGTCTTGACCGACTCGATCGATTCGGCGAGCGAGATCGTTCCGGTCATCAGGTGATACATCGAAAGCGATGCCAGGAAAGTGACGCCGAGCCCGAGCGCGAGCTTCACGTAGTCGGGACGGGGCATTGGCCCTAGAAGTGCCGCTCCGACGATGGCGAGCACTAGGGGCACGAGAGCAGCCCAAGTTCCGAAAAGGAAGTGCAGCACCTTGGCCGACACGCTGCCCGCCGGTCCGGCCAGCCCGAAGAACGAAAGAACTATCAGCACACTGAGAACGACTAGGACAAGACCCCAGACGTCATCCGTCTGGCGGCCCATCCGCTCCCGTATCCTTTCCCGCATCCCTCGCAGCGCGCTGAGGAACCCGGTGCCGGCACGGCTTTTCGATTTGCTGGCCCTACTCCGCCCATTACCCCCACGGGTCTTGGTCCGTGTTGGCATGGGAAACAAACCATACCGGAAGGACGCGCGTGGGCAAATGACCCAGCGCGCGATACTGCGCGCGCTCCGCGCGAACCGTTGTGTAGCAATGGTTTTCGCGGTCTTGGAGGTAGCTCGTATCTCGTATCTGGTATCTCGGAGCGCTTCTAGATACGAGATACCGGATACCAGATGCCGCGCCTCAAACCTGCCCCAACAGACCCTTTAGATACCCCGCCACCTTGCTCCCCGCATATTCCTTGCCGGTTTCATTGAAGTGGATTCCGTCTTTGGAAAGCGGATCGAACCTGCAGCGACGTACTTCTTCGTAGAGGTCGTTGATGAAGCATCGGGCCGCGGCGGCGACGTCGACGAGTGCCTCGTTGTAGGCAACCACGTCTTCGTTGTGACGGACAGAGTCGAGGCTCTTGTGTCGGATATCGTCGACCGGAGTGGTAGTGGCTACTACGACTGCGGCCACCAACGAGTGGTCGATGAGCCTCTCCACAACCTCCGTCATGTTGTCTCGATACTCATCGATCCCCACCTGAACGGCGAAGTCGGCGTCGTACAGCCTCTTGATGTCGTGTGCTCCCGCATTGAGGTGGATGACTGTTCGTTCGTGCAAATGGTCGAGGACAAGCCGATCGAGGTTCTGCAGCAGGAAGCTGCTCGACTGGCAGTTGTCGGCAGGCCCCCACACAAACTGCCTCCGCAACCGCGCCGCCACATACGGCTGATAGGACATCCGAATGGAGTCGCCGACGAGCGCAACCGTTTCGATCACCGGAGTATCTAAACATCCCGCGCTGCAACCGCTTGGCACCTCACGCGGTGGGCCGCAGCATTGCTGCTGCGGCCCTGATTGTCTACGAGCGAATAACGCTTGCTTTTACTCGGTGTCCTGGTCGCCCTTGAGGATCCCCTTGACACCGTCGACGCCACTGGCGGCAACGTCGCGTACCGCATGGACGGCAGACTCGCCGATCTTCTCGGCGGCCTCGAGGGCCCCAGCCGCAGCGGCCGAAGCAGCATCAGCAGAGCTGACACCGATCTTCTTGGCTCCGGCAATGGCACCAGAGATGGCACCGGTCGCTACGTCGGTAACACTCGTGCCAACCTCACCTGCACCGGCAACGAGACCCTTGGCAGTGTTCTTGACCGCCTCGAGAGCATCGCCTCCGATTTCAGCGGCACCGGCCATGGCGCCCGATACGGTGCTGCGGGCGGCCCCGATGACGTCGCCTCCGACGTCCTTCACGCCGCCGATAACCGAACGGCCCAGAGCGGTGGCACCGTCCGCCATCGAGATGCCGGTCGACTTGGTCGCAACGATCACGCCCTCTGCAATGCCGGCAGCCGTCTTGGTGACATCAGAGCCAACGCCGCCTGTGCCTTTGATGGCAGCACGGATGACGTCTGAGAGCGTGCCCACTGTGAGCGTCGCTACCTCGCCAACGCCCTCGACAAGTCCGACTATCAGCCCCTTGGCGGTGCGGACCAAACCCGTTCCTACGTCGCTCACTGCGGTGAAGGCGCCACCGGCGACACCGCTGGCGACATCGAGCACTGCGCCGCCGGCTTCGCCGGCGCTCTTCAGCGTGGTCACGACGGTGTCGCGAGCCACATCTGCCACACCCTTGACGATGCTGCCGGTGCCCGAGAGCACCGAGTTGACGCTCGATGCGACCCGGCCGGTCGTCTCTTTGGTGTTTGCCATCTAGAGGTTCTCCTCCCTCATCGGCGATCCACTTGATCGCCTGCTGAGACGAGCATGGCCGAACGGGGCCCGATCGTCCATGACCGACATTCGCAGATTCCCGACGAGAATCCGGTCTGTGCCTGCCCTGGGCTGGCAGGGTCCCGCCAACGATTCCGCGGGAGCTCTAGGATCGGAAGGTGACGGTTCAGCGTGTCGGTGTCAGCGGGGGCACACCAACCTGGCGTCGCGGCATCATCGCGGTACTCGACGAGGCGGGCCATGCGGTAGCAGAGCTGCCCACGCTCGGAAGGTGGCGTCCGGGCAAAGGCGGCACCGCGGTGATCGTCCACATCGACAGCTCCGACGAACTCGAGCATGTCACTGAGTTTCGCAACGAACATCCGCACATCGCGGTGATAACTGTGAGCCCTGAAGTTGGAGTCGCGGAATTCGCGGCATCCATAAGAGCCGGAGCGGCATCGGCAGTCCCCGAGGACGTGCCCATTGACACTCTCGTCACGGTTCTCGAACACGTCACGACCGGTATGTCTTCGGCTCCCCCGCCGATAATGCGGGCGATGGCGATGCGAGTCGCCGCGGGATTCGGCGAGGCACTCTCGATTGACCAGGTCGACGTGGAACGCCTCAGGGCACTGGCGAACGGATGGACCGTGGCCCAGATTGCGAGTGAAGCCGGATTCTCAGAAAGAGAGATGTTCCGACTGCTGAATACCTTGTATGGGCGGCTCGGCGTGAAGAACCGCACCGAGGCCATACTCTGGGCGTCGCGCCACGGATTCCTCGACGAACCCGAATCGGCGGCTGGTCGGGCCTAGACCTCGATCACCACGGGATACACAACCGGCCGCCTGCGCAGTTCCTTCTTGATCTTGCGGCCCGTCACGCTGCGCACTTTGCGCCGGACGGTATCGAGATCAGTCGGCAGCTCGAGTTGCTCGAGCCCGTCGACGATCGAAGCTGCCACGCGTTTGTGGATCTCTTCGCTGTCCCCAGTCAGGCCGTGGCTATCGACGTCAGGGCCGATCAGGATCTTGCCCGAATGCATGTCCATGCCGACGGTCACCACCACTATTCCGTCGTCTGCGAGGTGGCGACGGTCGCGCAGGATTCCTTCGACATCGCCGATGCCGAGCCCGTCCAGGTACACCAAACCGGCCGGCAGGACTCCCCTCTCGACTCTCGTCTCAGCACCATCGAGAACAACCCTGTCTCCGTCTTCACAGATTTGCACGTCGTCGATTCCCACCGAACGGGCGACCTCGGCGTTTGCGACCAAATGCCTGTACTCGCCATGTACGGGAACCAGAGCTTGCGGGTCGATGACGTTGTAGAAGGTCTTGAGCTCCTCCTGGGCAGCGTGGCCCGAGACGTGCACCGGCGCATTCCTCCCGTGGAAGACCGTGACTCCCTGCCGCATGAGATTGTTGATCACGCGCGACACCTTGGTCTCGTTCCCGGGGATCGGTGTCGCGGACAGGATGACGGTGTCGTCAGGATGAAGCTTGAGGGCGCGGTGCTCGCCGCCCGCCATGAGCGAGAGTGCCGCAAACGGTTCGCCCTGGCTGCCCGTGCAGATCACGGCGGTCCGCGCCGGGTCCATTTCCAACAACGCGTCAACGGTCGTGAGGTGATCGTCCGGAGCAGCGAGCAGACCCAGCTCCGTCGAGATCTCAACATTGCGAAGCATCGAGCGGCCCAGCAGCGCGAAGCTGCGATCGTCCGCCAGGACCGCATCGATCGCCTGTTGGACGCGGTGCACATGGCTTGCAAAGCACGCAATGATGACCCGCCCCGTGGCTGCTGCGACCAGCTTCGTGAGCATTGGGCCCACGGTCGCTTCCGACGCTACGAATCCGGGCCGTTCGGCATTGGTGGAGTCGGCGAGTAGCAGACGGACGCCTTGCCGCCCGAATCCGGCGAACGTCGCCAAATCCGTCGGCATGCCGTCGATCGGAGTTGGGTCGAGCTTGAAGTCTCCAGAGTGGACGACCAGACCTTCCGGAGTATCGAATACGATCCCAGTCGCTTGCGGCACGGAGTGCGCGACACCTACCAGAGCGAACTTGAAAGGCCCGACCTCGACCCACTCCCGTTTTTCGAGTGCATGCAGTTTTGGCTCGATCCCGAGCTCCTCGATGCGGCTGCGGGCAAACTCCACGCTGAGCGCCGTCCCGTACACCGGAACGTTGACCTCGCGCAATAGATAGGCGAGCGAGCCGATGTGGTCCTCGTGGCCATGCGTGAGCACGACACACTCGAGGTCGTCACGGCGCTCGAGGATCGATGAGAAATCGGGAAGTACGAGGTCCACGCCGAGCATGTCCTCGTCGGGGAACATCAGCCCGCAGTCGATCAGGGCCAGCTTGCCTTCGACCTCGAGGAGAGCGCAGTTGCGCCCGATCTCGCCGAGTCCACCAAGGAAGCCGACAGAAACCGTCATGAAGTTGCCCCGGTGGTTAGAGCTCGGATGCGGCCTCCATGGCATGCACCACCATCGTGAGGGTTTCCTCAGATGCCGGAATCAGCGGCAACCGTGGTTCGCCCACGTCGGCCCACAGTTTGGAAAGTGCAGCTTTGAGGGGCATCGGGTTTGGTTCCACGAAGAGGGCTTCAAACAGCGGCATCAACCCGTCATGCAACTTGCGTGATTCGGCTTCATCACCAGCCGAAGTCGCCTCGACGAGTCGCCTCACCTGAGGGCCTGCCAGGTGCGACGCAACGCTCACTACGCCCACGCCGCCTGCGGTCACGATGTCTCTAGTCATCGAGTCGTCGCCCGCATAGACAGCAACGCTGTCGGGGAGAGCTTCCAGTTCGCGCTTGGTGAAATCAATATCGGCCACGGCGTCTTTGATAGCAACGATGTTCTCGTGAGCGCCGAGCTGAGCAAGCGTGTCGACCGCTATCAACCGACTGGTGCGGCCGGGAATGTTGTAGATCATCATTGGCAGATCGGTGGCATCGGCAATCGCTTCGAAGTGGCGTCGCATTCCCTCCTGGGGCGGCTTCGAGTAATACGGCCCGACTGCCATGATTCCGTGCACACCCGCCTTGGCCGCCTTCTGCGACATCTCGACGGACTCGGCCGTGTTATACGTTCCGGTTCCGGCGATGATCTTGCCCTTGTCACCGGCCGCATCCACGGCTGCCTTGTACAGCGCGATCTTCTCAGCCTTGGTCAGCGTCGGTGACTCGCCGGTCGTCCCTGTCACCAAGACGGTGTCCGTGCCGGTATCGAGCACGTGACGCACGAGCCTCCAGAAGGTGCCGTAGTCAACTGCTCCCTCTGCGTCGAACGGCGTGATGATTGCGGTGACGACTGGCCCGAATGGGGCTTCTCTTGCCGTTTCCATAACCAAGACGGTAGCAAACCCGTGAGCAACTAACCTTCCTCCACGAAACATCAACGGTGGGCTCGATGACAGAACGATTTATCCAGGACATCACTGCAGACGACTTCGGCGTGGCTGTTCTGCAACGCAGCCAAGAGGTCCCGGTCGTGGTCGACTTCTGGGCCGAGTGGTGCGGCCCGTGCAAGACCCTCGGACCATTGCTCGAGCGGATCACAGAAGAACACGAGGGTGCTTTCGAGTTGGTCAAGGTCGACGTCGACCAGAATCAGCAACTCGCCGCCGAATTCAATGTGCAGAGCATCCCGACCGTCATTGCGTTTCGCCACGGAGTACCGATCAGCCAGTTCTCCGGCGCGGTTCCGGAGCAGGCGCTCATGTCATGGCTCCAGGAGATCTTGCCCTCCGAGGTCGAACTCCAAGTTGAGGAGGCCCGCGACATGGCGCTCGCCGGTGATCTCGCGGCTGCGGAGCGAATGTTTCGCGAGGTCCTGGAGGAGCAGTCGGATCATCCAGAGGCCGGCGCCGGGCTCGCCTCCCTTCGCCTCGCAGACGGCGACCCTGAAGAGGCACTCATCATCCTTGGCAAACTGACTCCAACCGCCGAAGTGGAGAGGCTGCAGTCGGCGGCCCGTATGGCCACGTCACGCGGCGACGACATCTCCGAGCTTGAGTCTGCCCTCACGGCAGAACCAGAATCCGGACAAGCTCGGATCGCCTTAGCCAAGGGGCTTGCAGCCAAAGGTGAATACGAGCCTGCCCTCGACCACTACCTGTATGTGGTTCGAGCCAAGGGCCAAGACATGGATGAAGCGCGACTCGGCATGCTCGATGTCTTTGGAGTGCTCGGCGACGAGCATCCGCTCACGCTGGCGTACCGACGGCAACTGGCGAGTGCTCTGTTCTAGGCGTGCTGCTCACGCCGGCATGCGGTATTGGCTAGACGCCTAGGAGTGCATCGAGGCCGACTGTCAGCTTGTCCGGGAGATCGGCGACTCCGCGGATGGCGATCAGCATTCCCGGCATGAAGGCTCGGCGATCGAAGGTGTCATGACGAATGGATACCGTTTCGCCGAGGCCGCCGCAAATGACCTCCTGAGAAGCGATGACTCCCGGGATGCGGATCGAGTGGACCGGTACGCCATTGACGTCCGTGCCACGCCCGGTCGTGTCTGCGACGTTGGAGCCGCCGGCGGCTGCGATCCTGGCTGCTGTGGCGAGGGCCGTGCCCGATGGGAAGTCTGGCTTGTCTTCGTGGTGGGCTTCGATGACCTCGACGCCGGCGAAGTGGGGAGCCGCCAGCTCGGCGAAACGCATCATCAGGACGGCTCCGATGGAGAAGTTGGGGACTACCAAACAGTTGCCGACCGCATCGCCCCAGACCGTAGCCAGCCGCTCGAGCTTGGCTTCGTCGAAACCCGACGTTCCCACGACTGCGTGGCACCCGCGAGCTGCCCAATGTGCCAGGTTGCCTAGAACGACATCTGGGTTCGTGAACTCGACGACCACATCACAATCGACGGACTCCGGATGCGTCGTAACCGCCAACCCGGCCACAACTGCGTCGGCCTGGCCCGGGTCGTATGCGCCGCTCAGCTCTAGATCATCCTGGGTGGTGATCGTATCGGCAGCCATCCGACCCATGCGCCCGGCGCCACCTGAGACGGCGACGCGTATCACGCCACGTAGCTCTCGAGCTCGTCCGGTTGGAACGGCCCGACGGCGCCGAGGACGAAAGGACCGGAGTACATCGCCGCGGAAACTTCGACGGTGTCTGCGATCGTGACGGCATCGATGCGCTCCATCACCTCATCCACGGATAGATGCGGAATGCCCGTGAGCTCGTTGCGGCCGAGTCGGCTCATCCGAGCGTTCGAGTCTTCGAGCGAAAGAGCCAGACTCCCCCGCACGTGGCCCTTGGCACGGTCGAGTTCTTCCTGGGTGAGGCCGGAAGCAACGATCTTGTCCAGTTCGCTCCGGATGAGTTTGAGAACTTCCGGCGCCTGTGTTGGCGTCGTGCCCACATAGATGGCGTTGGCGCCTGTCTCCACAAACGGCAGCCGGAAGCTGTGAACGGCGTACGCAAGGCCGCGCTGCTCACGGACTTCTCGAAAGAGGCGCGAGCTCATTCCGCTGCCGAGGACGTGGTCGACGACGTCGGCGGCCCACCGGCGGTCATCGGAACGCTTCAGGCTGCGATTGCCAAGAACCAAGTGGGCCTGCTCGGTGTCTCGCGTCCGCAGGGACACTCCCTGGGGCGCGTCGTTCGTGACATGATCCCTGCTGATCTCATCGCCATCCCAAGCGCTGAACGCCTCGCCGATCATCGCGACCAGCTCTTCATGGTCGATGCGACCAGCGGCTGCGATCACGATTGACTTCGGCGTGTAGCGACGCCCCCAGTATCCGGCGATCGTGTCACGAGCCATCCCCGTGACCGAGTCACGAGTACCGAGAATTGGTGGTGACAGAGGATGCTCGGCCCATAGCTTGCGGACGAACAGCTCGTGGGCAACGTCCGTCGGATCATCCTCGTTCATGTTGATTTCTTCGAGGACGACGTGGCGCTCGGAGTCGATCTCGTCCTGGCGGAATGCGGGGCGCTGCAGCATTTCTCCAAACACGTCGACGGCGAACGCCAGATCTGCGGCCCTGAGCTTGGCCCAATAGACCGTGTACTCCTTGGAGGTGAAGGCGTTGTGGCGGGCGCCGATGGCGTCGAAGCCCTCCGCGATGTCGTGCGCCGTCATCTTGTCCGAGCCCTTGAATAGGAGGTGTTCTAGAAAGTGGCTGCAACCCGCTTCGGCCGGAGTTTCGTCTCGGCTGCCGGTGTCGACCCAGGCGCCGATAGTTGCGGAGTGGACGGACGGCATGTCCTGGGTGATGACGCGCAGGCCGTTGGGAAGTGTCGAGAGCTCGTAATGCATCCAAGGAGTGTAGGACCCAGCCTCGGGTTCATCGCTGTGTAAGGCCCGGAGAGGGCCCGGAGGCTTCTTTAGTTCCTGGACGGCATAACCGCATAGACTGTCCCCAGATGAGGAGGCGATCTGCCGCGGCCGTGTTGTGCGCCGTGTTGTTTGTCAGCGCGTGCGGTTCTGATCCCGCGCCCCAAAGCACAACGGGTGACAGTGCCCCGGACCCCGGGCGAGAAATCAGCTTCGAGACGATCGACGGATTGACGCTCGAAGCCCGCCTCTGGGGAACCGGCGACGAGTACGTAATCCTGGCCCACATGCGGCCGGCCGACATGGCGTCGTGGTTTGAATTCGCCAGGGTCCTCGCCGAAGAGGGCTACACCGCAATGGCTTTCAACTTCCGGGGCTATGGCGAGTCTGATGGCGTTGAAGGCGATTTCGCAGTGGCCACCGATGTCCGCGGCGCCGTCCAAGCGGCACTAGATGATGGCGCTAGGCGAGTCCACCTCATCGGCGCATCCATGGGCGGCACGGGAGCGGTTGCGGCATCCGCTTCCGACCAGATCGCGGCGACGATCACGCTTTCTGCGCCAGACGAGTTCGAAGGCGTCAACGCTGCCATCAAGGCTCGGTCCGTCGACAACGCGATGTTGTTGATCGCAGCAGAGGAAGATGGCACGGCAGCCGTCGACGCTGCGGCGATCGCGGCCGAGGCCAAGGGTGACGCCGAGCTCGTGGTCCTCTCAGGCGGGCAGCACGGCACCAACCTCTTTGCCGAACACGGCACAGAGATCACTGAGCTGATCCTCGAATTCCTGGCGGACGCGTAATCTGTTCGGCGTAGCTTGGATTAGCTTGCCGACGTGACGCGATCATCACTCTCGTTCCCTTCTGGGTTTCTCTGGGGTACTGCGACCGCCGCCTATCAGATCGAGGGTGCCGTCAGTGTCGACGGCCGTGGCGAGTCGATCTGGGATCGCTTCGCGCACACGCCGGGCAAGACCCGCAACGGCGAAACCGGCGACATGGCGTGCGACCACTATCGCCGCTGGCGCGACGACATCGCCATGATGCGCGATCTAGGCGTCAACGCCTACCGCTTCTCCATCGCCTGGCCGCGTGTCGTGCCCAACGGCACCGGCGCAACGAACCAAGCCGGTCTCGGCTTCTATGACCGGCTGGTCGACACGCTGCTCGAGGCCGGCATCACGCCGTTTCCGACCTTGTACCACTGGGACTTGCCGCAATCTCTCGAGGACGCCGGCGGATGGGCCAATCGACAAACCGCATATGCGTTCGCGAGCTATGTAGCGAACGTCGGCGAACGACTCGGAGACCGCGTCCACGATTGGTGGACCATCAACGAGCCTTGGTGTGTGGCCGAACTCGGCTACCGGACCGGTACCCATGCTCCGGGGCGGACCGATCCGGCTGCTGCCGCCGCCGCCACCCATCATGTCCTCCTCGCCCACGGCCTTGGCATGAGCGCCATGAGGGCCGCTGCCCCACAATGCCGACTGGGGATTGCCGTGAACGCGGACGACCACATCTCGCGCTCCGCCCATCCCGGCGACATCGCTGCCGCCGAACTCGCTCATGCTGTGAACACTCGGCTCTACTTGGATCCGGTGTTGCGTGGCGAATACCCGACAAGCGCCGTAGCCCATCGCCGTTGGAATCAGGCAGAGGTACGTCCCGGCGACATGGAAATCATCTCGGCGCCGATGGATCACCTAGGAGTCAACTACTACACACGCAGGATCTCCCACGACCCGAAGGTCGTAGATGCAGCTCGACCGCAGCCCATTGTCCAACCCGACCTTCCCCAAACCACGATGGGCTGGGAAATCTACGCTGACGGGCTCCGTGACGTTCTCGTCAGATTCAACAACGACTATGACCTCCCACCTACGTACATCACGGAAAGCGGCGTGGCCTTCGCCGACGAAGTTGTCGACGGGGCTATCCACGACGAGGACAGGCGGCGGTATCTCGAAGATCATTTCGCGGCGGCTGCCGAGGCCCTTGCCGCAGGCGTTCCGCTCCGCGGCTACTTCATCTGGACGCTGCTGGACAACTTCGAATGGCAGCACGGATACGGGCAGCGTTTCGGCCTCGTCTACACCGATTACGCCAGCCAGAGACGAATCATCAAGGACAGCGGGCACTGGTTTGCGGACGTGATCAATCTCACCTAGCTGCGATTCTCCAGAATCAGTCCGGCCTCCTGGGCCGGCAGTTCTCGATGTGGAGAGTGGCCTACTGCAGTCGAACGATAGAGGCCCTAAGCTCCAGCGCCGCTCCTCTGTGGCGACGCCACGATCACTCCGGAAGCACCAGAACCTGCATCGTTCCCTGTGCCGCCCCGAATACCCCGGGGGCCCGACTCTCAACCATCGGCGACAGCCGGCGCCACAGTTCGAGCCAGATCCTGTAGCCGCTTGGCCACCGCCTCGGCTGTGACATCGCGCTGCACCTCAGCTAGAAGTTCGTAGCCAACCATGTGTTTGCGGACTGTTGCCGAACGCAGCAGCGGCGGGTAGAAGTGGGCGTGGAGTTGCCAGTGATCATATTCATCTACTGGCGAAGGGGCTCCGTGCCAGCCCATCGAGTATGGGAACGGGTGGTCGAACACCCGGTCATAGCGGTCTAGAACATCAGCGAGCGCGAGGCTGAGGTCATCGCGTTCCGCCACTGTCAGGTCGGGCAGCCATCGCACGTGGCGCCGCGGCGTCACGAGGATCTCGAACGGCCATATCGCCCAGAAAGGCACGATCACTGACCAGTGTTCGGTCTCGAGCACTACCCGTTCGCCCCCGCTCTCTTGTTCGATGTAGTCGAGCAACAACACCGAGCCGGAGGCAGACTGATGGGCACGTTGCGTGGCATCCTCGCGAGCAGCTTCGTTGGGGAGAGCGGCGCCCGCCCAAATCTGACCGTGCGGATGAGGGTTTGACGCCCCCATCGCGGCGCCTCGATTCTCGAATACCTGGACCCACTGATAGTCGGCTGCAAGCTCGGCCGTCTGCGATGACCACATGTCGATCACGCGGCGAATCTCAGCCGGCTCCATTGACGCCATGTCGACATCATGCCGTGGCGAGTAGCAGACAACTCGACAGGTGCCAGCTTCGCTCTCGGCGCGGAGCAGACCGTCTACAAGTTGGTTTGCTCCAACCTCGGGGAGCAGTGCGGCAAAGTCGTTGGTGAAGACGAACGTCTCTTCGTAATCGGGGTTCGTGACGCCCCCGACCCGCGTGTTGCCCGGACACAAATAACAGTGGGGGTCGTAACGCGGGCGCGAATCGAATGGCTGGTTTTCGGTGCTGCCCTGCCACGGACGATCGGTTCGTCCTGCTGACACCAGCACCCACTCCCCCGTGAGAAGGTTGTAACGCCGATGCGGCCCGTCCGTCACCATGGTGCGTCTCCGCACGCGACCCCGCCAACATCCATTACTTGATACCAGAGGTCGCGACGTTCTCGACGAAGTATCGCTGGGCAAGTACGAACACCGTGAAGGGAATGATCACGGACAGCACAATGGCCGCAAAGATCAGGTTCGGACCCTCACCGGCTTGTCCGCCCAGTGTTTGCAGCGCGATGGTCAGTACGAAGTCTTCTGAGTTAGCACCGTTGATCGAGACCAGTGGCCAGATGAACGAGTTCCATGCGTAGAGGAACATGAAGGTCGCCAGCGTGGCGATCGCCGGCCAAGACAGGGGGACGAAGATCCTCCAGAGGATCTTCCAGCGACGCGCTCCATCGATGAAGGCCGCCTCTTCCAGCTCCTTCGGGATGGAGACGAAGAACTGCCTCATCAGGAACGTCCCGTAGGCATTGAAGATGAATGGCCAAACGAGCGAACCAAGGGTGTTCACCCAACCCAATGACACCATCAACCGGAAAAGCGGAATGATCAGCACGACGAAGGGGATCATGATGGAGCCGATGTACGCGACGAAGATCTGGTCGCGGCCCTTGAAGCGAATCCGCGAGAAGGCATAGCCGCCCATGATCGACGTGAACAGTGTCCCGCCGACTACGAGGATCGTGACCAGGATCGTGTTCGTCAGCGACCGGTCGAAGTCGCGCAACTCGATGATCTCGCTGAAGTTCGACCATTGCGGATCGACCGTCTCGGCGCGGGTTGCGGTACGGACAATGGCAAAGGCCTCAACATCGGGATCGTCGAGGCTCTTGAAGCGCCCGACCGCAGTACTGCGCAGCAGGGCCAGCTCTGCGGTCTCGTCTCCAAACTGGACTGCAAACACAGGCACTTCCTCACCGGCCACCGTCGTGGTCGAACCGGTGTCAAATGCGCGCTCGAGAGGCCAGGCGATTGTCACCGCTGGATCATCCAACCGGGCAAAGAGCCCGGCGGCGACGCCCTCTTCGGCCAGGTACAACGTCTCGGTTGATCCGTCGGCAGTCTCGAGCGAGTACAACTCGACGTCTTCGCCGGCCAATTGGGCCGTCGACGATGTGCGGGGAAGAACCGTCGGTGGGTAGCGGAACGTGTCTTCCGGAGTCTTCAGGGCAGTCGCTGCCATGAACACGAAAGGGAAGAGCATCGCCGCGGCAAACGCCACGAGGATGAAGTAAGCCCCACCGCGGCCGACCGTCATACGGAGGAGATGTTTGCGGCGATCACTACGCGCCTGCCGTGTGCTGTCGGTTCTTGGCTCGGCGGTCGTCGTCATGATGACAGCACTCCGTCGTCGCCGCTCCGGCGGAAGTAGAGGAGCGTCACCCCAAATATCAGAATGAATAGCGCCCAGGCGACGGCCGATGCGTATCCGATCTGGAACTCCTGGAAGGCGTTCTGGTAGAGATAGACCACCGGCGTCAATGTCGAGTTACCCGGCCCTGACGGTGGCGACGGTGACTGCAGGATGAATGGCTCGTTGAAGAGCTGCAAAGCCAGGATCGTCGTCGTGGCGACCACAAAGACGGTGGTCGGTTTGAGCATCGGGACCGTGATCTTCTGGAACTTCTTCCACGGCCCGGCCCCGTCGATGTCGGCTGCCTCGTAGAGAGTTGGGTTGATGCCCTGCATCCCGGCCAAGAACAGCACCGTGTTGAAACCGATCTGTTGCCAGACAAAGAGGATGATCACCGAAATCAATGCAATCGAGTCATCCGAAATCCATTGGGGCTCGCCGGCCGCAAAACCGGATCCAAATACCGAATTGAACAAGTCGGTGACTTTGAGAATGCCGTAGTTGATGAAGCCCACCGTCGAGTTGAACAGCTGCTTCCAGATGAGTGTCACTCCGACGACGCCGGCAATCGAGGGCAGGAAATAGACGGCGCGGAAGAACTTCATCCCGGGAAGCTTGGAGTTGAGCAGATGGGCGAGCAGCATTGCCGGGAGTACTGCCAGAGGGATCGCCACCGCTCCGAACACGACGATGTTGCGCAGCGATCTCAGAAACAGGTCGTCAGAAAAGAGGTCGATGTAGTTCTGGAAGCCGATGAATCTTGCGTCGGTAAGGCCATCCCACTCGGTGAAGCTGATGAAGAGAGAAACGAACAGGGGGCCGGCCATGAAAGCGAGGAAGCCAAGCATGTTGGGGGCAACGAAGAGCAGACCGTCCATCGTCTCGCCCTCTGCGGCTGTCGTTGAAAACATCCGGGCCGCCGAATCGGACCACATGGTCCGGGCCGCCAATACTGCTGCTGCAGCCAAGATGGCGATTGGGATGACGTCGGCTACGAAGAGCCGCCTTCCAAATTCGATGAGTCCAGGCAGGAGGCCCATTGCGAGCAGGAGCACCGCGACTCCGGCCGCCATCGTGTAGCGAGCGATGTTGCGCAGCGACTCGTTGACCGTACCGCCTCGTTCCGTAAAGCCGGAGATGAACCAGCCCAAAACGACGATCCCGATCCAGGCGACGTTGCCGTTGAATGCTTCGCCAACGGCATCGAGCCCGGTGAACATCCCCATCCGGTTGAAGGCGATGAAGGAGAAGACAACTGCCAGCAGGAAATCGATGAAGAACGCAGTTACGCGTCCGAGGTGACGCTGTCGGACGGTATCGATGACTGCGACCAGCGACCCACCAAGGAACATCAACAGTGTGACGGCAAGGCTCCACCGCAACGGACCGTCGAGAACTATGCCGCGCCGGAGCAAGACACCAATCAGACCGGCCGCCATCATCAGGGCGACGAGGACACGCCAGATCAGAATCGGTCGATACCAGCCGGGAAGGCCGGTCGTCCTATCCGAGGAACCGATTGATGTCGTTGTCATGGCGAACCCCGCTGCCTACGACGAAATGTATTCGCAGGTGTGGGGGACCGAGACGAGCCCGGCCCCCCACGCCTTGACTGCTAACCGCCGAAGGCGGATGCAGTTGCCGTGCAGATGTTCGCCGTGTAGTCCTCGATCGACGTGGCGCCGGTCACCACTGCCTGGACTTCGGTTCCCATCAGATTCGAGAACTCAGGCCAACTGCCGGACCACAATGGGCCTTCAGTCGTCGGGTTCTGCGACAGGCCGTCTAGAAAGGCCTGGTTGTTCGCCGGTGGCGTGAAACCAAGGAATGCGTCGAGCGCATCCTGGCTCACACGGCTCGGAATGTTGGCTCCGCTGGCCGACACTTGGGCCTGGACATCGGCCTGCGTCAGCGCTGCAACGAGTTCCCACGCCGCAGCCGGATTGGCCGTATCGGCGTTGACCACGTAGGCGCCCCAGAACAGCCAGTTGCCCGGGCCGGCAGGGCCGGACGGAAGACCAACGACGTCCCAGTTGAAGTCCACAGTGCGGATACCGGGGGTCGCCCAGCGGCCGTTCTGGAACATGCCAACGGTGCCTGCACGGAACGGCGGCTCCGGGTCATCACCGTACGGAATCACGGAACCGGTCGTGTACAGGTCGGTCAAGGCGGCGATTCCGGCGATTGACTCTGCGCTATCAAGCGCACAAGCTGTGCGCTCGGCGTTGAAGAAGCCTCCGCCCGCAGCGTTGATCCACGCTCCAAAGGGACCCCACCAGTTGCTCTGGCCGTAGCCCCTGATTTCGCCGCCGAGGCCACCAACAGCGTCGACAACCTCGTTGAAGGCCGCCAAATCCCAGTTGCCGGCTGCTTCGAGCTCGACTGGATTCGGAGCGCCCGCCTCAGCGACCAGATCGAGATTCACGTAAAGCGCGAATGTCGAAACGTCACGCGGCAGGCCCCACAACACGTTGCCCGGCTGACCGGTTGCAACCTCTGTTGTCAGCTGGGCCATCGGGCCCGGGTAGAAGTCTGCATCGCTGTGGCCGGATCCATCGGCGTACTCGCGAAGATCCAAGATGACGTCACGCGACGCGAAGTCGGCAATGTCGGTCCCGGGAATCCAGAATACGTCCGGGGCCGTGCCCGCCGAGAGATTCGTCAACAGCTTCTGCTGATAGGACGCTGTCTCATTGTCACCCGGCTCATAGGTGAGGGTGATTCCCAGCTCTTCGGCCAGCCCCTCTCCGATTGTCCTATAGACCTCGGCTTCTTCGGCGTTGTCAGGACGCGTCGACCAGCGCAGGGACACGTCAGCCATGGCCTCAGTTGTGGCCGGGGCCGCCGCAGTGGTTCCGGGGGCTGCTGTTGTCGTATCTCCGTCGTCACTATCTCCGCAAGCGGCAGCGACGAGCGCCAGGATTGCAAAAAGCAAAACCAGCTTTCTCTTCATTGTTTCCTCCATTGTCCTCCGGAGCGAGCTCCGGCTTTATGCCCTTGAATCGGGCTCGGCGATCTCGACTGCCACGCCCAGCCCGCGCAGTTCCTCGACAACCTCGGGTGGTGCCGATGGTCCTGTAATGAGCTGGTCGATGTCGATGAGATCGGCGACCTTTACAACACTTATGTTTCCGAGTTTTGAACCGTCGGCGACGACGACAGTGCGCTGGGCGGCCGCGACCATCTTGCGCTTCATCGATGCTTCCGGAAGATTGACATTGGTGACGCCCGACTCCGGATGCACCCCATTGCACCCGATGAAGGCCGTCGACGCGTTGATGTTTCCAAAGATGAATCCGGCCATGGGATCGACCAGCGAGTGCTGGCGCGGTCGCAACGTCCCACCGGTTACGACGACGTTGATCTGTGGGATAGCCGGCTCGAGTTCGAGGGCGATCGTCAGGCTCGAAGTGAATACGGTTACATCGGTGAGATCAGACCGGTCTACCAGCGCCTTGGCGAGAGACGTCGTGGACGTACCCACATCGATGATCACTGTCTCGCCGGAGCGAATGGTGCCGGCAGCGTGCCGGCCAATACCCGCCTTCTCAGCGGTGAACTGGTCCATCGCCTCCTCGAAGGTCCGCTCCGTGCGGGGTTCGGGATCCCGAACAATGGCGCCGCCGTGGACCCGCTGCAGCAGTCCATGGTCGGCCAGTTGTGCGAGATCGGCACGCACCGTCACCTCAGAGATGCCGAAGATGCCGGAGAGATCGGTGACGCGCATGAACTCTCGCTCTCGCACCATCGAAAGCATTCGATCTCGCCGCAATTCTGCGGGGATGCCCTCCTCCATGTGGGCGAGCTTACGGTTCATTACGAATGACTGTCAAAAGCTTACGGATTCCTGTGATCGGCCCCGTTAGCTTTCGATTCTCCGACCCTAAAATGACTCAAAGGTAGCCCGTTCCCAGGTCGTTCCTGTGGCCAGTGCGACGCACTTGTAAGCACCGTCGTAGATGCCGATCTGTTTGTTCTTGACGATTGAGTCGCAGAACATCTCGAGCAGATCGGGCTCGTAGGTGAGCAGATCGATTGCTTGCAGCGTGCGAGGGATCGTCCTGGTCTCGATGGTGCCGTCGCCGAGCTCGGCTCCCCTGATGGCTCCCCAGGCCTCGTGACCACCGACCCGTTCGTTGAAGATCTTGGGCACCGGGTAGAACGCCAGCTCAGACGGCTTGGTGATTAGCACGTCGACGACCCGCATCAGATAGTTGGTGGAATAGACGGCGTGGAACGTGTTGTCGAACAGCAACACGTGCAGGCCGGTTGCTTCGCCATCGCGGATGTCGTCGGCTAGCGCCTTGGCGTCTTCCCACGTCCGGACGAGGTTGACGGAGTCGCGCTTGGCGCCAAGCTCGGCAGACAACCAATCCCAGTTGTCGGCGTGGTCGCCCAGGTTCACGAAGAACGCGGCCTCGTTGCGTTCCACCATCGGCAGGGCGTGATCCACGATGGCCTTGAACAGATCACGCTGGGCACCGGCCCCACCCATCGTGACCAGAAATCTGCGGGGTTCACCGCTGTGAAGACGCCGCAGCCGCGCAGCGCAGTCATCCTCGATGTTGTGCACGAGTTCGTGATCGACATGGTGCCCGACGTAGTAGATGGCGTCGGACGGAGTCGGCTTCAAGATGGCATCGTTCTCATCGAAGCCGTTCATCACCCTGAACCCGTAGTAACCCGAAGGTGATTGCACGCCGTGTTTGGCCCCCTCTGTCAGCTGGAAAGCCATCGGCCAGTTGTCGAACATCATGTCGACGACGTTGGACATTCCCCCTGCCACCGCGCCCATGCAGTTCCACATGTGCGAGGTAAGCATCGGAGTCTCAGGCGGCAGCGCCCGGTGCAAAGGACCGAAGAGCTCGCTTTTTCGATAATCCCTCGCATTGGCCTTGAGGAACCGCCACGGGAATCCCGTTGCCGTGTTGTTGAGAAGCCACCACAGACCGGGCAACGTGCGATGGCCCGTCGTCACTGATTCCCAGACGTACTTATTGAACAGCTTGCTGCGCTGCGACAGCCGTGAGTACTTGCTGTAGTTGGTGTTCCACCAGTTGATGACGTCGCTGGGAATCCCGGGAATAGCCAGCAGGTCGAGCCAGAGCGGCGTGTACCCCATGGCGCGGGCAGCCGATGCGCCTGCCATTGCAATGCGGTAGTGGCCGAATCCCATGCGGACTGTCCCGATCAGCACACCGCTATCGACGGCGATCGGCGACCCCCCGCCGTCGCGTACCACGTCCATGAGCCCGAACTCTTCACCAAGATACGGATTCGGCTGCAAACTGAGGTCGTACTGCTCGTTCGGGTCGTAGGAGAACTGCTTGGTGAACATGTCCTGCCACTTCGCAGACTTCCGCGCGTACGAGGGCTTGAGCTCGTTGCCGTAGAGCGAGAATCGATTGCGGTCCAAACCGGCTCCTCCCGGAGATTGGTTGCGTGGTGCGAGGAGGCTAGCCACCGCACCCAACGACGCTTTGGCGCTCTGACCAAATCCACTGTGCGAGGCGGTCAGCGGCCATGACCAGGACTGCGGGATCGGTTCACAATGTTGGCCAAGCCGACTAGCGCTTTCACGCTCGTCCTCCGGATCAACCAGGCTGGTCCTTTCAGACGCAGACTATCGAAGGACCGATCTGCCGGGGGTCCGAAAACTTCTCGAGTTCCATGAAACCTTCCGGCAGCACTCGGCGTCTAATTGGCCTACTCCGTTTTGAAATCGAAAGGATGGAGATGGCAGCCTTCGGGCTCGGAACTCTGATAGTGCTGGTCGGCTTGGCCGGCTTTGTGTTGTGGATCGTCGCGCTTGTCGACGCATTGAAGCGTCCCGCCGATGTGTGGGAGATGTCCGGTCAGAATCAGATCGTTTGGGTTGGCGTGATCATTTTCGCCAACTTCATCGGCGCACTGATCTACTGGCTGGTCGCTCGGCCACAGCTGGAGGCAATAAACGTCTAGCGACTTGATCTTCTTCATCGTTGTAGGGGCTGCGCTTAGCGCAGCCCCTACTTCTTTCAGCCCGGCCGTGCGCATTTGACACATATGAGACAATCACGGGCTATGGCTATGCGCGACAAGTCCATCCTGAGCGAGGTTCTGCCGCCCGATGAGAGGGTGATCGAGGCCGTCGTTGCGCGTTACCAACGTATCGCTCCTGCAGTGCTGCGCTTCGCTCGCAGCATTGCCGAGGACGAGGAATTGCAGGTGCGCCTAGGCTCACAGGCAGCTGCTTCCGCAGGCGACATCGTGCTCGACCCTCGGGTGTTTCAAGCCGCATACGCCAGATCGGCACCCGTTACCCCCACTGAAGTGGCGCTCACCTCGGCTCTCCATGAGGTCGTTCACATGATGACGACCAACTTTGAAGAAAGGCGACCCGTCCCCAAGTCGTGGCTACCCACACCCGAGGATCAAGCCAAACTGCCGCTTGGTGCCGACCCGGAGCCCACGGCGGAGCCCAAGCGCCTCGACCCCATGGGCTTGTTCGACTTTGACGAGCCGGGTGTCGAAGAGCTGCTCGACATGGAGCTGAACGATGACGAACCCGAAGATGTCGCTCAGCCCACACTGGCCGCCGCAGACCAGCCGGTCAGCCTTCTCGATGCCCTGAACGAAGCCGGCGGCGGAGCAGCAGAGGCACTGTTCCTGTCGATCGAAGATGCCCGCCAAGAGATCCAGCAGCTTGCGCCTTACGCCGGAGTGCGCTCAGTGCTGACCGACCTATACAGAGCCGCATCGCCCGACGCTTTTCGGGAGGCTCGACCCCTCGGCCAGTTCGCCTTGGCCTGCTTCATGACGATCGGCGGCTACAGCGATCGCGACATGCTGCAGCGGCGCATGGCGCCCCACGCTGCAGCTGCACTGGACGATGCGGCCGGCTGGCTCGACGACGTAATGCGCCAGACCGAGCCATGGGAAGTGGCCGGAATTGCAATCGAGTTACTGAAGATCGCCCGGATTCATCAGCTGGTGACCCCGGAAGGTTCGAAAGAGAACTCGGCGACTCAGAAGGCTCGCAACGAAGCAGACAAGCAAGCCATTGCGGAGACGGTCGACGCGGTCCGCATCGTCACCCCGACTCTGCAGGACATGGACAGCTACGAGCAGACCAGGCAGGCGAGCCAGAGTGTCAGCGCTGAAAAGGGCAAAAAAGGAGAGGCCGACCATGCCGGCGATCCGGCAACCGACCAGCTGGTCCGGGTTTCGGAGGCTCCCACCGTCTACCTGCCAACCGGCCAAGGCGGCAAGCTCATCGTCGAGCGCTTCCCCCACGCATTCCGTTCGATGTCCATGGATGGGCGCGACATGCTCGAACAGGCCGCCCGCCAATGGGGAGTCGCGCAACGCCGCGTGTCCGGCGAGTTGTACCCCCTGTTTCTCGCCAATCAACGGCGCGGCCTGCGGACAGGTTTCGATGCGGGCGACCTCTCCCCATATACGGCGCTTCTCTTGGGGGCCGGCCTGTATGAGCGGATGTTCGAGAGGCGGGACTTGCCGACGCGCCGTTCCTACGGCGTCAGTCTCCTCGTGGACGGTTCGGCTTCGATGCTGCAGCCCCGCCCAACACGGGGCGGCCGCAAAGCACCGTGGGCACTCGCCGCCGCGACGCTCGGCGCATGGACACTGGCCCGGCTGTGCGACGAACTGCAGATCGAATTCGAAGTCGCGCTGTTCAATCGGAGCTTCGTGGCCAAGGACGACGACACAGAGGCCAGCTACAACTCCCGTCGGGCGGACGCTACCGGGGCCCTGCGACGCAGCCAGGGCGGCAACGCCGAACGGCTCACCCGAACTGTCAACCATTACTTGCTCAAGAGCTTCGACGACCGCTGGCGCCAAGCCGAAGACTCGCTCGCCGGGCTCTTCTTCATGGCGGCCGACCCGCAGGACGCCGCCCGCAAGGTCCGCCTCGACCGGACAGGGGGCCCACCGTTGTCGATGTTCGAAAAGGCAGCCAATGTCGACGAATACAACCTGGCGTACGCAGCCAAGCGGTTGGCTGCCCGCCATGTCAGACACCGCATCATCGTCGTCCTCGCCGACGGCATGACCCGTGGCTCCGTCAACGATCTCGCGGAGTGTGCCCACGAGGTCGAGCTCGGCGGTGCCACAGTGCTGGGGATCGGTATCGGCGATGACACCGTTCGCGCCGCGTATTCACGTCATCAGATCGTGGAGGCGCCTGAAACTCTGGCCGCTGCCATGGTCGACGGGGTGCGTTCGAGCCTCTTGAAGACTCTGGCCGGTACGGCAGGAGACGGATGGTGGCTCCAGGCCAGCCGTTCCACCGCGCCGGCCGGCCCAACCAGCTTTGCCCAGACCATGAGGAGCATCAATGCCTAAGACCATCACCTTCGAGGATCCGACCGGCGAAGGAAAGCCGATCGAGCTCGACGTCGTCGAAGTACCCAAAGACATCGACGATTACGAGGCGCGTATGGACCATATTCCGACGGCGGACCCGTATTACGTCGATCTCGGCATGCTCTACCGGCTGGCCGCACTCGAGAAGGTGCGGCGCGATCACTTCGACGACACGCCGTTACACCTCGCACTTCGCGGGCACATGGGCACAGGCAAGGACCACGACCTCGAGCAGTTCGCAGCCGTCCTCGAAATCCCGCACTATCGGATTCCGCTAACAGGAGAGGTCCGCGACATCACCCTCATCGGCTCGGTAAAGCTGCACGGCGATGGAAAGGGCGGCACCGAATCACGTTGGGAAGACGGTGACATCACCAGGGCTCTCCGTGGCCCGGCGCTCATCAATCTGTCGGAGCTGAACGCCGCGGGTGCAGAAACGCTCTTTGCGCTCCACGGACTGCTCGATCGTCACCAGGCGGTGGAGCTGCCGACCGGTGAGATGGTGCGTCTCCGCGACGACGTGCGAGTCTATGGCACGCTCAACCCGACGGATCTCCGCGATTACGCCGGAACTCAGACCCTCAACAAGGCTTTCGCCGACCGGTGGATCATCTGGGAGAAGGACTTTCCGACTGAGGACGAGCTGACCTCGATGCTCTCACGGCGCCACTCCAGCCTACGGTCCGAGTACTCCGCTGTCATTGCCAAGCTGGCAGCTGAGGTGAATGCTTCGTTCACATCCACCGACTCGCGGACTCGAGTCGAAACACCCATGTCATTGCGCACGGTGCTCGATCGCATCCCGGCCGGACTGCGGATGTTCGGATATGCCAAAGATCCGCTACGGCGCTCCTGGGAAGAGATGGTGCTCCCCCACATCGATCCGTACGACCGCGATCATTACGAAACCGTGTGGGCTGCCGTAGCCAGGACCGGGCCGAAGAAGGCCCCGTTCTAGACGACCTCGTACACGATCGCGTTACCCCGCTTGTCGGTGATGGCGATCACGCCCGCCTTCCGCAGGCAGTAGGCCATTTGCTGGGCAATCCGACGGGGCCTGCCGATCACGGCGGCCAGTTCCGCGGTGGTGAATTCGGCCGACAGCTCCTCCGGCAGGAACGTACGTAGATCATCGGGACTGTTGATCGCTGCGCCGTCGACGACGCCGATGAGCCGACGTTGCGCGACGACCCAGCCCTTCCGCCGCCACGCCTTGCCCGGCTGGTGGATACGGAATTCTTCCTCGTGGGTGAGCACTACTTCGAGCTCGAGGCCGGGCTCAGCGATCCACTCGGGAAAGCTGACGAGCTCGCCGAACACATCTGCGAAGCCACCGCGTTTCGGAGAGCGTCTCCTACCTATTTCCTCGCCGGCCTCGTCGAGCTTCACGATCCACTTCTCGGCCGCAACAGGGTGGACGATTCGCACTGTGTGGCCGAGGTCGAGGAGCCTGCGCAACTTCCGTTTCATCCCCGAGAAGCCGCGGGTCTGGATCTCGATGAGCAGATCGGCCCGGACCAGGTCGATCACAAACCCATCGACGGGAACTTCAATCTCGTCACCCGGCTCCGCATACCACTTCTTCAAAGAAGCGTGGAGCGGATTCTCGCGAAGCGTGCCGACGTGTGGGGAAGGACTCACAGAGCAATCGTACGCCACACGGTGCAATCGCTAGTTCATTCGGTTGGCTTGAAACTGAGCCTCGTAGAGGTCGCGATATAGCCCGCCGCGGACCATCAACTCATCATGGGTGCCCTGCTGGACGATGTGGCCGGCATCGAGAACCAGGATCACATCCGCGCTGTGCACTGTTGAGAGACGGTGGGCAATCACAAATGTCGTGCGACCTTCCATGAGCTTGTCGAGGGCGGCCTGGACGAGCGCCTCAGCCTCGGAATCGAGAGAACTCGTTGCCTCGTCGAGGATCAGGATGCGGGGATCCTTGAGCAGGGCCCTGGCGATCGCAACTCGCTGCCGCTGACCGCCGGACAACTTCACCCCGCGCTCGCCGACGACGGTTGCATAGGCCTCCGGAAACGCCGTGATGAATTTGTGGGCGTTGGCCGCAATGGCTGCGGCTTCCAGCTCCGCGTCACTGGCTTCAGGCTTTCCCACCCTCAAATTCTCTGCGATCGTTCCTGAGAAGAGCTGTGTCTCCTGGGGTACCGCCGTCATCGTCTCTCGCAGCTCCGAGATACGCCTCTCCCGGACGTCCACTCCGTCGATCAGCAGCGCACCCGCCGTTACGTCGAAGAAGCGCGGAATCAATTGCACAAGCGTCGACTTGCCTGCGCCGCTCGGTCCCACAATGGCGACGACCTCGCCCGGCCGGGCTTCGAGTGACACGCCGTTGAGCACCATCACGTCCCGATCCGGGTAGTGGAACTCGACGTTCTCAAAAACAACTGATCCGGCCGCAACGTTTGGTCGAGCGGGTTGGGCCGGCTCGATCAAGTCGGACCGCTCGTCGAGGAGTTCGAAGATTCGCTGCGATGCTCCCAGCGCCTCCTGTAGCTGGCTGTACAGGCCGGTGAATGTGCCGATGGCGCCGGCCACCGTGAGGGTATAGATCAGAAACGAAACGAGTTCACCGGCCGTCAGCTCACCGAGCAGGACTCGGCGCCCACCCTGCCAAATGACAAACGCCAGGGTGGAGAACGCCACAAACGTCACTGACGATGTGAATAGGGCCCGCAACCGAGCGCGACGTCGGGCGAGCCGGTACGAGTCGCGCACCGATCGGCTGTAACGCTCCCCTTCGACTTGTTCTGCGCTGAACCACTTGACGACCCGTACCGCGGCAATCGACTCTTCGGCGCCTGCATTCGCCTCCGCGATCTTGTCCTGAAACTCAGTCGATACGCGGCGGAGCCGCCGCCCGAAAATCGCAGCGGCAACGATCATGATCGGCAGGAACGCCAGCACCGTCAGCGAGAGGGAGACGCTGATGACGAAGAGCAGGATGACGCCGCCAATCAGAGTGATGGATTGCGCCATCGCCGCAGCCAGCGCACCGGACACAGTGTTTTGCACAACGGCGACGTCCGACGTCAGCCGCGATGTGATCTCGCCGGTCTTACGGGAGTCGAAGAACTTCACGGGAAGGGTCAACAGGTGCCGGTACGTGTCTATCCGCAAGTCAGCGACAACCGCCTCCCCAACGATCGATAGGAAGTACGAGCGGATGAAGTTGAAGCCAGCCTGGAAGAAGAAGATCACCACGAGAAGCAGTGCGATCCTGTTCAGCGACGTGAGATCCGATGTCGCGGTCGCCAACGCGCTGTCCACCAACTCGCCGATGACTCTGGGAAACACCAGGCCAAGGGAGCTGGCGATGATGACGCCGACGATCGCGATGGCCAGTAGCCGGCGGTATGGACGGATCGTCGCCAATAGCCTGCGCAACTGGCGAATGTCGGCGCCGCGTATGCGGGGCCTGGGTTCGGCGGACGACTGGGTGCGGCGGGTACGGCTGTACATGCGGCCGACAGCCTACGGCGCCCGGGTCGTCTCTCCCCCGCATCGAAGCACCGGTCTCGTGTAGTCGATGATCTCGTGCACGACGTCGAATCCGGAATGCGTGTAGAGCGCTCGCGACGCCGGGTTGGTGCCTTCGAACATGACCATTGCCGTGTGGAGGCCCGCCGACGCCATGAGCTCGATCCCGGCTGCCATCACAGCCCGACCCAAGCCAAGCTTCCGATGATCGGGGTGTGTACCAACCGGTTCGAACAAACCTCGCCCAGAGATCCGGTCGAGCCAGACAACTGCGAATGCGGCAAGCGAGCCGTCTGGCGCTACCGCCAACAGCTCGTGTTCCGGGGAATAGCCCGAATTGCCCATATATCGGGCGTATCCACCTGGTCCCCAATCGGACCCAAACGCGGCCGAATGCAACTCACCGATGGCGGTGGCCTCCTACCGCCGGCGGGACGCACGAAGTAGCCCGGTGGCAACTCGACCGGCAGGGGGAGCCGGGTACTTCGTTCTGTTATGAAGTAGGGGTCATTGCCTCGCAGCCAACCACCGCGCTCGAGCGCTTCGATGCGAACCGAGTCGTCGGCAAAGGCGCCGACGACCACACGGTCTAGATTCGTATCGGATTCGGCCAGGAGCACCAGCAGAGCTTCAACCGACCATTCGATGAGTTCAGCCTCCAGTAGCGGATCTCGAAGATCTGGCCGCACCTGAAGATCCCAGCCGCCATGGCGCGGCTGCAACATCAGCCATGCGGTGATCCCCGTAGCGTCCTCCCACACATGGAGAAAGCTCGAGGGGTCGAGGTGTCTGTTCCCACCAAATGTGCGATGAAACACATCTCCCGGATGGAGGTAACCCGAGTGGCCGACGGCAGTAATGGTTCTCCCGTTGAACTCGGCCAGCGCGGCCACCTCCCAGGGACCGGCAACCCAGCGGCCTGTACCCAAGCTCATAGGTCGATCGCTAGATCGACTGCATGGCACAGTGTGTCTGCAACCGGTACGCCTGTCGCCTCGAGCGCTTCGCGGTGGTGCGACCCGCCGTCGTAGAGGACCGCACCGACTCCGACGTCCGCGGCAGCATTGGCGTCGTCGAATGTGTCACCAACCATGACGATCTTGGTTCCGGCCGGAAGTTGGAGCTCATCTAGGTGCAGTCGCAGCAGATCTGTCTTGATCGACCCTTCTGCATCGGCTGAACCTCTGACGGCCAGCATGTGGTCGGCAAGACCATGACGTACGACGGTCGGCCGCAACAAGGTGTGAGTCCACATCGACAGAATGGACTGAGTCAAGCTTCGTTCGTTCGCCGCCTGCACAGCCGCGTGCGCCTCGGGGTTGGGTCCAGCCCGATCGATGAGGTCGAAATACACATCATGGAACCTCACGTTGATCACACCCCATTCGTCATCCGTCACGGGGCGGTCCAGCAGTGTGTCGTAGAACTCCCTGACCGGTCGGCGGTAATGGTCCCGATAACCATCGTCGTCAATCGCAATATCATCCACGACAGTTGCCAAAGAGGCGTTCACTCCTACGACGACGATATGCAGATCGTCGAACAGAGTCCCGTTCCAATCCCAGATCAGGTGCATCGGCTGCAGAAGGTAGTCGAGAGCCGGTAGCTGGAAGTCGTGGGTGAGCTGCCGACGGCGGAATGCTGAATACCGACTACCGAATCCCTACCACTGACTAGCGTTGCCGCCGTGAGCTACAACCTCGGAGACGAAGACCTCGACGCCCGGCTGCACCAGCTGGTGCGAGATGCTGTCGCCGGCGAGCCTGATGACGACACCGACGACCGCCTCGTCGGCGAGATCCTGGTGAGCGGCCTCAAGATGCTGCGCGACAACAACGACCGCGGCAACCTGAAACTCACCAACAGCGCTCTCAAGGAAATGCGATACGCGTTCCTTATCTTCTCCAAATACCAGCACATCCCCAAAGTCACTATGTACGGCTCGGCGCGCACAGCCGAGGATGCGCCCAACTACAAACTGGCTGCGGAATTCGCCCGGATGATGGCCGAGGACGAGGGCTGGATGGTTGTCACCGGAGCCGGCCCCGGCATCATGCGCGCCGGTAACCAGGGCGCCGGAATCGAAAAGAGCTTCGGGGTCGCAATCCGACTTCCGTTCGAAGCCTCGAACAACGAATTCCTCCACGAGAGCCGCCTAATCAACTTCAAATACTTCTTCACGCGCAAGCTGATGTTCGTGAAGGAGTCTGACGCCTTTGTCATGTTTCCCGGAGGGTTTGGCACGCAAGACGAGGCATTCGAGCTTCTCACGCTCGTACAAACTGGGAAAGCGCCCCTGGCCCCGATCGTTTTGCTCGACGCGCCCGGGACAGGCTACTGGGATGCTTGGCGCTCCTTCGTCGAAGTCCTGTTGAAACAAGGAATGATCTCCCCGCACGACTTCAATCTGTTCTTCCACACCAACGACCCCGGCGCAGCTCGCGACGAGATTCTTCGGTTCTACGGGAACTACCACTCGCAACGGTATGTAGAAGGCAAGCTGGTCATCCGCATGAAACAGGGCCCGACTACAGCCCAGCTGGCCGAACTCAACGAGGAGTTTGCCGGCATCGTCGTCTCTGGAGCGATCGAAACCACCGCAATGAGCGAACATGAGGCTCGCGACGGTGACAACCCCGAGCTGGATCGAATCAAGTTCCACTTCAACCGCCGCGATATCGGAATGCTGCGCCAGATGGTCAATCGGATAAACGGGTGGGTTACCGAGTCATAAGCGTCTGGAGCGAAGTAGAATGTTCGGATTATGCGGGAAATCCTTTCTGACCTCGTCGCAGAAGAACAATCACTGGACCAGTTCCTCCAGGGTTTGCACGAACGCGACTGGAAACTGCCAACGATGGCGCCCGGTTGGTCGATTCACGACACGATTAGCCACTTGGCCTACACGGAGTGGGCTGCCGCCGAAGCTGCCGGAGGCAATCCTCCCGGTCAAGTCACCCTCGACGACATCGACGAGTGGACTTCTCGAGGCGTAATCGAAGGACGCCCCAAGCGTTATCAAGAGGTCATCGAATGGTGGCGCAGCGGACGGGCGGCCGTAGTCGACGCCCTCTCCAAGAAGATGCCGAACGACCGAATCGACTGGATCCTGGCACCCATGAGCGCCCAGGCATTTGCCACACTGCGACTGATGGAAACGTGGGCGCACGGTCTCGACATCAAGATGGCACTCACCGATCGGTTCAAAGGCGAACCGGAGGATGATCCGCTCAACGACACCCCGCGCCTGCGCCACGTGGCTTGGCTCGCCCACCGCATGCTGCCCTACTCATTTGAGGTGGCCGGCGAGGAATTCCCCGAAGGCGGAATCAGGGTCGAGCTGATGGGCCCCAACTACGCTCGCTGGGTCTATGGCCCGCCGGATGCCGAAAACGTCATCAAGGGCATCGCGGGCGAATGGTGCCGGGTTGCAGTTCACCGACTGGACCTGTCCGCAACCAACCTCAAAGCTGAAGGGGACAAGGCGGAGGTCGCGCTCCGCGTCGTGCGAGCCTACTGATAGCCGTGGCTGCTGTTGCTTCAGGCCACGGCCCTTTGCCACGCCTCATCGGCATGGTCCACCTGTTGCCCCTTCCCGGTTCACCCCACTTCAGCGGCGATCTCGAAGGGGTTCTCGAACAAGCGGTTGCCGATGCAGCCGTCCTGGTGGCGGCAGGCTTCGACGGACTGATGCTCGAGAACTTCGGCGATGCTCCATTCTTTGCAGATGAGGTGCCGCCTATAACTGTTGCCGCTATGACTCGGGCGGCTACCACCATCCGAAACACCATCACGGCTCCGCTGGGGATCAACGTGTTGCGCAACGATGCCTTGAGCGCGCTTTCCATTGCGGCGGCCGTCGGCGCCGAATTCATCAGAGTCAACGTGCTCACCGGCACCATGTATACCGATCAGGGCCCGATCGTAGGGAAGGCCGCCGAACTGTTGCGCCTCCGAGCTTGGATCGGCGCAGACGTCGCGATAATGGCCGACGTGTTCGTCAAACACGCCGTGCCTCCCGCCGGCC
>JAHEJX010000123.1:0-8113 GCA_024638645.1 Actinomycetes bacterium
CCCATACGCGCCGGTCAGGGACACTCGATAACGGCGAACGAAAACCCGCTGCGGCGATCTGCCTACCACGCATGACGGCCCATGCCGGGCGCTCGGCATTCGCGGCGACAGGCGCATTCCATCCCGCCGGATCTGGGACCGCGAGGACGACCCGAGCTAGCGCGACCACCGTTGATCAACGCTGACGACGCTGTCTTGCCCCAATCATCAGTCACCCCGGCTCAAGAGTTCTGGCCATCGGACTCCGAGACCGGCGCTACATGTCGCGGACGGTGGCCCCCGAACCGCACCACGTGCCATTCCGGAACGCTACTGAGCCCGGCCGAGGAACGTGATCATCCGATTGGGTTTCGAGCTGCGCCACCCACTCGACTTCGCCGGTTCCTGGGCGGCCTTCGATCCCGCGTTCGGCCAGGAGTTCTTCGACATCACGGTACGACAGGCCGTAGCGGAGATACCAGCGCACCGCCAGCAAGACCACGTCGGGCGGGAACCGGAATCCAGCAAACGATGGAGGGGCGGGACGGCGACGATGGATCACTCGGGCACGGTACGACTCGCACCCGATCCGTCAACGCAACAGAGCCCTTCGGGCTGCTCGAGGCCGGTGACCCGAGGGTTGGAGATCGAAACGCGGCGTCCGAATAGGTGGTCTTCACCGATTGATGTATCTCCGGGCCGTCGTCCTGCTCATTTAGGTACACAGATCCACTACTCAAAGGAGACTGCCATGCCCTTCGTCTGGAACAAGGAGATCGACGACTACAAGGTCGACATCTTCGAATCGAGCCTGCCCTACAACCGATCGATCCGTCTGACCCTCGATGACGGCGACACGGTCGCCATCTCGTTTCCCGGTGCCGCGCCGGCGGACTACGTCAACATCGGGGCGAACTTCCATCAGGTTCAGATGGACGCGCACAAATTCGACGAGGTGTACCACCTGCTGCAGACCGAGAAGCCGGTCTTCTTCACCGCATACGAGGCGGGTACGCCGGCCATCCGCTTCGTCGGACTCTCGACATCGAAGGAATCTGTCGGCGAGGGTTTCGTCGACTCCAACGCATAGCCGCGGGCCGACGCTCCGGCGGTCCGATGCCGACGGGTGACGTGCGCCGACCACACAGAACCGGCACCTGACCGCCGACTCATTCAGGATTCCGCGCAGATCCTCGTCGGACCCCTTCCGCACCGGCGAATGGTCAATCCGGTCGACCGTACTCATCGAGTGGCTCGACGACATCGGATACGTCACCCTCACCGCCGCGACAGGGACGTCACGAGGTACGGCGCAGAATCCTCGTCACGCCCCCTATCGGCATTCCGCGCACGAGAGTCGACCCATAATCGCGTCCCCGAATCCCGGCAGCCGGCCGCCTCCGAACGCCGGGTCGAGGGCGATCAGAACAACTCGGCGTCGGGCTCGATGAAGCCGCTCGTATCCGGCAAACTGCTCGCTTGTGGACGCTGGGCGCCGAGGCGATGGTGGCTCGATGGCAACCGATATTGCTCAGGCCGTCCGCGATGTCGGCCAGCACTACTCCGGCACAGGCCGGGCGCTCAGTATTTGCGGTGACAGGCGCACTCCATCCCGCCGGATGGTGATCAAGGCTGACGACGCTGTCTTGCCGTAGTCACAATTCACCCCGGCTCAAGAGTTCCGGCCATCGGTCTCCGAGACGGGCGCTGCATGTTGCGGACGGTGGCCTCCAAACCGCGCCACGTGCCGTTCCGGGACGCTGCTGAGCCCGGCCGAGGAACGTGATTATCGATTGGGCTTCGAGCTGCACCACCCACTCGACTTCGCCGGATACCGAGTGGCCGCTCGTTCGTCTTGAGTCGCGATTACTGAGTGGCCTAAAGGGCGTGGGGTAGCAAACGCGCGATATGGGCACTGTGTGCGCTGGATATGACCGGGTTTCGTTCTTGGCTGGTGCGAGAGCGAACCTGAGTCGTGCGTCAAACAAGAACCGCACCTGTTTCAACCTCGATAGACCCCGTCGTGTCGAGAACACGCTCGTCAAGGATCTCCTCCAGCATTCCAGGCGCATCCTCGAGGGCCTGCGCCTCTTGGGCCGCCATCGACATCGCTCCGCCGGTCACCACCGACTGGACACATGATTCTGCCGACAGATGAAACGACGTGTCATGACCTCGAAGCGTTTCTCTAGCAATCATCTTCAACCTGTCACCTGATGGCGCGTCCGCAAGCGCGACGTCCGGGGTAATGAACGTGGATCTTCAGCATCGCGTCGACGACCGAGAAGTCCCCGAGCTCGTCTAGAGCTCGCTCGGCCCACCTCTCATCGCGGAACCCGGCATCGTGGACCGCGACAAGAGGCGCTTCGAGAGCATTGCTCGGAGCAGGGCGGCGCTAGCGTCGTTCTTTCAACGAGAAACTGACCCACTCTGGAGGCGTGCCCACTGGCACTCCATCCACGAAGGGGATGTCAGCGGCGCCGCGTACGTGGTACACGGTCCCGTCAGGGGCGACCGCTTTCCCGTTCACCGAGTTGAACACGTGGGTAGGGGGTCCGCCGTCGAAGAGGTAGGAGTCGCGAACCTTCAGATTGGCTGTCCCACTGGCGAACGGTGCCGGGGCATCACCTCCGCCTGCGATCTCTGGACAGATTGCGTCGAGCCAGTCAAATATGTCGTTGAACTCTGTGTAATACAGGTGGATCGGCTGGTCTTTGGCATTGACTTTCAGATCCACCGTCCCGTCGTCGCGCTGAAACACGCGAAGCGGGGCCCTCCCAGGGTCGCCAACGCAGAACTCCTCGAACGTGCCTCCGGCGAACAGAGCCACGTTGGGGCTCTGGTCGAAGGTTCCATAGAAGAACCCGTACTCGAGTTCGTCCTCGATGAAGCCTTGCGGAGCGGCACTCGCCGGCCCTGCAATCACGGCTAAACTGGCTATTAGCAAACCTGAGAATAAGCTTGCGATCACTCGTCGCATAACACTCCCTCACTTCCGCCTGAAGGCAATTGGAACCGATAGCGCTTATCAGTCCGGGCCAGCTTGACACATGGACCCGAACCTGTCTTGTGCGCACAAGCACAGCGATAACGGCAGCAGAACGGCGATAGGCCCGCGCCGTACTTCGGCCCAACTGTGGTGCTCGATATTCGCGGCGGCGCAACGACCTCCAACCCATCCTGGATCCGGCATTAGGAGCGGCGATGGCAGCCGCTCGACCGACGTGATGATCGCTTCCTGCCGATGCCCTATGTCAGACGCGCTAGGGCTCTGCGGGACGAGATCAATGCCGAATCGCGACGTCTCATCCAGATCGGGCGCCGCGGCGTGGTTTCTCGGTCAACAGCCATCAGGCTGACGTACAGTTGGGCCATGGGTATTCACGGACGGAACCGGAACCAGCGGACCCGAATCGGGATCGGTTGCATCGTCGTCATCCTGGCCGTGGGGGCCTGCGGCGGAGACGACGATGACGTGGAGTCGTCGGATGCGGACGGTGCGGCGGCCGCCGACGACTCGTCGGCCGACACCGATGCTGACACCGGTGAAGACGGCGACGAGAGTGGTGACCCGTCCGAGAGCGAGAGCCCCTATGAGGTCGATGCAGTCGACCCGGTCGACCAGGGTGTCGGGACCGTGACGATCGACGGGACCACCTACGAGCTCCTCGACGTCGGCGACCCCGACGACGAACGGGACGGGGTGTGCCGCAAGGGCCCGGTCGCCGACCAACTCGAGGTGGTCATGAACCACGTAGACGCGACGGGTGCGCCGGTCCCCGAGAAGGGCGCCGAGGGGTTCTTCAACACCTTCTTCGCCGACCTGCCCTACAACTCCACCTTCTCGCCCAACGTCGAGTTCCAGGTCGACAACACCAGGCTGTCGTCGAGCGCTCCCGACCTCCCCACGGAGGTGGCCTGGGGTTTCTCGCCCGACGGACTCCACGCCGAGGGCACGGCGACGCTCTACGACCGAGACGACGACGACCGTGCGGTCGAGGCCACGTTCTCGGTCACCTGCCCCGATGCCTGACGACCGCTCCCGCAGCGACGTCAACATGTCGGCGAGCGGTGACATCTAGCCCTGGCGCGAGATATCCGGCAAACAGGTGCGACCTGCGTAAGGGCGTCGGTGTGAGCCAGGTGCTCGATATCGCGACGAGCTTCTCTTGGGAAGCCGGGAAGTTGGTTAGCCAACCAGCTGGTTGCCCGTGGACTTCGTTCCCACGGGGTTCTAACGTGCGATCCGAAGGGCAAGGCCTTTCGCTCCACCCGCACCTCGGAATTCGCAGGCATTGCGGAGGTTTCGACATCTCCGGTTGTGTCTCGGGTTTTGCTTTGGGTGCGGCGACGTGTGGGGAGTGTGCTGCTGCGCTGTCGTTGCTTTCGGCGCTGGGGAGGCGGCTGAGCAATTCAGCAGCTCGTCATCAGCCGGGCCATCTCGGGCCCGTGCATCGAGTAGCGCTTGGTGCCAAGGCGGGCAAAGCGGGCCCCAGCGACGCGAAGCCGAGCCTTCGTGCCGGTCGCGTGTGCACGCGCAGGCGAGGCGAGTTCTTGGGCGAACACCAGGGCGAGCAGCAGGTGAACGGCGCCGCCAAGCGCAGACGCGGGTCGTCGCGCAAGATTCCGCTGCTCGTCACGTGGGTTCCGAGCAGGGGCGTCGAGCGGATAATCGGTAAGTTGGCCGACTTCGAGCACGAGGTCCTGCGGGTCGAGTCCGTCCAGGAGTTGCTCGAGACGACCAGACAGCTCCGCTCACCGGGCTGCATCATCCTGCCGAGCGGCGACGGTCAAGGGTTCGAGCTGTCGACATGCGAGTGGGATGTGCTGTGTCTGATGCAGCAGGGCCGCACCACGAACGAGATCGCCGAGCGGCTCTTCGTCTGCCCGGCCACGTCGACTGGGAGTTCCGTTCAGCGCTCGTAGCGCTGGGCGCCTCCAGGCGAGCATTCTCGTGCTGTTGTGTGACCACCTCGTGACCACGGGACGTGGACTGCATTTGCCGCCGTCGATCGATCTCGTTACTATTCTCGTCACAATTGAGGGGGCGTGTTCGTGGGCGAACACCAGGGCGAGCAGCAGGTGAACGGCGCCGCCGAGCGCAGACGCGGGTCGTTGCGCAAGATTCCGCTGCTCGTCACGTGGATTCCGAGCGGGGGCATCGAGCGGGTCCTCGGCGAGTTGGCCGACGTCAAGTGCAAGGTCCTGTCGGTCGAGTCCGCCGAGGAGTTGCTCGAGACGACCACGCGCCACGATCCCGATGCCGTCTTGTTGGGACGCGAACACACCGGCAATGTGGTCGAGCTGGTCTCCCGGCTCGTCGACTTCGCGCCCCAGACCGCCGTCGTGGTGGTGTTCGAGCGGCCCGACGAAGCGGAACTGCTGGCGCTCCTCCATGCCGGGGCGGTCGGCTACGTGCCGATGAGCATCTCGCCCGAGCGATTGTGCATTGCGATCGAAGCGATTCTGGCCGGCGACCCGGTCCTTCCCCGGGCGATGACCGCCACGCTGGTGAGACAGCTCCGCTCACCGGGCTGCATCATCCTGCCGAGCGGCGACAATCAAGGGTACGAGCTGTCGACACGCGAGTGGGAGGTGCTGTGCTTGTTGCAGCAGGGTCGCACGACGAACGAGATCGCCGAGCGGCTCTTCGTCTGTTCGGCCACGGTACGTAGCCATGTGGCGGCGATCGTGCGCAAGCTCGAAACACCCGACCGCGACGCCGCGCTCGCTGCCGTCTTCTCCAGCTGAGCCCGATCTCCTACGCGGCACAGGCGTCCGCGCCGCGGCGGGCATCGGGTGCCCGTTCGGGTGTTGAGTGGAATCCACGCCCTCGCGCTTGCTTCTCGCAACGCACTAGGGAAGAGTTCCGCATCGCCCGATCCTGGGCGGTGGGAGCATGTGATTGCGAGCGAGCGGATGCAACAGAGCATCCTGATGGGGCACCGCAGTCATCTTGGACGGAGAAGAGCAGCTATGGGCAAGTATCAGAGTTCGTCATCACAGCCAGGCCGGCGCGGTCGGTCTCTCGCCCTTCTCTTTGGACTGTTCGCGGTTGTGCTGGTGTTCGGCGGGGTGGCCCTCAATTCAGCGTCGGCGACTGATTTTCCGCCTGTCACTGTTCTGGATTCGGGCGGTCACGACCAGATCGACACGGGTATGGGCGCTCAGCAGGACCTCGCAGGAGCCATCGTCGGGCCGCACGGCTTCTTCGGCTTTGCGTGGGATGAGACGGACTTGTCCGGCGCCAACTCCTCTGACACCTGTACGTACTTCCTGGAACCCGATGATTCTGTCACCGCCGTCTGCTATTCGGTCGAGTTCGACGACGCGCAGCCCGATGGAATCGCAGTCGGTTTCCCACAGTACGAGGTGTACTCCTGTACCTCAATGCAATACTCCAACGGTAAGTGCACAGGTAACAACCCTGTGTCAACCGAGTTCTCGGTGGTGTGCACCGATCCCCTGCTCGTCGACGCGTACTTTGGGCAGCCCCCTGATGACGACCAAGACCTTCAGGCCACCTGTCAGCTCAGCGACCTCACCGGCGATGTCGACACTCTGCTATTGCTCAACACCTGTACCAAGCCGAGCGCATCGCCGTCCTCGTTGTCGAACGATTGTCTGTTCACCGAAATCCCCGCCTTCCTCAAGTTGGTGAAGGTGGTGGCGGACGGCAGCGCACAACCGTCTGATTTCACCTTGACTGCCACTGGCACCGACGTCATCTCGGCTGACGGTGAAACCCAAGTTCTTCCCGTGACCCCGGGTGACTACACGCTCACCGAGTCGAGCGTCGAGGGCTACGAGCTGACGAGCCTGACCTGTTCGACCGACGGTGGGGGAGCCGTGGATGAGTCGGACGGAGTGGTGACGGTCGCGGGCAGCACGGTCACGGTCTGTACCTTCACCAACTCCCTCTCGACCGCCAACCTCAAGTTGGTCAAGACAGTGACCACTGACAATGGTGGTACAGCAAATCCTGACGAATGGACGCTGACCGCCGATGGCGACGGTGCCAACGACCTCAGCGGCACAACGGGAGTCACCGGTCAGGTGTTTACGGGCGACTTCACCTTGTCCGAGTCGAATGGCCCGACGGGCTACCTGGCTTCCGCTTGGACATGCGTTGATGCCAATTCTGACCCGTTCCCTCTGAACGTCGACGACACGCTGACGCTCGCTTCGGGCGACGATGTCACGTGCACGATCAACAACAACGACATCCCGCTCACCTTCGAGACCCAGTTGACCCTGATCAAGACGGTCATCAACGACAACGGCGGCCTAGCAGTTGTGGCGGACTTCCCGTTGTTCATCAACGGCAACCCGGCGACCTCCAGTGTGACTGTCACGCTTCCGAACGGTGATTACACCGCTTCTGAGACGGAGCAGCCTGGCTACGAGGCCTCCGATTGGGGCACCGATTGTGCTGCTGATGGCACCATCACGCTCATCGGTGGCAGCAAGGTGTGCACGATCACCAATGACGACATTTCGCCGACGTTGACGGTCATCAAGACCGTTATCAACGACAACGGTGGAACGGCAGCTCCTGACGACTTCAACCTGACGGTTGATGGCGGAGCGGTGCTGTCGGGTGCAACCAACGACTTCGATGCTGGCGGCCACTTGGCTGCAGAGACCCTCCTTGCTGGCTACGCAGCCGGTGACTGGGGTGGCGACTGCGCTGCTGACGGTTCGATCACGTTGGCGTTGGATCAGGACGCAACCTGCACCATCACCAACGACGATCAGCAGGCGTTTATCACGGTCGTCAAGACGGTGATCAATGACAATGGTGGTTCGGCAGCTCCTGACGACTTCAACTTGACGTTGGACGGGAACGCCACCACTTCGGGTACGGCGGTGCCGGTTGATCCGGGCACCTACGGAGCCGGAGAGACCCTGTTGTCGGGTTACACCTTCGAGGGATTCAGCGGCGACTGTGACGTCAACGGTGATACGACGGTGGCGCTCGGTGAGTCCAAGACCTGCACGCTGACCAACAATGATCAGCAGGCGTTTATCACGGTCGTCAAGACGGTGATCAATGACAATGGTGGTTCGGCAGCTCCTGACGACTTCAACTTGACGTTGGACGGGAACGCCACCACTTCGGGTACGGCGGTGC
>JAHEJX010000123.1:8213-8936 GCA_024638645.1 Actinomycetes bacterium
CGGTTGATCCGGGCACCTACGGAGCCGGAGAGACCCTGTTGTCGGGTTACACCTTCGAGGGATTCAGCGGCGACTGTGACGTCAACGGTGATACGACGGTGGCGCTCGGTGAGAGCAAAACCTGCACGCTGACCAACAACGACATCGCACCGAAGCTGACCCTCATCAAGGCGGTCGAAAACGGCGCCAATCCGGGTGGGACTGCGTCCGCAACCGATTGGACGCTGACGGCGACCGGCCCGACCGGGTTCTCCGGTCAGACGGGCGTGATGAGCGACGCCGAGTTCGATGCAGGCTCCTATGACCTGTCCGAAACCGGTCCCGCCGGCTATCTGGCCAGCGACTGGGTCTGTGTCGGTGGTACGCAGGACGACGGTGACACCATCAGTCTCGGCTTGGCCGAAGAGGCGACGTGCACCATCACCAACACGGCGATGGGCATGACCAGCCTGCTCAAGCTCACCAACGGCATTGAAAGCCAGACCATGATCTGGAACTTCACGCTGACGGGTCCGAGCGTCGACGAGAGCGATTCGTCGCCTCCGACCACAGTGGACTTCGCCGGTGTCAAGCTGATTCCGGGTGAGGTATACACGATGTGCGAGACCGGCATTCCGGCCGGTTGGACGCTCGAGTGGCAGGTCGACACCGATGGTGACGGCGTTCCCGACACCATCATCCCGATGGTGGCCGGAGTGAACGACGATCTCGTTGGACCGGACG
>JAHEJX010000124.1 GCA_024638645.1 Actinomycetes bacterium
CCCTCCGTCCACGAGGATCCTTTTCGTTCCGCTCTCGAGCAGGAAACAGTCTCCGTCGGCGGCAGGGAAGGCTGTGATCTTCATGAGTCGCCCTCGCTGGCTTTGTCGATGTCGGTGTAGGTAGAGAAGGAATGAGCCTCCTGGATAGCGGCAGCCGGATCGAGGATGCCGAACCCCGCGTCACGCTGCCACTCGAAGTCAGAGCCGGGCAACGGCTGAGCGGTCCGCCGAATAATCCCGACGACTTGGGCTGCGGTGAGCTGCGGTTCGACGGCCAGCATGAGTCCCGTGACCCCAGCTACGTAAGGGCTCGCCATGGAGGTGCCGGTCATCGTGACCCACTTTTCCTCGTCGTCCGGGGCGAATCCGCGAGCGGCGACGATGTCGGTTCCAGGCGCGGCGATGTCTGGCTTGTCCCGACCGTCACGCGTCGGGCCCAGACTGCTCGTAGAGTTGATCCGCTCGCTGAGAACGTCGTGGTTGGCCACAGATACCACTCGCTGGCCACACGCCAGGCTGCTCACTGTTGCCCTTCTACTGAAGGTCCGCTCGCCGAAGAAGGAGGGGAAACGCCACAAGCCGCCGTGGACGCCCGGCTGCATCGGCCTCGGGTCATCCCGTTCGATCCAGCAGTCGAACGTCCCGTTGCGCACCTCGTGTCCGATGAGTCGGACCTTCCAGGTTCCGTGCGCTACGCCCTTGACTCCGGCCGGGTCGAGGAACGGGCTGAGGAAGATGGAGATGTGGTTGGCTCCATTGGCCGTGTGATAGAGCTCGTTGTAGATACTCAGCCTGGTGCGATCACTCAGCTCATGGTTCTCGAGATACTGCCGAGGCTCAACCACGGGGCTCCATGGTCGACCCGGTGGTTTGACTTGTACACAAAAACGGTCTTGGGACGGGTACCAGATCTCCATCTCGTTCTCGGAGATGTCCTCGATCCCGTTGCCAACGACCTGCCACTCGAGTTCCCGCCTCAGGCCGGCTGCCGGAATCTTGCCCCGAGTGTGCACTCGCCCCAACACATGCCCGAAGTCGGCCTCCGACTCCTGATCCATCTGGCCGGCGTTGCCGGCCGCCACGCATACCGCACGCCCAGGTTGCACCAATAGCGCGTCGATCCAACGACTCGTTGGGCTCGAAGCGTCGTGCGCATGACCGTTCGTGCCGAGGCTGATGTTCACGACGAGCCGTTTCCCTCTGCTCTGCGCAAGTCCCATCAGATAGGAGACACCGTGCGCAATGCGAGTCGAGTCATACAGGGAGCGCCGCCGATCATGATCACGGTCGTCGAGAGCGACCAACACGCCGGCAATCTCGGCCTTCGAGCAGATGCCGCTATTGCCCGCTGCGATCGACGCAACGTGCGTCCCGTGAGATCCTTTCTTCATCACGGACTGCGGCTCGAAGGCCGTCGGAGTGAATGTCGATTGCGCCAACGCACCATTCAAGTGCTCTGCGCGGAACTCGGACCCAAAGCCGTACCCGAGAGGCGGCTCTCGAACCTGCCCGCCTTGATCCCAGATCGAGACGAAGCGGGTCTTCCCAGCGGCATCGAGGAAGTCCTCGTGTGCGAAATCGAAACCTTCGACGTCAATGATGCCGACCAGGACATCCTCACCATCCTTGTGATCGATGCCACCGGTTCGTGGGTCACGAAGGAAGCTGGGCCGGTTTGACTCGCTGCGGTGGGACAAGCCCAGGCGCGGCCTTGGATGCTTCACGGGCTCTCCAGGCTCGACCCTGGCCACGAACGAATAGCCTGACAGCCTGGCGAGATCATCGCGGTTGACGTCGGCCATCACGAGGTCACCAACTCGCGATGTCTCGCCCGGGAGCTTCGTGTGAGTTGTGGATGAAGTTCCGTCTTCGCGATTCGGAGCTACCAGCTGGACGAACACGCTGATCTTGGGATCCGGGATATTGGCGTAAGGATCAAGGGGAGGCGCCGCGTCACCCAGAGCGTCGGGCGGCGGAGCTGCCGAGCGGGGCATTTCTTCCGACACCGAAGGGGCCGAGTCTGCAATGTCCACCTTGACGGGAACGGTCTTCGATAGATCACGCTGCTCGAGATCACCCGCACTCATGTCGATCACGAGTTCCTGGTCGAACGCCTTGTCGTAGTCCACTTGAACCGAGGCAGATATCTCGGAGCGAACCAGATTCACCTCATTGTCGCCGTCGAGCACCATGCGAACCTTCGGATGCAGGCGCGCCCTGCGTTCGGCCTCGTCGCCCTGATAGGTCGTGGGCAGATCTTCCATCCATCACCCCTCAAGAGGAAACCTACCTACCGGACATCCGACAGGTCTTCCTGATACGTGCCTATTTCTCCACCATGTGGTCTGCGTCGAAGAAGAACCGCCACCCGCTCATGTCTGGAGGCTCGATCCCAAGCTGGGTGAGCACCGTTGCGATCTGCGAGCGATGTTCTGTGGCGTGGTTGACGGCCTGTAACAAGAGCAGACCACGTGCCATGTCCCACGTTCCCGCCGGGTCATCACCACTGATCGACACCGTGCGCCCGTCATCTGCCAAAACTGCCGCCTCTTCGAGCAATACGTCGGTCTTCGCCAGCCGACTGCGCAACACCTCGAACCCTGGGAACGGATCCTCGTCGAGGCGCTCCGGCCGTTCGAGATCAAAGAACCGAGTCGCATACGAGTCTTGGCCCTGCACGATGTGCACGAGCGTTGCGCCAATCGTCCCGTATGTCCCGTCGACTGAAGCGCCAAGCTGACCCTCGGTCAACACTTCGCAGGCATCGAGCAGCCGAGCGTTCATCATGGTGTTGTGCTTCAGAAACTCGGTGAGCGTATGCATCCAATCACAATACCGGCCGGTGGCGTCAGAACCCGTAGAGCTCTTCGGGGTTGTCAATGAGAACCCGACGCATGACCGATTCGTCCGGCAACCATCGAGTGACTTGCTCGGCGAGGTCAGCGTCGTTGGGAATTGGCCCGAATTTGTTCGGGTGGGGCCAGTCCGTCGCCCAGACGACTCGCTGCGGGCTCGCCTCAACCAGCGCGTGAGCCAGCGCAACGACGTTGTCCCAGGGCGGCAGATCGCCGTCTCCCAGGCGATAGGGCGCTGAGAGCTTGATCCACACGTGCCCCAACCTCGACAGTTCGAGCAGGGTTTGGAATGGCGGAGAAGCCAAGCCGGCATCGGCGGCTACGTACCCGAAGTGGGCGATCGACACGGGAGCCGGCAGCCCACGAAGAGTCGGCGCGAGCTCACCGAGGTCTTCGGACCGGAAGAGAAACTCGAGATGCCAACCGAGGCCTTTGATCCGATCGGCCAGCCGACCGATTTGGCCGAACTCGATGGGCATGCCGCCCTTGTCCGCCAGGTTGAGGCGGATCCCGCGCACGCCGAGTTCGTCGAGCTCGCCAAGATGCGAGTCGGTCGCGTCCATGCCGAGGGCAACGACCGCGCGCGCCCGCTGAGGGATCGCAGCCATGGCATCGAGGATGGCTGCGTTGTTGGTTCCGTAGACAGACGGTTGCACAAACACCACTCGCCCCACACCGAGCTGCTCGTGCATGTGAAGCATCTCCGCGAGCGACGCATCCTGCGGGGTGTAGCCACGAGTCGGCGCCAGCTCATAGGCCGAGGAAAAGACGTGGGTGTGACAGTCGATGGTGCCTGCCGGCAGCCGGCGCACAGGCACCCGAGGTACGCGATCAGGCGGGCTACACAACGGAACGCCGATCACTTCGAGAACCTGAAGACGATCAATGATCGCCGGACGCCGTCATGGGATCCTCGCCCAGGATGTTCCCCATTGCCGAGGCGTCTTCCTCTTGTACTCGCTGCGCCTCAGCGAATACATCATCGACTTGATGTTCCGGAACGACGACTGCGCCGGATGAGTCGGCGAACACGAATGAGCCGGGCATGATGCCGACGCCTTGCAGCACAACAGGGACATTCGCCTGGAACGGCGTGATGCTGTCCCCTCCCCACCGAGTTGCCTGACCCGAGCAGTAGATCGCAGCGTCATAGGTTGCCAGCTCATCGAAGTCCCTGAGGCGACCGTCCGTGAGAACACCAGCCAGCCCGTGGTTCTGCGCGCGAGACATCTTGGTGCCGCCGCCCATCGAGGTGTTTTCGTAGCCGTTACTAGCCAGGACGAGAACCTTGCCGGAGCCATCGTCGCCAATGGCCTCATAGAACAGCCGCGCGAAGTTGTACTGGTCTGGGTCGAGCGCGGCATCGCACGAAGGGAAGTAGGAGATCGTCACCGCAGGACCAAAAAGGATGCGGCCCGGAGTAGGAGATACGAGATCGAGAATGTGCGCTCGGTGTTTGTGCTGGCGACCCATCGCGTCGACGAGATCAGCCGTGCGGAATCGTTGTGCGAGCCGAATGAGTTCGGAGGGCATGTCACTCAACCTACATCGGCAGCTACTGACTAGTCACGGAGCGAGTCCACAAACCCTTCTGGCAGCGGCATGCCAACTACATCACACTGTCGAGCAATGAAGAACTTCCTCCGCCGCAAGTCTCGTATCGAAGATGAGAAGGCCACTCATCGGCAACAGCTCATGCGCGCCATCGGCAATCTCGACCCGTTTGCGGATGCCGATCCGCAGGAAGTCGAAGAGAGATTGCGCCGGATCAGCCATGGCACCACCAATCCTGCCGTGATCGCCAACCGCTAGACCTGATACTGCCCGGCCGTTCTGTGTGATTGGTGTCTCGGTCCTTCGACGAGAGCAATAGCCCGTATCAGGCAGCGCTCAAATACCTCATGACACGGACCGGATTGACCTGGCAGAATGGTCGGTAGGGCAAAGGGGATAAATGGCGGCGACACATCGCCGATGGGGTGGACGTTCGCGTTCAACGGCCGTTTTCGTGATGACGGCGAGCCTCGTCGTGGGATTGCTTGCGCCCGCCGCTGCCGAATCTGCCAATGTCCTCGCTTCCGAATACGACATCGTCTTTCCCGTCGCCGCTCCCTACAACTACTCAGATAGCTGGGGCGCGCCGCGCAGCGGAGGTCGCACCCATCAGGGGATTGATATTTTCGCGGCCAAGGGCACACCCGTCGTTGCGGTGGCAGACGGGACAGTCACCAAAGTCAGCATCGGCGAAAGGGCCGGCCGCTACATCGTCGTCCGGCACAATGGAGGCTGGCGCAGCTACTACCTCCATCTCGACAATGACACCCCCGGCACGGACGACGGCCTCGGCGGCGCACCGGCCGACGGAATTGTCGTTGGCGCCAAGGTCAAAGCGGGAGACATACTCGACTTCGTGGGCGACAGCGGCAACGCAGAAGAAACCCCATCCCACCTCCACTTCGAAATACGCGACGTCACCGGCTTCCCCACCAACCCCTACCCACATCTGCGGGCGGCCGAGGGACGCCCCGTTACGGCGAGCGCCGGGCAGGCGGCGGCCACTCCACGATTCGCAGGCGAGAACGTCAGGTACGTCGGCAACCTCGGCCTCAACGGAGGGTTCGCAGCCGACATCGAGGTTCACGACGCAGTGGCATACATCGGCACTTGGGGCCGGCCCCAGTCGTGCCCAGCCAGCGGCGTCCGGATGATCGACGTGGCCGACCCCTCCTCCCCCGTGCTGATCGGGGCTATCGCGACTGGAGACGAATTCTCGGCAACGAGCACAGACTCGCTTTGGGTAGGCGAGGTGGAAACGAGCACGTTCTCGGGAGATCTCGCAGTTGCGGCGGTGCGCCTCTGTGACACCAGCGAGGGGATGCGTCGCAGCGCCAAGCTGCGCGGCCTGGCTCTGTATGACGTGTCAGACTCGGCTGCTCCAACACTCGTCGGCACATACGAATCAGGACCGCGCACCCAGGGCGTGCACGAGATCGACGTGGTCGTCCGCGAGAACGGAACCGTGCTCGCGGCCGTCACGGTCCTGCAATCCCACCGCCACAGCGAGGGCGCATCGGGCGATCTTCGGATTATCGACATCACCGATCCGGGGACGCCGATCGAGCTCGCGGACTGGGACTTCCGCCGGGATGCCGGTGGGGCGCTTACCGGCGCCATGGCTGAAGCCGTCTTCGACGATCTCGAGCTGCACGCCCACAGTGCCACCTGGGCCGCCGCAGGCAACCAGCTGTGGGTGGCCAACTGGGATGCCGGCATCGTGCTGCTTGATACGGCCGACCCAGCCGCGCCGTTGCTCATAACAACGTTTGGATTCGATCCGGACAGCGAAGGTAACGCGCACAGCGTCGCCGTAGACGCCGACCGCGGCATCCTGGTGCGTAGCGATCAGGATCTGGTCAGCCGCGATTCGGAACGCCACAGCCGCGGCTGGTCGGGGCAGCGAATCTACGACATCTCCGACCTCGACAAAGTGATAGAGGTAGCAAGCTTCACTTCGCCGCGGGCTGTGGCCAACGAAGAGGGTGATGCCACTTATGTCGACGGTCGCTATTCGGCCCACAGCGCGGTTATCGAAGGCGACATCCAGTACGCGGCGTGGTACTCGGACGGAGTGCGCATCGTCGATCTCACCAACCCAGCCGACCCCGTCGAAGTCGGCTGGTTCATACCGCCTGCAAGCATCGACCCCCAGCGATATTGGCAAGCTCCCGACGGCACAGCGGCGTTGCCCATGGTCTGGGGCGTGACGGTCACCGACGGCCTCATGTACGTCAGCGACATGAACACCGGGCTGTGGATCATGGAGTACACGCCACCGCGGCCGGTCATCGAGTATCCGCGCCTCTGAGTCCATGCCCGGCGTCGTATATCGTGCGCGCATGATTGGCAGGAAACGTTGAAAGAACTGTTCGAACGCGCTCAGTCGTACGGCAAGAAGACCGCGATTGTTGATCCCACCGGCACCTTTTCGTACTCAGACCTCGTCGGCGCGGCCCGATCGGTGGCAGGAGAATTGACCGGCGAGACGCAGTCACTCGACGGGGCCCGCGTTGCCACGATGATCGAGCCGAGCTTCGCCTACGTCGCAGTCCAGTGGGGCGTGTGGCTGGCCGGCGGTATCGCCGTGCCGTTGGCCCTGACTCACCCCGAAGCCGAAATCGAGTACCTGCTCGAAGACGCCGACGTCTCGATCGCGGTGACCTCGGAGGAGTATCGAGCCCGGGTCACCAAGACCATGGCGCTCCGTGGAGGAACGGCACTTGCGGCCGGCGAACTGCTCGCAGTGTCACCGAAGCGAGCAGAGCAGGAGTGGCAGCAGAACGCGATGCTGCTCTACACGAGCGGTACCACCGGACGATCCAAAGGAGTCGTGTGGCGTCACGATGCGATTCGCTGCCAAGCCGAAGTCATGTCGGCAGCCTGGCAGTGGCAGCCCGCCGACCGAGCGCTGCTGGTCCTTCCGCTGCACCATGTGCACGGCCTGATCAACGTGGTCACAACCGGACTGTGGAACGGCGCCACGGTCGAAATGCACGGACGGTTCGACGTCGATGAGACTTGGCAAAGGCTACGCAGCGGGGATCTCTCCGTCTTCATGGCGGTGCCCACGATCTACCGGCGGCTGCTCTCCACCTGGGACGGCTTCGACGACGAGACAAGGCGCGACATCCGCCGAGCCATGTCCGGGATGCGGCTGATGGTGTCCGGGTCGGCTGCGCTTCCCGTGGCAACGCTCGAGGCGTGGCGTGAAGCGAGCGGGCACGTGCTCCTCGAGAGATATGGAATGACCGAGATTGGAATGGCACTGTCCAACTCATACGCCGGCCAACGCATTGCAGGAACGGTAGGACGCCCGTTGCCGACGGTGGAAACCCGTGTTGTTGACGATTCAGACGAGGTCGTGCCGGAGGGAACTCAGGGCCGCCTCCAAGTACGCGGGCCATCCGTCTTTTGCGAGTATTGGCGGCGCCCCGCAGTGACAGAAGAAAGCTTCGTCGACGGCTGGTTTCGAACCGGCGACGTAGTCAGGGTGGATGACGGCGTGTTTCGCATCCTGGGTCGCGAAAGCGTCGACATAATCAAGACCGGGGCAGAGAAAGTCTCGGCGCTCGAGATCGAAGACGGGCTGCGAGAGCACTCTGCCGTCTCTGACTGTGCGGTCGTAGGGTTACCCGACCCGGACTGGGGTGAGGTCGTTGCGGTCGCGCTAATTCCGGCCGCCGGTACCGAGCCGCCCAATCTGAAAGAACTGCGCGATTGGTGCCGGGACAAGCTTGCTCCAGAGAAACTCCCGCGGAAGCTTCTCGTCGTCGAGGAACTTCCGCGCAACGCCCTCGGCAAGGTCGTCAAGCCGCTGGTGAAGGAGCTGTTCGGATAGGCGGTACTGTCCACTCAATGCTTCGCTACGTCATAACCGGTGCCCCCGGTACGGGGAAGACGTCGATTCTCGAGGCCCTTGCCCACATTGGTGACGTTGTCGCTGAGCCGGCACGCGAACTGATTGCCGAGCATCGTTACGCAACCGGAGAACGCTCGCTCGACGAATCACCCGAGCTGTTTGTGAATCGGTTGATCGCACGGTCGATCGAGAAGTTCGACGCGGCGCAACCCGGCCACAGGACCTTCTTCGACCGGGGTCTGCCGGACTGCATTGCCTACGCCTCTGTCTTCGGTGTTGACACGAGGGCTGCGCTCGCGGCCGCACAGGCTCGCCGCTATGCCGACCGTGTATTTGTGGCGCCGCCGTGGGAAGAGATCTACACGACCGATGACATGAGGCAAGCAACTTATCGACAGGTCGTCACTATCCACAACGAGCTGGTGGCGGTATATGAGCGCCTCGACTACGAGCTCGTCGAATTGCCAAGGGAATCGGTGGCGGAACGGGCCAAGCTGGTGGCCAGCATGTCGATGCATCCATCGACGTCCGGCTAACGCCATTTCATCTGCCTAGATTCAAGGTTGATGAAGGCGTTGGTGACCGGTGCCACTGGCTAT
>JAHEJX010000208.1 GCA_024638645.1 Actinomycetes bacterium
AGCCGGTATCGGGACATTCCCCCTGGAGCAGTCGACGCATCGGTGGTCGCCGTGGCTGAGCGTCTCGACATCACCAAGATCGCAACGGCTGACCGCAGGCACTTCTCGATCGCCCGCCCTTCACACACCGGCAGTCTCGAACTGCTGCCTTGAGGGGATCTCGAGCGCACCGATCACCAGATCCCGAGCCAGAACGCTCGCGTCGCGCAACCAAGCCGATCTCCACTTCCGGCGCTCCTCATCTCATTGGGATGCGACAAATTCCGCACGCCGGCTCACGCTACCGGTCGACGGTGCGAGTTCGCCAAAACCGCACCACAGCGTGGCGGCTACGAGACGCACTCGATCTATCGTGGAGATGTGTCAGAGCAGTTCGTCCCGACCGATTTCGAGGTCCCCATGGGTTTCCGTGGGCCCGGCTTTCATCTCGAGCCACTGGGACCAATCCACAACGAACGGGACTATCAAGCCTGGATGTCGAGCATCGACCACATCAAGGCCACCCCGGGAATGGAATCGGGGACTTGGCCGAAGCCCATGACCCTCGCCGAGAATCTGGCAGATATGAAGATGCACGCCAAGGAGTTCGCCGATCGGAAGTCGTTCACCTATTCGATTCTCGATGGTGACATGGTGGTCGGGTGTGTCTACATCTACCCAGCTGAGGGCGACTACGACGCTGAAGTGCGCTCATGGGTTACCGGAAGCCGGTCCGAGTTGGACCCGATTGTGTGGGAGACGCTCAGCGGTTGGCTCGCAGCGGAATGGCCGTTTGGTACGTTCTCCTACGCAAGCCGGACCTGACATGAAGGCTGCGACCGCATTTTGAGATTCCCCGCACGGCAGTCGGGTGGGAACACCCGGCACCGCAACCGTGTTGGCCACAGCATCACCCGGAGCAACATGTCCACGCCCGCAGGCCCCAACCCCGTCAAAGCCGCTGTGTCGATCCTACGAGCGCGCCGAGTCCGTAAACCTGTCGCGCATGGTGCCGCAGAAGTCGACCACAATGCCCTGACGCCGATCCTCAACGACCTCGAGGCGCACGGAGTACGCGCACTCGCCGACCACCGCGGTGCTCTGACCCGGTATCGGGATTGGCTCGAGTCGGTCAACCCGGTCGAGCTGTCGCGCGATGGCGCACTGGCGTACTGGATGAACCTGTACAACACCGGCGCATTGGACCTGGCGGCCGATGCGAACGACGCCGCCGAACCGTCGGTGCTGCGTATTGCAGGCGGCTTTGCCAAAACGTGGGCCACCGTCGGAGGTGAGCCACTGTCACTCGACGACATCGAGCACGGCAAGATCAGGCGCTTCGGGGACCCTCGGATTCACGGCAGCCTCGTGTGCGGCTCGGCATCGTGCCCGACGCTGCGCTACGAACCGTTCACCGCCGAAGCCATCGATTTCCAGCTCGGCGATCAGATGCGTTCGTTCCTGGCAGCAGGCGGAGCAGTTCGCGACGAGGCGGCCGGCACGTTGCGCCTGTCGCGGATCTTCCTCTGGTACGGAGGAGACTTCACTCGGCCCAATCGAATGCCGACATTGCTGCCGGCTCGTAAGGCGGATATCGCAGACGCGCTCGGCCGTTGGCTGCCGGCGAGCACAGAGGAGTGGCGAATCACTATGGGTCCAAAGATCGCCTTTCAGCCTTATGACTGGTCCCTTGCCTGTTCAATCGGCTGACTAGAGCGTGGTGGCTCGGCGCCTCACTGCCAAGATCAGCAAGCCAACTGCAACCACCGCGATGGCAATGTCGTATGGCAAAACGTATTCCCAAAGCTCGGCCGCGCTCAAGCGCCAGGCCCCGCTCGGGCCCAAGGCCGCTTCGTCGATGTAGCGGGCCATGGCCCAGGTGCACATCACCAAGACGAAGGCGCCGCCGACGAGGGCAACCCGGACGCGGTTCCACAGCCAATACGCGGCGACCATCACCGTTGACGCTGCCCAAGCAATGTCGAGAGCAGACAGCAACTGGAGAAACTGTGTTGGCGGTCGCAGGCGGAGTGCGGCCGACGATGCGAGGGTGACGAGACCAACACTCCCCGTGACGATTATCACCACGCCAAGCGCGGTTCCCAACACGCGCTGGGTGGCAGTGATCGTCGCAGACTCGAACCAGACGGGCTCGAGCCGCTTGAGAAGCCGAAACGCCAGATAGATCCCAAAAAGCGAGATCAAGATGAGCTGCACCATCACTCTCCACCGCACGGACAGCGAAGATGGGACCAGCAGCCCGAGGGCCGAAATGCCCAGGGCATCGATCAAGAACGGGAA
>JAHEJX010000125.1 GCA_024638645.1 Actinomycetes bacterium
TGGATGTGTCGGAGTTCGTCGTCGTCACCGACGTCTTTCTGATTGCGACCGGTACTTCGTCGCGCCATGTGAAGAGCTTGGTGGCGGAGGTCGACCGAGTCCTCAAGGAGGATCACGATCGCCGTCCCCTTCGCCGTGAGGGCGTTGACTACGGCAAGTGGGTGCTGCTCGACCACGGCGATGTCGTCGTCCACGCCTTCGATCGAGAGACCCGCGACTACTACTCGCTCGAACTGCTCTGGGCCGACGCCCCCCGCATTGAATACGAGCCCGCAGCCGTCGACGCCTGACAGGACGAAGTCGTTCTCGTCTGTTGTGCTTACGGTCTGGGGTGGCCGGACTGTAGGCACAACAGACATTTGACGAGATCGGGTGCGACCGGAGGCTGATACACTGCCGCTTCCCTTTTAGGGGCTGTAGCTCAGCCTGGCAGAGCACCTGCATGGCATGCAGGGGGTCAGGGGTTCAAATCCCCTCAGCTCCACCAGGAAAGCCGAATGCTTCGCATTCGGCTTTCCGTGTCCCTTCCCCCTGGCGCCCAAGGCTCGATTTGGGGAGTACCGGCCTGTAGGGCCGGGGAGGGGGAGCTGAGGTAGTCCGCCCAGCTTGGGCGCGCCAGCGTCGAGCTGCCGATGACTCGACGGGCGCCGCATCCTATGACTCGGATACCCTGCGAACGATCGCACAAGGAGCAAGTCGTGCAGCGAATCCTCATACGCGTTGGAATCAACGCCGTGGCGTTGTTTGCGGCCGCAGGCCTCGTCGGCGGGATCACGCTCGAGGAGGGTTTCTGGAAGCTCTTGCTGGTGGCCGCCATATTCGGGATCATCAACGCCGTGCTCAAGCCGGTGCTCGTCTTCCTGTCGATTCCCTTCATCGTGGTGACATTCGGGATTGCCCTCATTGTGATCAATGCCCTCATGCTCGTCATCACCGATGCACTCACGGAAGCGATCGAAATCGACGGGTTCGGCTCGGCGCTACTCGGAGCCGTGATCATCAGCATCGTGAGCTGGACGGCGAATCGCCTATTGCCGGATTCCAAGAAGCGCCGGACGAGCAACAGGTCCTAAAGCGGCGCAAACCTCGCCGTGAAATGGCGCAGCCATGGCGCCTGGTCCGTGATCCGGTATCCGCGGATGTCTTCAGCCCGCTCAGCTGCAGCAATGACAACCTCGCCGACGTAGTCGATGTGGGACTGCGTATAGGTGCGGCGCGGCACGGCCAAGCGCACCAGCTCCATTGCGGCCGGCTCCTCGCTGCCGTCGGGTTTCGGCCTGCCGAACATCACAGACCCGATCTCAACACCGCGGACGCCACCCTCCCGGTACAGCTCCACCGCAAGCGCCTGGGCCGGATACTGGTGAGGCGGGATGTGGGGGAGGAACGCCTTTGCGTCGAGGTAAACCGCATGCCCTCCTGGCGGGCGCACGATCGGCACCCCGGCGCTCGACACCTTTTCCGCTAGATACGCCGTCGACCGAATGCGGTATTGCAGGTATGTCTCCTCCAGCACTTCCTCGAGCCCTTGCGCAATCGCCTCCAGGTCGTAGCCGGCCAGCCCGCCGTAGGTGGGGAAGCCTTCGGTGAGGATCAGCAGGTTGCGGCAGTCCCGGGCCACGTCCGGATCGTTCAGCCCGACGAAGCCGCCGATATTGGCTAGGCCGTCCTTCTTGGCGGACATGGTGCAGCCGTCGACCAGAGAGAACATCTCGCGGGCGATTTCTCGCGGAGTCTTGTCGGCGTATCCCTCTTCGCGCTGCTTGATGAACCAGGCGTTCTCGGCAAACCGGCACGCATCGAGGAAGAAGGGGATGTCGTAGCGATCGCACACTTCACGGACCGCACGCAGGTTCGCCATCGAAACGGGCTGGCCACCGCCGGAGTTGTTGGTGATCGTGACCATCACGAGCGGGACACGATCACGGCCGACCTGCTCGATCGTTCGCTCCAGCGCCGCGACGTCCATGTCCCCCTTGAACGGATGCATCGAGGATGGATCCTTGCCTTCCGCAATCACGAGATCGCGGGCCTCAGCCTCCTGGTACTCGACGTTGGCTCGGGTTGTGTCGAAGTGCGTGTTGTTCGGTACCACGTCACCGGGGGAAACCATCGTGGCGAACAGGATCTTCTCGGCCGCACGGCCCTGGTGCGTGGGGATGATCTCGGCGAAGCCCGTGATGTCCTTGATCGTGTCGCGGAACCTGTAGTAGGAGCGGCTGCCGGCATACGACTCGTCTCCGTCCATCATCCCGGCCCACTGCTTCGAAGACATCGCGCCGGTGCCCGAATCCGTGAGCAGGTCGATGATGACCTCGGCGCCGTTGAGGCCGAACAGGTTGTAGCCAATGCGCTCGAGCGCCGCCTCCCGCTCCTGAAGTGTGGGGAAGTTGATGGCCTGGACGGTGTGGATCTTGAACGGTTCGATGATCGTGCGGTATGGCATGAAGTCCCTCGTTCGCTGTGCCAAGTGTTTCACGATGCGGCACGCACGACTGTTGCCACCCGGCCCCTTTGGCGTGGGGCAATGGCCCCTACGGCCGTGTCGTGGGTGGGTTTTTGCGGAAACGTGAGCATGCTGAAACAGGGGTATTGACCGCGGCGCGCGGGTGCCGTATTGTCGAACATATGTTCGATACAACAGATTGGGGCGAAACAACAGGCCCTGCGATCGCACGGTTGCGATCCGAGATCGCCGAGATGTCCGGTGATGACATTGCCGATTGGCACGGTGATGCGTTGTCGGATCGGTTGATTGCGCTGCTCGAGTTGCAGGAACGGCTGGATGCGGAGGTAACCCGAGTAGCCGCGACCTGGTCGCGGCGGCGAGCCTGGGAGGCCGACGGGGCGCTTTCGCCAACGGCATGGCTTACCCACCGTGCGCCGCTCAGTCGTTTCGGGGCGCGGCGCGTAGTCAAAGCGGCGCGAGCCGTGAATACATCACCGGAGCTCGGTGGGGCCTTAGCAAGTGGTGCCACCACGTCTGCACATGTAGACGCCCTAGCCCGGGTCGTGTCTCCACGCCGGGAACAGGTGCTCAAAGAGCACGGAGAGTTGCTCGCCAAACAGGCGGAGAGGCTCTCCGTCAAAGAGTTCACATTGCTGGCGCGGCGGTGGGCGGCTCTGGCGGATGATCAGCTGGCCGAAGACACGCACAGCGACGCCGACCCGCTTCACAATGAGGTGCGAGCCGCGGCGACGATGGAAGGCCGGGTCGTCGGCGACTTTGACCTCGACGCCGTCAGCGGAGCGCAGCTGCTGGGTGCTTTGGACCACATTGAACCGCCCGACCCGATGGATCTGAGTGACGGTCCTCGATCACTGGCGGAACGTCGCGGTGATGCGCTGGCCGAACTGGCGGCCCGCTATCACGACGGCGGTGCGGCAGGAGCCAACCCGCCCAACCTCGACGTTGTCGTCGACATCGCCACCCTCTCCGGAAAGACTCCCGACCTCGCTAAGCGACGTTGCGACCTGGTAGGCGTCGGCCCGATCACAACGGCCGCGCTGGAGCAGCTCAAGTGCTCCGCCACCGTGACGCGCCTCGTCATGGCTGGCGACTCGATCGTGCTCGATATGGGCCGCAAAACCCGTTTCGCCACCCCATCCCAGACCCGTGCCATCCGCATCCGCGACGGCGGCTGCATCTTTCCCGGCTGCGGACGCCCGCCTAGGTGGTGCGACATACATCACATCGACGGCTGGGCCAACGGTGGCCGCACCGACGTTGCCCGCATGTGCTGCCTATGCCGCCGTCACCACACTCTCATCCACAACTCGAAATGGTCCATTTCTGTCAACCCTGACGGCACCTTTCAGGTGACCCACCCAATCCGGGCTCCCTAGGACTGGGCCGCCGCGAGGCTGGCCGTCAGTGCGATGAGTGCCGTCGGTATGATCCGACTCCATGGCGTTTCAACCGTTTGAGCTCGAATATCACCAGTCTCTCTGGGAGCAAGAGGTCGACTACAACCTCACCGAGAGCGGGGTGCATCCGATGCGGCTCGACGAGCTGATCGGCGACGATCAGGGCAAACTCGCCGAGCTCTTGGCCACCGAGATCAACTACCCGCACGTCAACGGGATCCCGGCGCTGCGGGAGAACATCGCCAGGCTCTATGACGGGGCGGCCGTCGAGAACGTCCTGGTGACGGTGGGCGCCGCCGAGGCGAACAACATCATCATGCAGACTCTGCTCGAGCCAGGCGATGAGATGGCTTCGCAAACGCCGACGTACAAGCAGGTGTGGGGTTTGGCCAGCAACGCCGGCAACGTGGTGCGACCCTTCCACCTCCGGTCCGATGCCGGCTGGGCCCTCGACATTGAAGACCTCAATACGCAGGTCAATGCCAACACCAAGATCGTTGCCGTCGTAAACCCGAACAACCCGACCGGGTACATCCTGACCGAGCCCGAGATGGATGCAGTCGTGGCCGCCGCCGACAGGGTTGGAGCGTGGATCTTGGCCGACGAGGTGTACCGGGGCGCCGAGCGGCTCCGCTCGGATGAGACGCCCTCGTTCTTTGGCCGCTACGACAAGGTGCTGGCGCTCGGCAGTATGAGCAAGGCCTACGGGTTGCCGGGACTGCGTATCGGCTGGGTCGTGGGTCCGCCGCAAACCATCGAGGACCTGTGGCGCCGCCATGAATACACGACGATCACGGCGACCATGCTCAGCAACACCCTGGCGGCCCATGCGCTGTCGCCCGATGTGCGGCCGCGGCTTATCGACCGCACCCGGACATACATCCGCAGCGGCTTCCCGGTGCTCGAGCAGTGGATGCAGTCCCAGAATGGGCTGTTCACATACACTGCACCACAAGCATCTGCCGTGTCATTTGTGCGTTACCACCTCGATATCAACTCGATCGAGCTGATGGAGACACTGTGCCGAGACGCAAGTGTGTTCGTCGGTGCGGGCGACTCGTTTGGCATGGATCATCACCTCCGCATCGCGTTTGGGCAAGAGCACGATGTGCTCAACGAGGCGTTCTCCAGGATTCAGAAGGTCCTCGAGTCGCTCGCCTGATGCAATTCCATGTCGAGGAGGTTGCCTCACCGGGGTCACAATTGACACCCGGAAGTGCCCGAAACAAGGTTGAATCCACACGATCGGCGACAGCTTCGTTGTTCGGAAAGGCCGAACCAGGGCTTCGTGGTTCCCGATCTCGCTATGTCGGGCCCGAGGACAAGGCTGCCTAGGCTTCGTCCATGACATCGGGCGACTCGACACTCACTGGGATTCAGCTGGCCGTGACTTCGGCTGCTCTCGACGGCGACACTTCTGCGGTATATCACCTTCTGACCGAAGCGCTCGGCGAGGGCATGCCATTCGAGAGCGTGCTCTTTGACGTAATCGCCCCCGTGCAGCGCGGCCTTGGTGAGAGGTGGGTGAGTGGCGACTACCTGATCTCTGAAGAGCATGTGGCAACCAACACAATCGACGCAGTTGTGTCGCTGCTCGGCGGGTCTTTTGAACAGCCGGAGGATGCGCCTCGGATTGTTATCTCCTGTGTCGAAGGTGAGGTGCACTCTTTGCCGGGACGCATGCTCGCTGCCCACCTTCTATCCGAAGGGTTCCGCACCGTGCACCTCGGTGCATCACTGCCGGCATCCGATCTCCAGCAATTCCTAGTAGAGGATTCGCCGGATGTCCTCGTCCTCACGTGCACCATGACCAGTCACCTACCGGGAGCCAGGAGATCGATCGAAGCTGGTCACGCCGCCGGTGTGCCGGTGGCAGTCGGTGGGCCGGCGTTCGGAGGCCAAGGCGAGCGCGCAGAGCGGCTCGGCGCCGACGCCTGGGTAGCTCGACTGCGCGATGTTGCTGAATTGCTCCGCTCGTGGAGCCCGGACCCTTCGGCCGCAGCTGCAAGAGCGTTGCAGCCAAGCTCGGATCTGGCGGCGCTCCAAGCGTCGCGCCCAGTCGTGATTGCGAATGCAGCTGCTCTCCTTGCCGGAGGGCCTCACGGGTCGGCCAATCATCAGGAAGTAGTTGACCTGGCTTTCGATGCGCTGGCTGCTGCGATGACGATGAATGAGAACCAACTGCTGTTCGACTTCGCCAATTGGATGGCTTCCTACGACGAGGCCCAGCAGGGATCCGGCCCGGCAGCGCCGCGCATCCTCTCGGCGCTGGCACAAGCCATCGATGAGTCGTATGCCGATGCGCGCGGCCGCATCGCGGCTGCGATCGATCAGCTGACCGACTAGTGACGAGGGGCGTTGAGCCCCTTCATCTGGGCCCACGTGCCAAGTGCGGCGATCGACGCCACCCCGAGCGCGAAGAACCACGCAAGACCCGATGCCACCGCTTCAGGCAGCCAGCCGGCGACGATCTCCTGCAAGACAAGCCGGTAGATCACAAGCATGAAGAACGCGACGAGACCGATATACAGCAGCGCAAACGCGCCGTAGACCAGGTGGACGCCGTGGCCCTTGAGCTTGCGGCTACGCAGTGCTCCCAGCAGGTCGTTACCGATCCAACTAAGCGAGTTGTCTCTGAGGTTGGGCCGGTCGAGGAAATCGCTGAGGATGTAGTAGCCGTCGAACTCCAACAGCGGGTTGAGGTTGATCAGCGCCAAGTAGTACGACGCCAGCACGAACTGCCAGAGAATCGCGCTCATCAGCGGTGACGTCACCGTCGCAGCTCCGATCGCGGCCATGCCGGCGAGCACCAAGTTGGCGAACGGACCTGCCGCCGACACCAGTGCTCGTTTATGGCGATCTTCGAGCCACATGTCCGATGTGTCTACAAATGCGACGGGCGTGATGAGGTACCAGCCGATGCCGGCACGATTCACCTTTCTACCGAAGTGTTTGACGGTCATGCCGTGCGCTGCTTCGTGGACGATGGCACCTATTGCATTGGCGGGGATCAACCCGAGCAGCACAATGGTGCCTCCGGCATCGGCAATGAAGTCTCCCGACCGGGGTCCGCGAACGATCGACACCAGGACACCCTCGATCGCAACGAGCGCGAGCAGCACTACGCCCAGCCTCGTGAAGAGTATGCGGAACGCGCGGTACAGCGCTCCAAACAGCCCGTCGACGCCGGTGACTCCCTTGGTCCAGGCAAGGGCCCCCAGCGCTCTCACTGCAATTGCGCCTGCGCCTTTGGGGGTGTCGTCCTCGGTCAGATCTACATCGATGTTCGCGGTCAGGGCGAAGCCCTCGGTGACGAGGTCGTGGACGGCTCGCGCGACCCGCTCTGGAGCGAATGCGCCGTATTCCTGCAAATAGCCCATCGAGATGTCCCGAAGAGTTGTCTGTCCGTCCAGGTGATCCCAAATGAACGCCCCATCACTTGCCATGCGGTAGTAGGCGTTGCGGGCCGGGTCTTTCAGCACAACGATCTTGTCGCCCTCAGGGGTGACACGTTCTGTGACTTCGATCCCCGGCTTCTGCACGGGGCGCCAGCGCATTCGGAGCAGAGAGACCAGTTCGGCCGACACTTTGCCCTGATTGCCGGCGGCGTCAAGCAGGTCGCTACGGGAGAGGGCGAGAACCCGTCCGGGGGAGGTCATGACAACGGAGGCATCGCGTGGCGAGTCGGTGAGCAGCGAAGCTTCGCCGATGAGGCTGCCGGGCTGCAACGTTGCGAGCAATCTGTTGCCTGTTGGTGACTCGAGGACCACCTCGGCCGTGCCCTCGGTCAACACATAGGCGCGTTTTCCCTCCTCGCCTTGGCGCACGATTATCTGCCCGCGGTCCACGTCGATTGCCTCGATCGCGTCGGCGAGGTGGCGCCGCCCGGTTGCATCGATATTGTGGAAGACATGCGCCAACAGGTTGGCGCGGTAGCGAAACAGGCTGTCGTCGGCGATGGCGTGCGCCAGATCGGGGTGTGCCTCCAGCGCGGCAGCGAAGTCGTCGGGGTTGAGAACGGCCGTGACTACCGGACTGTCCGCCACCACGCTGGCTCCGGCGACGCCGCCGTCACGAACAAAGGACATTTCGCCGAAGATCGCCCCCGGACCGAGCAAGTTCAGGTCCCTGCTCCCCGACTGCGACCGCTGCGTGACGCGCACGTGACCGTCTAGCAGCACAAACAGCCCAGGCGAAGGTTCGCCCTGAGTGATCAGCACCTCGCCCGCGTCGGCCGATTTCCGTTCGAACTTCTCGCTGAGCTGGCGCTTCGTGGCGATGTCGAGCGAATCAAACCCTGGGAGCGCGCCGAGCAGATCAACGTGGTCAACCACCTGCTCCCCAACCCCCCGACCGGTCATGGGATCCTCCGTCGCCTGAATAACCAGCCCAATCTAGGCCTGAAGAATCCGCGATTTCTGTGTATCACCACACATCGACACGTATCTAGTCATTACAGTTCGAGCGGGGGTCAGCCCTTGGAGAGCCTCCGCCGATGGCCCACGAGAGGGGTAGATATATGTCCATGCAAGGTCTCGAGCAGGTCTTCACGCGTTGGAGTCAGGACGATGACTTTCGCACGCGCTTCAAGAGTTCCCCCGAGGGGGTGATTCGCGAGGAAGGCATCGATCTCTCGGATGATGAGTGGACGATGCTCCACGGCATGGAGCTGGAGGGCCTCGAGGATCATCATCTCAAGCAGCGGGTCTCGAAGAGCGCGTTCGCGTTAGGAAAACTGCTCGGAGTCGGGATCGAAGGTGCCGGCTTGGAAGGTGCAGGAATGGAAGGCGGCGCCCTTGATGCCGGCGCGGTGAGTGGCGGGTCGCTTGATGCTGGTTCGCTTGATGCTGGTGCGGTGTCTGGTGGGTCGCTTGATGCTGGTTCGCTTGATGCTGGTGCGGTGTCTGGTGGGTCGCTTGATGCTGGTGCGGTGT
>JAHEJX010000037.1 GCA_024638645.1 Actinomycetes bacterium
CCGGGTGCCAATGTCGGGTCCGGCATCGTGTCGCTGCACGCCGTGATCACCATCACCATCACTGCCAAACCGACCCAGGCTCTGCGGCCCCCCATACAACCTCGAATATCGTCAAACAACGTCATGGCCAGCTTATTGCCTCAACTCGGGTGGTGTCGAGCGCAACCCCGACAATTGTTTTCGCGCCCTGTGTAGTCGATTCGCAGGTTTAGCCACGAAAGCCACATCCTGCTGAGGGCACGCACCCGTCGGCATATTCTGGCTGCAGGACTATTCGATCGGCCTACCCGGGACGGCCTTGTCGCTACGACCCTCACGCTACGACCCTTGGGCCAACCATCCTTCGAGTTGTTCGATCGCTGAGGCCACCACTGACTGAGCACCGACGAGCGCTTTGCGAAGCTCGTCCGTGAGGTCGCCATTCAGTGCTTCTTCGATCTGGTTCATGGCGTAGTTCTCGGCTCTCAGAACGGATTCGACAATGGAGCCGTCGTCGACGAGCACAGACTCGATCTTGAGCCATGCCCGATGAATGGCGCCGGCAACTGATCCGTCAGTCTTCGGTTCGAAGTCGATGCCGGCATCGCCGGCAGCGCGCAATGTCGCTTCGATCGTGTCGCTTCTGTGGTTGGCTTGCTCATTGAATATGGATGTGAGCACGGTGTCGGCAACTTCACCGGAGAGGGTGCGGTAGCCGAGCACACCGTTGCTCAATGTCTGTAGTGCAGCCTCGACTGCAGTTGAAGCGTCGAGGTCTGGGATCTCTGTCTCGGCCGCTACTCCGGCCGCAACGATGTGAGCTTGTCGCATGAGTGTTCCTCCAATTGATCGTTGTGGGACATCTACCCGCTTTCCGCTACTTCCAAACAAACAAATGCGGGACCGGCTCGAGCCGGTCCCGCATTTGTGTCCAAAGATGATGTCTTAGTTCGTTGCGGTCTGTTGGATAGTCCCGCGCCAGCCACCGGTCTCATGGTCGAGATCCTCGATGAACTTCTTGAACCGCTCGAGATCGCCGCGAACTCGGGACTCGACGATGCCGAACGCGTCACCAATGACCTCAACAAAACCCTGTGGGTCGTAGTCCATCTGGAGCGTCACTCGGCACTTGTCGTCTTCGAGGCGGTGAACGGTTACGACGCCTTCATGAGCCGGGCCCTCGGTGGTCGTCCATGCAATGCGCATGTCGGGCTCCTGCTCGGTGATGACAGTCTTGAATTCGCGCTCGACGCCACCGATGTCAACCTTCCAATGGTTGTGGGAGTCATCGATCTGACGTACGTACTCAACGCCCTCCATGAAGGCGGGGAACATCTCGAATTGGGTCCACTGGTTGTACGCCGTGCGCACGTCGACATCCACATCGATCGATTCTGTAATGCTTGACACTTGCTCTCACTCCTTCGTGGGTACGAGCAAGCCCTACCCCGGAGAGCGGCACTTCAAACATCGGCATCCAGACGGTCCCCTGGCAGGCCACGACGCCGTCATCATGCGTCGATTCCAGGTCTAGGGTTCGGGCAGCTCTTTCAGCGCTGGAAGGACCCTTGCAATGCGACTCGCCCGCACGTTCCTGCTCACCCTGGCTCTCGTAGCAGCCCTCGCCGCACCTGGAACAGCGGCTCAACCATTTCCGGATGTGATCCAACTGCCGGGGGGCTACTTCCCGGAAGGTATTGCCGTCGGCGATGGCCACACAGCCTATGTCGGGTCACTCGTCGATGGAGCCATCCGCCAAGTCGACCTGCGTTCGGGTGAGACGATTGAGCTCGTCGCCGGAGGCGCCGGTCGCATCGCCGTTGGCATGGACTACGACCGTTCGACGGGCAATCTGTTCGTAGCAGGCGGGCCAGACGGCAACGCATATGTCTATGACGGTTCCGATGGCGATGCTGTCGCGGTTGTCAACCTGACGTCCTTCGGATTCGTCAACGACGTGATCGTGACGAACGAGGCGGCCTACTTCACGGACTCGTTTGCGCCGAACCTATATGTCTTGCCCCTCAGTCCGAACGGCGAAATTGCCGGCCCGGCAAGCGCTGTTCCCCTCAGCGGAGATTTCCGGTTCGAGCCGGGCCAGTTCAATGCAAACGGCGTGGTCGCCAATCGCTCCGGAGACACGCTGATCGTGGTGAACAGCTTCTTCGGCGAGCTCTATACAGTCGACCCGGCAACCGGTATCGCCAGCCTCATCGACCTCGGCGGGACCGCCGTCAACGGTGATGGGCTGGTTCTCGCCGGACGGACGCTCTACGCCGTAGAAGGATCGAAGAACCAAGTCACCGAGATCTCGCTGACCCCGGACTGGAGCTCTGGGACGATCGTCGGAGCGCTCACCAGCGCTGCATTCGACGTCCCGACGACGGCTGCCCGATTCGGCAACAGCCTGTACGCGGTGAATGCGAAGTTCGGGACTCCGCCCCTTCCGACGACGCCTTACGAGGTGGTCGAGCTCACCCGCTGACGACTAACGAGGCATTCTTGGGCTCGTCACCTAGAGCCTCGAGAACGGTGCGCAAGGAAGTCGACAGCTGAGCCATCTTCCGGTCGCCGACCGATGCCAGGCTCGCGCTGAAGACGGCAAGGATCGCCAAAAAGACGAGCTCGGCAAGGGCAATGCCCGTGTCGGTCAGAACGATGTCGACCGTGCGTCGATCCTCCGGGTTGCTCTCGCGGGCAATGAGGCCCTCCGCCTCGAGCCGGTCGAGTCGGCCTGTCATGCCGGAAGTGGACACCATCGTGAGGGTGGACAGCATGGCCGGCTGCACGGGGTCCGGGTGCAGCCGTCGTAGCGCAGCCAGCACTTCGAAATCGCCGGCAACAGTCAACCCGTGGCTTGCTGCGGCTTCGTCGATGAGCTTCTCGAGAAGCCGACCTCCCCGCAGCATCCGCCAAGCAACTCCGAACGGGAGCAGGTTCTCTTGGTCGGCGATGGCACTCCACTGTGCGGAGGCCTGTTCGGTTATGTCCATTTGCTCACAAACTATCCGATAACTTATAGTCATGTAGCGGATTATCCGCTAGCGTACAATATACACAGCTCGGCATCCAGCCGACGAGGGAGATTCCACTTCGCCGATGAACGGTGACCTGTCCAGAAAGGTCTCGAAATGAGATCAGCTTCCCGCCTCATGGCCGTATTGGCGCTATTCGCGCTGGCGGCACAGCTTGCCATTCCAGTCGCCGGAGCATCACCTCCCACCATCGCAACGGGTCGTGCTGCGGTCGACTCCGACCTCACGCGCCAGTTCGAGGTTAAGGAAACCTCGCGGTTCGTTGTCGAGTTCAACAATCGCCCCGATCTCCGTGGGCCGGCGGCCATCGAGGACTTCACCGAGCGCGGCGAAGCCGTGGTCGACGCCCTCCGCGGCGCGGCGGCCCGTTCCCAGCGCGAAGCGCTGGCACTCGTCGCCAGCCGTGGTTTCGAGGCGGAGGCATTCTGGTTCCGCAACGTCATCATCGTGGAGGGTGACGCAGCCCTGGCCGAAGCGCTTGCTGGTTTGGCCGGCGTCAAGGAAGTGCGGCCCGAGCGGATATATCCGCTGGTGCGCCCTGTCGAGCGAAGAGCTGCCGAGCGTAATGTGGCGGCCGCACCTGAGTGGGGCGTTGCTCAGATCGGTGCAGATCAGGCATGGGAGCAGGGCATACTCGGTGGCGGCATCGTCGTCGCCAACATCGACACCGGCGTGGACTACACGCACCCCGCTCTCACCAGTCAGTACCGCGGCAGTCTCGGTGACGGCAGCTTCGTCCACGATTACAACTGGTGGGATCCTTCTGGCATCTGCGGTGACGAACCGTGCGACAACGTCGAGCACGGCACACATGTCATGGGAACCATGGTCGGCGGCGATGGCCCCGGACCCTTCTTCCCAGACATCGGTGTAGCCCCTGGGGCGCGCTGGATCGCAGCCAAAGGCTGTGAAGACTTTGGCTGCTCCGAGAGCTCGCTGCTCTCCTCCGGCCAGTGGGTGATTGCACCTACCGATCTCAACGGTGAGAACCCCGACCCTTCAAAGCGCCCCGACATCGTCAACAACTCTTGGGGCGGTGGCCCCGGCGATGCGTTCTATCTCGAGACCGTTCAGAACTGGCGGGCAGTGGGCATCATCCCGGTGTTCGCGTCCGGCAACCCCGGCCCGTTCTGCGGCGAAGGTGGCTCTCCCGGCGACTACGTGGAATCGTTCTCCGTGGGCGCCACCGACATCAACGACGTAATCGCCGACTTCTCCGGCCGTGGCCCATCGGCTTTCGGCAAGATCAACCCTGACGTTGCGGCGCCCGGCGTGGACGTGACATCGTCGGTTCCCGGCGGTGGCTATGCCACGTTCTCGGGAACTTCGATGGCTGCGCCCCATACGGCCGGCACGCTGGCGCTGATGCTGTCGGCTGCGCCGGCATTGATCGGCGACTTCGACGGGGTGACGGGCAGCTTGTCGGCAACAGCCCTCGACATCATCGACTTGTCGTGCGGCGGTGATGAATCCGGAGACCCCAACAACGTCTACGGCGAGGGGCGCATCGATGCGCTGGCCGCCGTTGAACTGGTTGCGTCCGGCGGCACGCTGCAGGGCACGATCACGGCAGCCGACACGGCTAACCCGATCGGCGGCGCATCAGTGTCGGCGAACAACGGCGAGCGTGAATTCTCCACCGTCAGCGACGCTTCGGGATCATTCAACTTGTTCTTGGCCGAAGGCGACTATCTGGTGACCGCCTCTGCATTTGGCTTCGAGACCATCGCCGTATCGGGCGTGACGATCGAAACCGATCAGACGACCACACTCGACATGTCACTCACACGTTTGCCCAGCTTCACGCTGCGCGGCGTCGTCCGTCGCGCCGAGACCAATCGGCCGGTAGCCAATGCCTCGGTGCGCGCCCTCGGGACTCCCGTCCCGGCGGTGGCGACCAATGCCGACGGTGAGTACAGCGTCATCCTGCCTCTGGGTAACTACGAAGTGGAGGCGTCCCAGGGTGGCTGTCTCTCACGCGAGTCCAAGTCGGTTGAGCTCATTGCCAACCGCAATCTCAACTTCAAGCTCGTCCGCAAGATCGACAACTTCGGATACGGTTGCCGTCCCATCAAGCCGGTGTGGGTGGACGTCAAACGACCGACGACGATGTACGGCGACGACACCACCGGCCGCATGCCCATGCCGTTCCCCTTCCCGTTCTACGGCGAGGAGTTCGACAAGCTGTTCATCGCAAGCAACGGATATGTTGCTTTCGAAGACGCCTACCTTGGCTACTCCGATCCTTACAACACTTCCATACCGAACACGTTCGAGCCGAACGCAGCCGTCTTTGGGGCGTGGCAGGACCTCTGGGTAATCAACGATGCCCACGTCGACTGGGGCATGCGCACCGGTAAGAAGGGCCTCAAGACATTGATCATCGAGTACGCCGACGTCCCGGCCTTCGGCTCTGACGCCGGCGCCAACTTCGAGATCAAGCTGCGCGACAACGGCGTCGTCGACCTCGTGTACGGCGCGGGGATGGAGAACATCCTGTCTGGACGCAACGCAACTGCCGGCATTGAAGCGCCGGGTGGCACCGATGGCCTGCAGCTTTCGTTCCAGCAGCGTTCGCTCACGACCGACAGCGCGTGGCGCATCAAGAAGGTTCCGACGGGGCACGTCGCAGGTGTTGTCACCAACGCCAACGATGGGCTGCCGGTAGCCGGGGCGACGGTCACTGCCCTTCCCAGCGGCAGGACTGCAACGACCGACGAAAACGGCAACTACGAGCTGCTGCTCGTGCCCGGCAACTACCTAGTGACGATCTCCGCCAACAACTACGTGTCTGAATCGATGGACATCCGCATCAGGCGGGATGAGGTGACGCCGTTCGACGCAGCCCTCAAGGCTGCTCGTGCCGAGGTTAGCCCCACATCCATCTCTGCAAGCACTGCGCTCGGCGAGGTGGCAACACAAACAGTGACCATCGCCAACACAGGTAGCGCACCTCTCGTCTGGGAGGCTCGCGAGCGTGACAACGGGGGTACTCCCCCGGAGCTGCCACCGCTGCCGACGCTTCGAGTTGTCCGGCCAACTGAGTGGGCACCGTTCGTGGTTCCCGACGGCTTCGGCCCAAGCGTGGCTGCACAGCCGGTGTTCGCTGGCGACCTGGACCCGATCATTCAAGATCCGGCCGGCGATGCCAACGGCTCGGTCGACATCACCACCGTTGGTGGCGGTGCCGACGACTTCGAGATATCGATGGAGATCGGTTTCACGCAGGGCACGCCCATGGATCGAGCAGTCGGGATCGTCTTCGTGGACACCGACCAGAACCCGTCGACGGGACTCCCGGCCGAAGCATTCTTCGGACTTCCGACGCAGGATGTCGGCATGGAGTACTTCGTCGATCTGTTCGGGGCACCGGGTGGGTTCGGCTACGTCGTCGATGCCAACACGTTTGAGCTCGTAGGCGAAATCGCGGTCGAGACGGTTGGACAGAGCTACCGCTTCGACGTGCCGCTGTTCATGCTCGGGTTCGACGACGGGTTCGTGAACGTCGATATGGTGATGGGCGACTTCAACCAACCCACGGACTGGGCGGCCAACGTCGGCCACGGCACGATCGAGCCGTTCCGTGACGCCCCGTGGATGGACCAGAGCCCGCAGCTCGGGACCATTCCCGCCGGGGGAAGCACCGAGGTGACTTTGATCCTCGGCGGTCCCGATGTCGGGCCGGGGAATTACAGCGGCCTGCTGGCATTCCGAACCAACGATCCGCGCATCGCAACTCACACCGTCGATGTCGAGCTGGCTGTCGAGCTGCCTGCGAACTTCGGAGCACTCACCGGGATCGTCACCAATGGACGAGCCGGGTTCCCAGTGCCCGCAACCGTGACGGTTGCGGCCGAAGACGGCGGAGCGCCGCTAGTGGTCACCACGACGGCCGACGACGTCTCCGGTGAATATCAGATATTCCTGCCGGAAGGAAGGTGGCCGCTCACAGCCGACTTTGAAGGCTATGCAACCTTCAGCGGCGAGGTCTCGGTCTTCGCCGGGAACTCCGCATCGTTCGATATCGCCATCGACCCGCTGTGGGCCAACGCCTCGCTTGAAGGCGGCCCCCTCGAGTTCTCGCTCGTAGCCGGCGAAACGGCATCGGCAGAGCTGGTGTTGTCGAACCTGGGCGGATTGGCCGACCTCGAGTTCGAGGTCCTCGAAAGAGCAGGCGCAGCTTCCGAGCCGGCGCAGGCCAATCAGATCGACCGGGCATTGCGTAGATCTGGGCTCACTACCAACGACACCGCAGCCACACCAGGCGGCGCAGTCGAGCGGATCATCCGCAACGGATCCCAGGTGCTGATCTTCCAAGATCAGTTGCCATGGGGCAGCGACGCGCTCCAGCAGGTGCTCGACAACAACGCGATCACCTATGACCTGGTCGGGTCGAGCGACATGGCAACGATCGACATGACCGACTACGAAGTTGTGTTCATTTCGAACGACCAACCGCAGCGGTTCTACAACGCATACTCGGCAAGTGCCGACCGCTTCGAGACATATGTGGCGGACGGTGGCTTCCTGTGGGTCGGGGCGGCAGCCTGGGGCTGGAACGGCGGAGACGCCACAGGGCTCCCCCTTCCGGGTGGAGTTACCGTCGCCGGCCCGCTGTTCGAATCACGCAATGTGGTCGTGCAGACGGACCATCCCACGATGGTGGGCGTGCCCGAGACGTTCACCGGCACAGAAGCGAGCCACACGTCTTTCGACAACTCACCGGAGGGGTCGACAGTGGCGATCGGCGCCCAATCCAGGGCTCCGACCATGGTCGAATATGGCGTGGGTTCTGGGCGTGTTATGGCGTTCGGCCAGACTCTCGAATTCGCCTGGATGGAGGGCCAGGACGGTGCGCTGATCCTGGAGAACGCAGTTCCATACGCATTGGCTTTCGACCCGTTCGTAGACCTGCCGTGGATCAGCGCAACTCCGGCTAGCGGCACGATCGTGCCGGATGGCTCTGAGACTCTCTCCGTCGGCGTCGATGCGACCGGGCTCGAACCAGGTGTCTACACGGCGCAGATCGCGGTTCGTACCAACGACCCGTTGAACCGAATCATTCGGGTTGCGGTGACGCTCACCGTCACTGCATAACGAAAGGGGGATGGGGAGCACGCCGCCACCAGCGGCTGCTCCCCATTCGGGGAACCGGCATCGCGTTTGCTCGCTATCCGCTGCCCTTGAGCATGGTTAGCAGCATGACGCTCGGCTCAATGGCCATCACAGAGTGACGCAGGTCGGCGGGCATATGAACCCAAGATCCCGGGGCAAGCTCTACTTCATCGTCGCCGAGCCCGACGCGAAGCCGCCCCCGAATCACCTCGACGATGGCGGCGACTGCTGCCGTATGAGACGTCAACTCCTGCCCGGAATCAAAGGCGAACACGACGAGCCGAATATGGTCGTCCTTGTAGAGCACTCTGCTCAACGTGCCGTTAGGTGGGATCTCGACTTCGGCTGCCAAGTCGCCGAATACGGTGGCCGATGGTGTGTCTTCCATCGTCGAAGTCTAAGGACCATCGCGTGTCGTCGAACTAGGTCGATCGCGTGCGGACCGGTTCGGCGACTGGGCTCGATGCTGCCGGCTGGCCTAGGCGGCGTCCCAGTCTCCGAGCCACTGGATCAAGCCGGCCATGTCGACATCGGGGCCGAATTGTGCAATGAAGTTCTCACCCTGTTCTGTCCAGGCAACGAACGAGATCGCCTCAGGAACAAAGAGGGAACAGCCAGGCTCACCTCGTACCGTTGCAGGCTCCCATTCGAGATAGAGGGGGTCGCCGAGGGGTGCGTCACAGATCGGTTTCCCGTTCGCCGACACGGATTGGACGCTGACGTACACCGAATCGTCTGGGCGCCGCAGGACGATGCTGCCCTCGCTGCCGCCAACCGGCACGCGCTGTGAGATCTGAACGGCCGCCGAGAGTTCGCCCGTCGAGGCGTCTGGAGGAGCCGACGGCAGCAGCATCCACATTTGCCCTTGGCGCAGAGCGTCGCGGAGGGTCGTAAGGACATCGACAGGTGGGCTCCACGCTGGGCTCCAACCACTGGCGTAGCCCACTGAGACGGCAGTGATCGTCGGCTCGCTCGTGCCGGGCGACCCGGAGAGCCCATCGGCACACCCTGAACTGATCAGGGCAACAGCGGCGACAGCCACGGCAAGTCTCATCCCATCCTCCAGAAGGGCCGGCATGGCCCATTGCAATTGAGACGCTGCGTGGCAGTCGCCGGTTCCTCGACCGGCGTCCGTTTTTGTGTTCTAGACCCTTGCATCACATTGCTCCGCCAGGTTGGGCTTCCGCTCAACGAGGTGGCCAGGGCCCTCGACGATCCGCAATGGGACACCCGGGCGGCCATTGCCGCCCACCGGGAGGCTGTTGAGCGCCGGCTCGAAGCCGAGACGCGCCTGCGCGGCCGACTGAAACCGAGTGCTCAATCATGAAGGCGACGGGTTAGGCGCTGGCATCCGCGGGCCACACGATCGGCGCCGAGAGCTCCACGGCGTCACCCCAGCAGGCTCCACAGGGTCCACGCAGTTCCCGCTGTCGCCGCCAGCGCCAGATACGCGATGACCAGGCGGGTGTCGCCGAGGAGGCAGCGGCTGGCAGCGAGCCCGCGCCGCCGCGCCCGCCAGTAGCCGGCGACGCCTATCCAGCCGAAGACGGCCACCGTGAGCGGCGGAGTGATAAGCCAGGCGATGACCCCGATCGTCGTGTAGATGCACAGCCGCAGTGGGTCGTATTCCGCAGGCGGCGCATCTGGTGACGCAACCGCAATTGGGGACGGTCGGTCCACAACTTCTGACGTTGCTGCGGGCACGTTGGCCGCAACCGGGAGCGCCGCCGTGTCGCCGAACGCACCCGGGGCTCGATCTCTCACGTTGCCACCTCCACCTCTCGTCTCGTCGGCAATAGCGCCAGCGGAGTCGTTCCCTCGTGTCGTCCCGCCACCTCGGATAGCTTGGTTCGAGCCAGCGGCGCCCACGCCTGCACCGCGCAGAATGGGGCGCACTGATCGAGGTCTTCTGCCGACTTGGTGCCGACGTGAACACAGCACTGCAGAAGCCGTTCCTCGAGCATGGTGTTGATGTCCATGAACGGCTTGATGGTGATGCGCTTGATGCGCTCCCCGATCATTTCCCGCAACCGCTCCTGGCGGCCTACCGCCGACCCCGCCAGCCGCAGCAGGCTGGCGATACCCAGGTCGCAGGTCTCGCACACGTTGCGAATGAGCTCACCGACTGTGGGATGGCTCAGCGAAGACTGCTCGGAAAGCAGGCCGAGCAGTGAATCCTGCACAACGGCGCGCAACTCGTCGGGAATCTCGTGATCGGCGATCCGGTTCGCCACCAATCCCAGATGCTCCTTGAGGCGGTCGTGGCCGATCATGGACACCATCGAACGCCACTCCCCCGCATCGGTCTTGACCAGGTAGCCCACCGAACAGCAGTGCGGATGCGAGCACGGCAATGCCGTCATGTCACGCCAGGTCACCAGCCCGTCCGTTTGCGGGCCGAGGCGCTTGAGAACGCCGGTGTGGGTGAGCCGTTGGTATGGGTTGATCGGGGTGGACCGGCCTGAACCGAACTGGGGTTGAATCGTGACCCCGCCGACGTAGGGAGTATCGAGCGCCGTCTGGATGACGGCCCCGATCTCGTCGTCGTTGACGCCGAGAGTTGCCGTCATCGTGAGCGTTGTGAAGATACCGGCCCCAGACAACCGCCCCAGCGCTCGCTCCTTCATGGCCCGGAGGTCCGCCCGGCGATGGTATTGATGCGTCTCTTTGCGCAGTCCGTCGAACTGCAGGTAGGCCTCGACGCTGCTCCGGTTCCGCTGCAGTGCCGCCAGCAACTCGTCGTCCTTCGCCACGAGGACTCCGTTGGTGTTGACGAGGACGCGCACGATGTTGCGCTGACACAGTTCGTCGAGCAGCTCGATGAACTGTGGGTGCAGTGTCGGCTCCCCCCCGCTGAGCATGACGACGTCGAGCCTGCCGTTCTCCCGTGCCAGCCGCTGGTCGACGTTGGCGAGAACTTCCGCCATCGGCACCACACCCGCCATATCCGGAGACGAATCGGCGAAACACGTCGGGCAGCGCAGATTGCACACCTGGGTGATGTCCTCCAGCAGGATGCAGGTGTGCTGAGTCTGCATTTCGCCGAGCCCGCGGAGGTACGCCGCCGGCACCGGGTCGTAGTTCCCGAACGAGTCGGGGGCATGCACCTTGGTGGGAGCCGTCCACTCCTCCAGATACCGCAGGATATCGGCATCCTCGTCGTACAGGGTGACAACCTTGCCGTGGTCCGGACACCCCCGTACCAGCCACACTTCTCCTTCGAGCTCTGCCAGGTACCCGGACAGTCGGCGCACCTGGTCGAGCGGCCGGTCCGGCGCTTCGTCGTGACACATCGGGCAGAACGCGGTGACGTAGCGCAACACACGATCGCGCCGCAGCGGCATGCCAAGTGGGGTTTCGGTCGAGATTGTCATCAGTTGTACATCGAGCTGAGCATGGCGAAACACACCCCGGCGAGCACGGCCACTGCTGCTGCAGTCACGGCGAGGCCCCGCAGAAAGCAGCGCCTGAAACGAGGATCACGAACAGAGAAGTAGATGGCAACCACGATCCCAGCCAGGAAGACAGCCCCACTGCTGGCCGACGCAGCCGCTCCGGCAAGACTCGCCAGCGTGCCGGCGACGAAACTAAGCGCAATGAGCCCGCCGAAGACCATCAGCCCGCACACCAGGAAACCCGGCTCCTTGGGGGGCGGCTGCGGTGGAGGCATGTTGGGCGGAGGCATCTGTGGCGGTGGAGCATCAGTCATGCGGTGACCTCCTCGAGTCTTGGCCGGCGGGCACCCCTGGCGACCGCCCACGCCAGCAGCGGCAACGTCACAACCAGGAACACTTGGGAACCGGACAGCCCGAACGCCAACTCGGGATTGCCCCTAACGAACTCCACGAGCAACCTGAAGATCCCGTAGCCGAGCAAATACAGCTTGAACGACTGACCATCCGGCAGCCGATCGCGCGTTGCCCACAGCAGGCCGAAGGCCGCGGCATGGAAGAGGATTTCGTACAGGAATGAAGGGTGTAGCGGAGCCCCGACCATGCATTGCGGACAGTTGGGAACGGTCGCGGCCAGCTCTGGAGAGAGGGTGATCCCCCACGGCATCCTGGTCGTCGTGCCGATCTGCTCGGTGAGGAAACATCCAATACGGCCTATGGCCATGCCGAGCGCCACCGCAGGGGCGAACAACTCGCCGGTGCTGTGCCTGTAGCCGACGATGCGCTTGGTGACGACGGCCCCGGCGTATGCCCCCGCCAGGCCGCCGAGCACGCTGCGGCCGCCGTAGAGCCACACATCTACAAACGAGCTACCGGTCAGCGTGAATTGCCAGATGGCGGCCGCCCTGGCAAAGACCCCGCCGCCGATGAGAGCACCTACCGCCACCCACCGGACCCTGTCATCGAGTTGGTTGCGGGCGCGAGCCCGGATGTAGAAGACGATCAGCGCGGCAACCAGGCCCAGGCCGATGAAGAACTCGTGCGTCGGTACGCTCCAGCCTCCAAATCGAAACAGGGTCGGCACCATGGAGTAACGCTACTGCCCAGGAACGGACGAGGGGGCCGAACGGCATGCCTTTTTGTCGATGGCTCCGCATTGATTTCCAGGCCCATCGGGCCGACGAATCCGGCAACCGGCCGAATTTGCGAACCAGCGGAGTGCCTTCTTCGACCATGGCGTGAGGTTATCGCCCAGCGTCGGCCTGAAGCGGCAGGCCATACCGCCAGCGAGAGCGCCGTCAGAACGGGCCTCGCTCGATTCCAACAAGTGTCTCGCACGAGGTGTAGCCCGAGTCGCCATCTCCGGCACCGCAGATGTCATCGTCGCGCTTCATCACGCCGTGGCGCGTTAGTCGGCCCGCCAATCGGGGAAGAAGTCACGCGAGGCCCGAGTCAGTCGGGTGCGGTCGGAACCGTCTGCCGCCATTACCCAGATGGCGATTTCGCCGTTTCGCATCAAGGCGGTGTAAGCGACCTCGGAGCCATCTGGTGAGTACGTCGGAGCGAACTCCCATCGTCGATTGGTTCGAGTGATCCGCTCGGCGCGGTCGTCGTCTTCAACCTCGGCCGCCCAGATGTCGCCGCCGCGGCTGAACAAGATGGACTCACCGTCAGGAGACCAATCCGGGTGCTCGGCATCCCTTCGGCCGAAAGTGAGCTGCGTGGCATCACTGCCATCGACGTCGACAAGCCAGATGTCCTCGATGAGCTTGTGCCGGCTCGAGTAGGCGATCCGAGATCCATCCGGCGACCACTCTGGAAACGAGTCAAAACGCTTCTTGGTGAGACGTCGTTTGGACCGTCCGTCGGCCGTTATCACCCAGATACTCTGCGAGTCCTTATTGCGCAACGTGTAGGCAATCTCAGTTCCGTCGGGAGCCCACGTCGGCGACCCCTCCTCCATCTTGTCGGTAAAGGTGAGCTGCCGCTTGTCGCCGCTATCGACGTTCATCACCCACAATTCGCACTGCGTCGGTTCGGCTACTGCGCAACGGGAAAATGCGATTCGGGTCCCGTCGGCGCTCCAATCCGGCGTTACCTCGTTGAAATTCCTGCTTCGTGTCAGCCGGGAGGTCTGACCGGTCACCCGGTCGACTGTCCAGATGTCGGTCTGTCCCTTGGTCCAACGGTTCAGCGCGATCTCGCCGTTGCTGCCCGGAAAAGTTGCTGCGGCGTTTGGCGGCGGCACTGTCGCAACCATCGCCAGAGCGACTACGACTGCGGCCGCGTATCGAATCATCCATCCCTCCAGCCCCACGAACGTTCGCAATATTAGGACACGCCCTACAGAACACCTCATGGAGGCAAACGTCTCAGTCGTAATCGGCGGCTGGACGGACATCTTGCTCGAGCGGTACGTCGACACGAACCCGGTCTAGATGTCTAGTCAGACGGTGCGTCCCGAGAACCATCCTCCGCGAGCACGGCGGCGCTGTCGATATGTAAATCAATACGGCATAGCGGAGACGGATGACAATGACCACAACGAAGCGAGCCCGCTGGGCTGTTTCCTTCGCAGCATTCCTCACCGCCGCTACCGCCCTGGTTGCGGCGCCGGTCACAGCATCGTCTGACACCAGCACCGTGTCGGTGATCGTGCGCGAGACAGCAGACGCGGCCAATGAAGCCGAGAACTATGTCACCCATCACGGGGGCTCGATCGGCAATCAACTCGCCATTATCGACTCGTTCGAAGCTTCGCTTCCCGCCACGGCCGTCGCCGATCTCGAAGCTCTCCCCAGCGTTGTGGCTGTCACGCCGAACGCCGCCGTCCAACTCCTCGACTGGGACACTACGCCCGGCCACACCCGCAACACAATGGATCGCATCACCAACGACGTGCTCGAGGCGGACAAGTTCTGGAACGACGGCTCCCACGGGCAAGGTATCGACATTGCATTGATCGACTCCGGAGTCGTGCCTGTTGAAGGCCTCACCGTCGCAGGAAAGATCGTCAACGGGCCCGACCTGTCCTTCGAGTCACAAGCGGACAACCTGATGTATCTGGACACGTACGGACACGGCACGCACCTCGCCGGAATCATGGCCGGCAATGACGGACACGCCTCGAATATCACTACCCATTCTGTCAAGAGGGGATTCCTCGGCGTGGCTCCCGAGGCCCGCGTGGTATCAATCAAGGTGGCCGACGCCAACGGCAACACCGATGTCTCGCAGGTCATCGCCGCCATTGATTGGGTCGTGCAACACCGCAACGACAACGGGCTCAACATCCGGGTGCTCAATCTGTCGTTCGGCACCGATTCGACTCAGGGCTACAGGCTCGACCCGCTGGCATACGCCGCTGAGGTGGCTTGGAAGCATGGCATCGTCGTCGTAGTCGCTGCCGGTAACGACGGCAACGATTCCCGGCTGCGCAACCCGGCGACGAATCCTTTCGTCATCGCTGTCGGAGCTCTCGACGCCAACGGGACAAGCCGCACCCGCGACGATTGGCTACCAGGATTCTCGAGCTGCGGAACAGCGACCCGCCACGTGGATGTTCTCGCACCAGGCAAGTCGATTGTCAGCCTGCGGGCCCCCGGCTCATCAGCGGACCTGGACTTCCCGAACGCAAGGGTCGACGACCGCTACTTCAAGGGCAGCGGCACGTCTCAGGCAGCCGCCATGGTCTCCGGCGCAGCCGCGCTACTCATCAGCCAGCGGCCCGACCTGACCCCGGACCAGGTCAAGAAGATCCTCGTCGACACCACGGACACAGTGTGGTGGATCGCCGACGAGTGCCATGGCGCCGGGTTAATCGATCTGGACGCGGCTGCGAATGCGTCAACGCCATCCGCACTCGCCGCTCTGCAGACACACGACCCGGCAACCGGCCTCGGCTCACTAGAGGCAGCTCGCGGCTCGATGCACGTGGCAATGGACGGTGTGGTCCTCATCGGTGAGCAAGACATCTTTGGACAGTATTGGAACGGCGCCTCCTGGTCTGGAGCATCGTGGAGCGGCGCATCCTGGTCAGGCGGCGAGTGGAACAGCTCGACGTGGACCGGCGCATCGTGGAGCGGCGCATCGTGGTCAGGAGCATCGTGGAGCGGCGCATCGTGGAGCGGCGCATCGTGGTCAGGAGCTTCCTGGTCCGGCGCTTCGTGGTCGGCCAACACATGGAATGGCGCCTCGTGGTCTGGAGCATCGTGGAGCGGTGCCTCGTGGAGTGGAGCTTCGTGGAGCTCCAACGGATGGCTGGGTGGCTCATGGGACTGACCATGACTCCCCCAACCATGGGACTCAGCTGGGAATGAAGATGACTAAGACAGCATCTGGCCTCAGCTGGGAGTGACCGCAGACGCATCAATGCGTCGGAGGCGTGACGCCCTACCTCGACCACTCCCCTGAGGTTGATCGGAGCAACAGCTACCCCAATGCACTGTCTGGCCCCATGCCGGGTAGCGAGTCGCGGGGATGGGCCGGAATCCTCTACTGGTGTTGACGCTCCTGGAGGATGATGTTGTCAGCAGACCTCCGGCCTGCGGCGCGCAGAGTAGGAGGCGAAGCGATGGGTATCGCAAGTGTTCTCCACCACCACCGGATAGTTGCAGTATTGGCGTGCCTGCTGTTGGTCACGGCATGCGGGTCGGCCGACCAGGAGCCCACCACGAGCTCTCCGGTGGCGTCGACCTCGGCCCCGACCACTGCGGCACCTACTACGGGCCCGCCTGCGACCACAGTGGCGCCACCGACAACATCGTCCACGGCACCGACTACGACGAGCCCTCCAGCTACGACGACCACGACCCCGCCAACCACGACCACGACTACGACCACCACCACCACAACGACAACAACGACGCTGCTGCCGCCGCCTCCCTTCGTCGGCTCGACCAAGCCGGTGAGCGGGCCTGGTAGCGGTTTCGGCCAGCTGGAAGAGACCCGGATGGCCCAGCATGTCAACTACGACCGGTTCGTTCTCGAATTCGAAGAGCACGTGCCCGCGTACGACATCGCATATGCCCATCCGCCGTTCATCGACATCCCAGGCAACATGGTCGGCGTGTGCGGGAATGCCTTCCTCGCCGTGAACCTCCATGGAGCCTCCACGGTCGACTGGGAGGAGTCCGCCGGTGAAGACATCGTCCTGTCCTACGAGGGCCCATGGCGAGTCACTGCCACTACGGACAACTACACAGAGGCCGTCTTCGTCACAGACTTCGAGTCGGACATGGAGTGGATCGTCGGGCTGGCGGATCGGGTTCCCTTCCGAGTCATCGAGTTGGCTAGCCCGGCGCGGCTGGTCATCGACGTCGGCCACGGCGATGTCACCAAGGCTGAGATCCCCACGCAGATGATCGACGGCAAGGGCACCGGTTTCGGCTGGATGGCCGACTCTCGCCTGGCGGGCCACGACACGTTCGATCGCTTTGTGATCCAGTTCCGCGGCGGGTACCAACCCGGAGACGACTACCCCGAGCCCGGCAGGCCCAACTACATGATCCACTACGCGACCGGCCCCTTTGGGGGCTGCGACGCAACGGATCTGATCCCGGTCGACGGTGATGCGTTCATCATGGTCGAGCTGCGGCCGGCAACCGGTACGGACTGGAACGTCGACCCGCCACGGGTCATCTACACAGGGGAGAATCGACTGGCCGCCGACACCGTCAACATCACGGAGGCGGTGCTGGCCGGCGAATGTGAAGGAATCCAATGGGTGATCGGCGTGGATGCGGTAACGACGTTCAGCGTGACCTGGATGACAAACCCGCTGCGCCTGGTGATCGACGTCCCGCATGTGACGGTGGATTGACGCGCGGACCTCGCCGAACAGGAAACCGTCGACGCCGGCTCGACGAGTCGGCAACCCCGCCTCGTGCGTCCCCCAATTGAACTAGGCCACACGTCCGTTATGGTGTCTGTCGGGAACGGACGACCACGACTGGGGACCTGATCGACGGATTCCGCATGGTGCGGCGGATCGCATCGAGCCGATCGGCGACTGAATGCGCCGACGCTGCCAACGGTTGCGCAACCTCGGTGACCTCGCCCGTCCACGATCTAACCCCCGGGCCAACAACAATCGCCGCGGTCTGAGCGCGGCCAGGAGTTACATATGACAACCATGTCGGCGACAAGCCCTGGGCCGTTGCCCCGAATCCTCATGCTGTCCCTCCACGGGCATGTAGCCGCCGAACCAGAGCTCGGCCTCCCCGATACCGGCGGCCAAGTGGTCTTTGTACTCGAACTCGCCAAGCAGTTTCGGGCGTTGGGTTACGCCATCGACATCGTCACCCGCCGGTTCGAGAATCAACCAGAATTCGACGATATGGGACAGGATCTTCGTGTCTGGCGGATTCCCTTCGGAGGCCCTGATTTCATCCGCAAAGAAGACATGCACGACTATCTCGACGAGTTCGTGCTCCGCTTCTGCGAAATGTTCCCAGACAGGCGATTCCCCTACGAAGTGATCAACTCCCACTACTGGGATGCCGGCTATGCAGGACAGAAGATCGCCGAAGAGATGAACGTCGCCCACGTCCACACGCCGCATTCGTTGGGCACCTGGAAGCGGCAGGACATGCAGGGTGACCCCCAACAGGTCGAGTCGAACTACCGCTTCGAGGAGCGGATCCGCAAAGAGTTTCTCACCTATCGCAGGTGCGACTACATCATCGCCACCACCAACCAACAGGTCGAGATCCTGAATCAGGAATACGACGTGCCGGCCGAACACGTGGCGATGATCCCGCCCGGCATCGCAGAGGGCAGGTACACGCCGGTGACGACCAATCAGGCGAGTGCCCTGCGCCGCAGATTCAAGTTCCGCAAACATGACGTGTACACGGTTGGCCGGGCGGCAGCGAACAAGGGATACGATCTGTTGATCCGCGCTCTGCCCGAACTGCGGGAGATGGTGCCCGACGCCCGCCTCCAGCTCGCAGTGGGCGCCAACTCCAAGGCGGACGAGCGCAAGATCGAGAAGTGGTCGGCATTGGCCGCCGAACTGGGCGTCGCTGAGCACGTCAATTGGCTCGGCCATGTGGCGGACGACGAAATGGCCGACTACTACCGCGCCGCCCCGGTCTTCGCCCTTCCCTCTCGCTACGAACCCTTCGGTATGACCGCCGTCGAGGCTATGGCATGCGGAACGCCGTGCGTAGTGACGGTTCACGGCGGCCTTGAAGAGATGTTCGACTTCGGTTCCCACGCTTTGTTCGCCGACCCGAAGCGACCCAGGGAGTACGCAGTGATGCTGTCGATGGCACTGCGCTACCCGGCTCTCCACAAGCGACTGTCCATCGCCGGGGCCCGGTTCGCTCGCCGCATGTTCGGCTGGCGTGGTATCGCCCGGCGCACGCTCGTAGTCCTCGACCGTGCCCGCGGCATCCACGAGCGGGACCTGACCGAGCTCCCTGCTTAGTATCCCGAGCCGAATTCGGCCGGGTCGAGCGGAGGGAAGACCTTTGGATTGGCGTCGCCGTGCAGCGTCAAATAGGCGTGAACATACGACGCGGCGCTCCATGCCTGGTGGGCCTTGCCCATCGGTCGACCAGTTTGCCCGTGGAGCCATTCGTTGAATTCCCACTCCCCGTGGAGACCCTGTCGGCACGACTCGGCGAGAATCGTCAGCTCCCGGTGGGCCAGTTCGACCCGGTCAACCGCGGCGAGGAAGCGGACCCAGAGCCCCCCGATGAAGGGCCAGATCCCGCCGTTGTGATAGTGGCCCGGCAGGTTGAGGAAGTTGACGAGGAAGTAGTCCTTCCAGTCTTCGGCACCGGAAGCGATTGGCGGATATAGGCAGGTCACCGGGAACGGGCTATTGACTCCGACGCCCCACAAGAAAGTGAAGAGCCGGTCGAGCTTGTGTTCATCGAGCAGGCCCGCCAGAGCTGCGAGGAGATTCGCGTATACGTCGCAGCGCCAGCCGTAATCGAATGGCGTGATCTGAGAGAGCAGGTAGTAAGCCTCACCCACCGAGAAGCGGCCACCTTGTGAACCGGCAATGTCCATGAGCTGTTCCCCGGTGGGCCAGAACTGGCGCAGGATCTCGCTGCGTATCCGGTCACCCTGTGCTCGCCAGCCCGACCCGTCATGGCCGAGAGCGTCCAGCAGGGCGGCAGTGTCGAGGCATGCCTGCCACCACAACACTTCGTCGTAGAGCACGTTGTATGACCGTGGAAAGATGTCCATCCAGTCGGACGATTCAGGGATCTCGAGAAGCGCGTCGTTGTTGGCATCGTGGGCCGCCAGCCACGCCATTGCCTTCTCGAGCGGCTCGAGAATCTCCTCTGCGAACTCTCGATCCCCGGTATGGAAGGCGAGACGGGCGGCACCGATGACGAACCAGATCACCGAATCGATGCTGCCGATACCGCCAATCCCGGAGTAGTCCGGCTGTTCGCCTTTGAGCCGCACGTTGGAAGGAATCTGGCCGGCCGGTGCCTGATGTTTGGCGAGCAACCGCAGGGTTCGCTCGAAGGCAGTGATGAGGTCGGGATCGTTGAGACACAGCGTCCACAACCCCGTGATGACGCCGTCGCGCGCCCAGACGGCGGCATAATTGGCATCGTGCAGTCCGAGCGGATTGTCGGTGAGCGAGGCCGCGGTGAACCCCATCTCGGTGACATTTCGCCGCAGAGAATCGAGCGCAGCTGCGAATCCGTCGTCGCAGATGTCGGTTGCCGTTGCCGCCGGCCGCCCCAGGAGCTGACTCTCTTCCAGAGCGGCGATAACCGCGTCCTCGTCGGCCTCCGCAACCCAGCTGCCTTGTGCAGGAGCCTCGTCGCCGCCAATGACTATCAGCCGCTGCACATCAAACAGTCGTTGCGCATCGCCGGAAACCAATCGGTCGGCTCCTACAAGGCAGTACGCCTCCGACGAGGGGACGAGGAGCGCATCGGCCAGATGGTTGACGGCTCCGGCGATGTCCGCCGGTGCCGTCGGGGGCGGCCAGGCTTCGACCAGTTCGTTCGCCGGCATTCGTGTGATCGACTCGGTACCCAAATCGACGACGTAGTCCGGTTCGGGAAGGCCATCAAAGGACGACCCTCCGATGTAGACGAGCACCGTACCCAACCTCACGCCGGCCAGCCGGTCACCGAGCCGGTGCCAGCCATCGCTTGTCGGTAGTCCCAACGCCTCGAGGTCTAGAGCAAGCAGGCTCTGCGGCGAGCTGGGCATCGCTGCCGGTGTTGTCATCTTCGAGGTCCTCCAGTGATCCGCCCCAGCATGGCCCACCCGACTGCTTCGACCAAGAACCCCCCGAGCTGTTGGGATATCGACGCAAATCGACCATCCTGCCTGCTCGGCAAGCAGACGGAGGATCGATGCTGCGGCGGCTGTTGGCGACAGATCTCGACGGCACCTTCATCGGGGATGACACCGCGATGAAGGAGCTGTGGGCCGACCTCGAAGACGCCGGCATCATCGTCGCCTTCTCGACGGGCCGGCACCTTCCTTCTATCGAGGGTTTCTATAGAGAGGCGCAACTGGCGCGGCGGGCGCAGGCGTGCGTCTGTATGGTCGGCACCGAAATCTGGGTGCGCGACGACTCGAGGTACGAGCTGGACGCCTCGTGGAGCGAACACATCACCGATGCGTGGAACAAGAGCGCGGTCGAAGAGATTCTCGGCGACATCCCGACGGTGACGAAGCAGCCGCCTGAGTGGCAGTCACCTTTCAAGAGCAGCTACTACCTGGAGCAGGATGCGGAGTCCGCTCTAGCCCGGATCCACGACGAACTCGCCACCCGCGAGCTCGCCGCCAAAGTCGTCTACTCGGCAGGCAAGTTTCTCGATCTGCTGCCGCACCGCTCGGGTAAGGGAAGTGCCGTGAGCTGGCTGGCAGCCGCGCTCGGAGTCGACCCCATTGACGTCATCACTGCCGGCGACACCGGCAACGACATCGACATGATGCGAGCCGATCTCGGATTCCGCTCTATCGCGGTAGGCAACGCGTCCGAAGAGCTGAGCCGAGTCCGGGAGCCGCAGATCTACCACGCCACCGCCGAATATGCCGCTGGGATCCGCGAGGGTCTGGAACACTACGGCTGGCTGCCGGCCCGTCCGATGTAGTCGTGGAACAGGTGCTATCCAGGAAGGAGATCGTGTGAGCGACGAGCCAGTTTTTGGTGACAAGGGCCGGACCCACGTGCTGATGATCACCAACCACGGCGTGCACGAGTGGAACGTCGTCCCCGGAATGCCAGACACGGGAGGGCAGAACGTCTTCGTCAACCAGTTCACCGAATCGCTTGTTGCCCAGGGCTACCGGGTCACGATCGTCAACCGGGGCGGGTACTCCCATCCGGTCACCGGACTGCCGCAGACGGGTGTTCACTATCACCCGAGCGGCCATGCTCGCATCATGTACCTCGAAGACGGCACCCCCGAGTTTGTCCGCAAAGAGGACATGGCCGACCAGATCCCGCCGCTGGTTGCCAACCTGCAAACCCAGTTGGCGGCAGACGATGACGATGCAGACTTGATCATCTCCCACTACTGGGATGCCGCGATGCTCGGAGCTGGGTTCAACGAACGCGCCGCCCGGAGGGTGCCCCACGTGTGGATTCCGCACTCGCTGGGCGCGTTGAAGAAGAAGAACATGGACCCTTCCACCTGGGCAGACCTGCGGATCGATGAACGCATCGCACTCGAACAGGACCTGCTCTCCAGCCTCGACGGTGCCGTCGCCACCTCCAGCAGCATTCGCGACACCTTCGTGGACTCCTACGGCCATTCTCCGAAATACTTCCTCCCGCCATGCGTCGACGAATCCCGATACCGGCCCCGCAACGACGCTGACTGCGACGCCATATGGGATTTCCTGGCGGCGCGCTCGCTGCACACCGCAGATGAGCTGCGGCAACGTCGCATCGTCACCGAGATCAGCAGAACCGACGCCACCAAACGCAAGGACGTTCTAATCCGCGCCTTCGCCCGGACACGGGAGAGAATCGATGGCCTCGCCCTGGTCGTCGCCCTGGACGAAACGGCGGGAGTGGCCTACGACGAAGCCATGTCGTTGATCCACGAACTCGAGCTCGAAGAGGATGTGATTCCGATCGGCTCGGTCTGGGAACAGCTGCCATGCCTCTACGCGATCACCACCGTGTATTGCACCCCTTCGGTCATGGAGGGGTTCGGGATGAGCGCCCAGGAAGCTGCCGCCACCGCCAAGCCGGTGGTCTCGTCCGACCTGGTTCCGTTTGCGGTCGAGTACCTCCTCGGCGACGAACCGGACCAGGTGCAGTTCTCGGATGGTGATGGCGTCCGCGATTTGCTCGTCGGTGAAGGCGGCGTGGTGGTTCCGGCCGACGACGTTGCCGGATTCGCCTCCGCCCTCGAGATGTTGCTTAGGGACGACGAGCGGCGCATCGCAATGGGGCAAAGGGCTCTCGAGATCACGGTGCCGTACTTCACCTGGGAGCGACGAACCCGCGATTTGCTCGACGACCTCCGCCTGACGCCGCAACGCCAATGAGCGACGGCACCGAGCTTGCCGAGCTGCTGACCGCGACCTGGCAGCACCAGGCCGACGTTGGCTTCCTGCTCGCACCACCGGATGAGGCCGGCGTCGAAGAAAGGGCAGTTCGCGACGACATCTCAGGGGTCGTGTTCCGGTTCCGCTGGATGCCGCATCGGGAACTCCGCATCGATACTGCTGCGCTGGAGGAGCGCGGGATCCTCAATCCTGACCGTGACGAGGAAAGGCTGTTCCGCGATAAGCGCGATCCGTCCGGCCGGCACTGTTTCTTGTGTTCAGAGAACATCGCCGAATGCCATCCTCTGGAGGAACTGGTTCCACTGCGGCTGGCGGGCCGCGACTACCTGGCCGGGGCGAACTTCGCCTGGATCGAGCTGAATCACTACACAGTGATGTCCGCCGAGCACGTCGACCAGGCATTCTCTCCCGCTGTGCTGGCTGCCATGGTCGAGCTCCATCAACGTACCGGAGGCGAGTTCCGCGTCATCTACAACGCCGCCGAAGCCGGGGCAACGATTCCGTGGCATCTCCATTTCCAGATCACGTCGGAACAGCTTCCGGTTGAGGGGCTGGCCGCAGGCGCGGAGCCCACGTACCCCATGGCGCTACGCCGTTTCACCGTCACACAAGATGACACCACGGCGGCGTTGGCCGCCATCGATGCATGGCAGGGCGAGGACCCGGACAACCATCGGGTCAACGTGCTGGTCGCCGGCCCGGCCACTGCGCCCGTGGTCCATGTGTTTGCTCGGGACCGGCGCCTCACCCACTCGCCTGTCAAAGGCCTCATGGGAGGGTTCGAGATGTGTGGCGACCTGGTGTACAGCGAGCCTGACAAGCGGGACGAGTTCCAAAACGCCTCCGCTGCGATGGCGAGGCAGGCCCTCGAGGATGTTCGGCCGGCCGGGTTCTGAGTTGCGACGGGCGGTCGCGGCGCCCGATTCCTGCGCCCGTCGGGTTGCCCGGGCAGACACGGTTCCTTCGTCCAATCGCGCTTCCGCACGAGCCGTCATGGCCAACCGCCCGAAGTCCTAGATGAGCCCCAGTAGCTGCCACAACGGAACGACCGCGCCCACGAGAATGGCGATGCCGACCAGATCGAGGATCGAGCCCTTGCGCAGGATCTCGCGCACTGTGAAGAGATCGGTGCTGTAAGCAAGCATGGTCGGCGGCGTGCCGATCACCAGAGCGAAGTCGATCGAAGAGGCGATCGCCACGACGACCACGAGTAGGGCGGGTGCCACACCGATGACGCCGGCGAGCGGAATCGCCAGCGGGATCAGCGTCGCCGCCGATCCGGTGTTGGAGGCAACAGTCGTCAGCGTCAATGCCACGAGCGCCACGGCCAAGATCGCCAACCAGGCGGGCCAAGCTGCCAGGACTCCGAGGCGCGCCACGACCCAGTCGGACGTACCGGTGGCAACCATGAAGCTGCCGAGCGCCAGGCCCCCGCCGAACGTGAGCAGAGTCGGCCATGAAATGCGCGCCAGGTCGGACGGCTCGATCAACCCGACGGCAAACAGGACTACGGCCCCGGCCAGGGCCACTATGCCAGGCGATTGCCCGTGCCACTGTTGGCTGAGCCATCCGGCGAACACTGCGGCAAACACTGCGAGCACAGCCCACTGGCGGCGCCCCAGCCCAACAGTGGCAGCGGCTTCGGCCTGCGCCCGTTGCCTCGTCTGGGCAAATCGGGTCCGATCTACCTGCACGCCGCTGACCCGCCACAAATACAGCCCGATGACGGGCAAGAACAGCACGACCATTGGGACGCCGAAGCGGAACCAGCCGGCGAAACTGATTTCGCGGCCGGTTACCGAATCGAGGAACTCGATGGCCAGCAGGTTGGCCGGCGTACCGATGGCGCTGCCAACGCCGCCGAGGGTCGCGGCATATGCAATGCCGAGCACCATCATCTTGCGGTAGCCCTGATGTTCCAACGGCGCGGTGATGGCCAGCGCAATCGGGAGCAGGACGGCGACTGCCGCAGTGTTGGACATCCACATGGACATGAAGGCGGTGATACCGAGCATGGCGGCGAACAACCGGCCGGGAGTTCGCCCGAGTCGAGCGACGACGGTCACTGCTGCGAGCCGATCGAGATCCACGCGGCGCATCGCTTCTGCCATGAGAAAACCGGCAAAGAACAACACGATGATCGGATCGAAGAACGGCGCTAGGGCGTCGCCGGCCGCAGCCACGCCGGCGAAGGTCAGGACGACAGGAATCCCAAGAGCCGTAACGAAAATGGGCACAACCTCGGACACCCATAGGACGATGACTGCAGCGAGTAGCCCGAGCACGATGCCGACATCGACAGGGGCGCGGCGCGCCGCTCGGAAGGTGCTGCCGTCCTGGCTGAGGACGGGCACCGACTCCCGCGTGCCGTCGGCGAGCACGAGCGTCACCGCCACGTCGCCCAAGGTCGCTGCCTCCGTGGTGAATACCACCTCGACCCTGCCGTCGCGAGGCACTCCGGACGGCAGGACGACAGTCGCACCGGGCCTGGCTATGTCAACCTCGTCGGTGTCCCCGATCGTGACGGTTTCGTCGACGACCACATTGTCCGCGACAGTGATTTCGAGACGGCCGGCGCCCGCTTCCCACGGGCCGGGGGCAAAGTTCGCCACTACAAGGCCGGAGGCCACGGCAAGAAGGACGATGAGGGCACGGCGCACCGGAGTCACGCCGGGAGTATGTCACCGTGGAGGCCGGCACTTGACTTTGTTCGCCGTCGTCGCTGCACGCGACAGAGTCGAAGCCGTCGGCGACCTTGACTCGGCCCCGTTCCGCGGGATGATGGGTGCGTGGATAGCGCCGCACCCAGCCGCGAGGTGACGATCCCGGCCGGCCACCTGAGCCTGACGGGAACCCTCACCATTCCCGCCGACGCCATGGGGCTCGTGCTGTTCGCCCACGGCAGCGGGAGCAGCCGGCTCAGCCCTCGCAACCGCCAGGTGGCCGTAGCCCTCAACGCTACGGGACTGGGAACGCTCCTTTTCGACCTGCTGACGCCGGAAGAGGCCGCCGACCGCGCTCGGGTCTTCGACATCCCGCTCCTGGCAGCGCGTCTCGGCCACGCCACCACTTGGATCGAAACGGAGGCACCCGGGCGAGGGCTTGGGTACTTCGGAGCCAGCACAGGCGCAGGAGCCGCCCTGTGGGCGGCGACCGATCACAACGTGGCGGCGGTGGTGTCCCGAGGTGGCCGCCCCGATCTCGCCGGCCCCCGCCTAGATCTGGTGCGGGCGCCCACCCTGCTCATCGTCGGTAGCCTCGATCACCAAGTCATCGAGCTGAACCGCAAGGCCATGGCCTCGCTCACTTGCCCTCACGAGCTCGCCATCGTCCCGGACGCCACCCACTTGTTCGAAGAGCCGGGAACCCTCGAACACGTGGCCGAGTTAGCCGCCGCCTGGTTCACAGGGCACCTGTCCGGCTGATTGCCGACGGACCTGGCCACCGCCACCTGCTCGGTGAACGAGACACCGAAGGTGATCGCACCCGTGGGAGCGTCGCTAGCTACATCCCCCAGGCAGCCGGATGTGTCTATTCGCAACGACATTATCCATTGAAAGCTCGCGCCCTGAAGGGAGGCGCACGACGACATCCACTATGTCGACCTCGCCGAGCCCGATGTGGGCGATCGCCTGAACACCGGCCGAGTATCCGCGAGATGCCGTGATACCGGCGGCTCCGATCAACGTGTTGGGAGCCGAAGACGACCCGGCTGAGGCATGCACGAACACCTGAGCGCCGATCCCACCCCCAGCTTCGGCGCCGATCGAGACTTCGAGCCAGTTTCCCGAAGCGGTCTCGTTGCGCAGGAGGTAGGAAGGGAGGGAGGGTTCGAACTCCACGAGCAGCAGATCGAGCCTTCCGTCCAGATCGACGTCGGCGGCCGGTGCAGCCACCCAGTACTGGGCATCGCCGAGGCCCTCGGGAGGAGCGAAGCGAGGCAACCCCTCCTCGATACCGAGACCCCGGAACACCGCCGGCCGTGTCCCAGCTGTGGACGATGCAGAAGTGACGATGTCGGGCCAGCCATCGTTGTCAAGGTCGACTATCTCAACATGGGGTGCCTTTGTCGGCAAGGGAACAAGTCCGGCTACATCCGTGATTTCATCGAAGGCGATCACGCCTCTCGGTTCGGTGCGGTTCAAGAAGAGCCGCACCGGAGCCGGGACACCGTCGTCGACGGTGCTATTGAAGTGTTGCCCGATCACCAAGTCCATGCGACCGTCGCGGTCGACATCTCCAAATGCGGCGCCGGCTGGGTCGTCCTCATTGCCGATCGGCGGCCACCGGAAGACACCAGGGGCCGCTTCTTCGAAGCCGTCTCCCACATCGAGGAAGAGCCGGTTGTCGCCGGCAATGAAGATATCTACGTCGTTATCGCCATCGACGTCCGCAGTGGCTACGCCAAGGCCGGCCAGAGCATCAGGCAACCCGGCGGCGGCAGTGACATCGATGAACTGCAATTGACCGGCGTTTCGATAGAGCCGGCTGTGACCACCCCGATAGCGGTCCTCGGCGATGAAAAGGTCCAGCAACCCGTCAGAATCGTAATCCAGGACCCCTATCGATCTCCCTCCGAGGTCCGCGGCAATTCCGCTGTCGACAGATCGGAAAGATCCATCGACGTTCTCGTAGACGGTGGTCGTCGCGAGGCCCTGGCCACTCTTGACGTTGTGCGCCAGGACGAGGTCGAGATCGCCGTCGTTGTCGAGATCGACGAACGCCGCCCCGGAGGAGCGCCCGTATGACTGAGGGAAGTCTTCCAATGTGGCGAAAGCTCCATCACTCTGCACGAGCAGCCGATCGGGAGCGGGTTGGATCGCACCGCGATGCTGGTAACGCTCTGTCGGTCGATCTGCGAATGTTCCCACCACGAGATCGGGGAGCAGATCACCGTTGATGTCACCCCAAGCGGCGGCGTGCGCAAACATCCCGGTTAGCGGCTCGATCAGCCCGGAAGCTGCGGTCACATCCGAGAACGAGATGTCACCGGAACCATCCGCTGGATCTGCCTGCCAGCAGGTCACTGCGGCCAGCACGTCCTTGTTCTCACCGTCACCTGTCACAGCAGGCGTCGACGACGCTGTCTCCTCTTCCTCCCCGATCACGCCCGATGAGTCGCCGGAACATCCGCCGGCCAGCAACAGAGCCGCGATGAGCGCGCAAGTCCGCTTCACGGGAGGGTGACGATGATCAGCACGACTTCTCCGAATCCGCCGTCGTCGTTGGTGTCGCTGGCGTTCATCCCCAGGTAGATCGTCCTCGCCTGGCTGTCTATGGCGACGCTGTATGTTCCACCGAGTCGCATCCCGAGGTGTTGCGCGGCGAGTGGCTGTAGCTCAACGACGATCTCCTGCATACCCGTCGTGGTATCGACCGCAATGAGCGGCGCGCCGTGCTTCCAAGAATCTCCGTGCGCCCGTGGAACCGAGTACAGCTTCGTCCCGTCCGGGGAGAGAGCGACCGATGTTGTGTACCCGACCGCTGCGCCGAGGCTGCGCACCATCCCCTCGGGACTGAGGGCGAAGAAGACTTCGGGCTCCCGCGTAACACCGTATACGGTGCCATCCGCATCGGGCCCGGTGGCGGCACGGAGCCAGTTCCCCGGAAGCTCGGCATCAAGCACTGACTGTGTGTTCGACTGTGGGTCGTACACGGCGAGTCTGCCGCCGCCGATCGAGTAGTAGGCCCTTCCTTCGGCATCAACCGCAATGGACCGGTACCCAGTGTGGGATGGATCGCTGTCGACGAAGACCGTCGAACCGTCGGCGGCCTCACGCACGACGAATGCTCCGGCATCATCGCCCAGCGGATCGACCGCTTCCGCGTACAGAAGCGTTCCGTCGGGAGATGCAGCTAGAGACGGGACGCCGTGTTCGGGGTAGAACACACCCTGAGCGCCGATTGTCAGACGCTGCGGGTCGATACTGATCAGCACGTCACCCTGATATCCGGCAGTGAACTCGATACCACGGCGGCTTCCCCAATACGTGGTCACCATGACGTTGTCACATGGGCCTCGGACCATCTGGGCGTGGATCTTGCCGTACCCCCAATCACCCGGTGCGTGCCCAGCGATCGCCTGCACATCGCCGATCCGCGTCAACAACCGGCTGGCGGGGTTGTACTCGAAGAGATACGCATTCCCGTCCGGAGCCCGATGGTCACCAACGCCGGAGAGGTACCTGCCGTCGTCGAGCACCACACCCTGGCCCCAATGCGACCACGGTTTGCCTTCATAATCCGGATGTGGATACCTGACCGCTTCGACGCGCGGACTTGTGTCGCTGCCTTCAGCAAGGAGGACAGTCTGCGCCGACTCCTCCGCGGTCCACGGCACTTCAGTGGGCGGTCCCTCGCATCGCACTCCGTCGTCCACGGCCTCCGCAGTGGTGGTCGCCACAACGCCTCGTTCGGATTGGTCGGCGCTTTCGAGCGTTGCGGACGAGCATGCGGACACAACGACGGCAAGAATCAGAACCGTGGTCCGCAGCTGATTGCTCATATTCCCCCGTAGCAGTCGGTAAGCATACCGAGCTGGGTATCGCAGCGACTCAGCCCAGAGTGCAGGCTGCGTGTGCATTAGCGTGGAACTCGATGTCGCAGCTGTTCCGGTATGACCCGGCCATCATCGATCACTTCCCCACGATCCGGGCGGGGGTGATTCATGCCAGTGGGCTGGCCAACGAGCCCAGCCAACCGGCCCTCATTGACGAATACCTAGCCGAACAGGAGACCGTCAAAGTCCGCCTCGACGGGATAGCGCTCGCCGACTTACCGTCGATCAATGCGTGGCGACGCGCATTCAGCCAATTCGGCGTCAAGCCGACGCAATACCGGTCCGCCGCCGAGGCACTGCTGCGCCGCTTGACCAAACAAGGCGACATCCCAACGATCAACACGCTCGTCGACATCGGCAACCTGATCTCGATTCGCAACGCCATGCCGGTCGCCGTGTTCGACCAGGCCACTATTGCTGCCCCGACCACGGTGCGGTTCGCCACGGGCGAGGAACGGTTCACCGACCTCGGATCCAGCGATGCGCTCAACCCCGAACCCGGTGAGGTGGTCTTCGCAGACGAGGACGGCGTGGTAAGCGCTCGCCGCTGGTGCTGGCGGCAAAGTGCCCAGAGCGCCACAGGCCCGACAACGGTCGAGGCGCTCTTCGTCATCGAAGGCCACCACGAGACGGCAAGCCACGAGATCGACCAGGCCCTGGAGGATTTGGAAACCCTGCTCGGCCACTGCCAGCCGGCCAGCACCCGTACCATCGGTCGGTTGTCGCCGTCAGCGCCAGAGTTCTAGCCTCGGCTCGAGGCAAACGGCGCTGCCGACACACGGGGTGGACTTGTTCGGAAGGTGCCCGTCGTTGGATTGACCTCGATGGTCCAGCGGGAGTTGTGAACGCCGCGACGCTCCACGACCTCGCGTTCAGGCTGGCTCAGATCTCGTCGAACTTGCGGACGACCCGCATCACCAGGTTCTGAACGACCGTCCACCCCAGGAGGGCCGCGACAATCGCCGGATCGAATCCGTCACCGGCGATCGCCGTGAAGCCGCCGCCGCCGAACAGCGAATCGAGCCCACTGCCGACCCCCTGTACAGGGGCGGCGAGCACGTTGCTCCAGGTGGCGATCAACTCTCCAATACCTGCATCCGCCGGGATGACCCCGAGGTCGAGCAATATCCTGGCAACGAGCACAAGATGGATCAACGCAAACGTCAACAAGACGGCCCGCCGAATCAAACGCGAAAGGTCGAAGTTGGTGGTCGTTTGTTGCAGCATGCAGCTCTCCCTCAGTTGCCGAAGACGAAGTCCTCGTGATCGCTCTCGTGTCCCACCCCGTGACTACAAGAGCCTGCCGGAAGCCTACTGATACATCGGAGGCGCAGACCGAACGACCTCGACGCGGAGGGCTCTCGACCCGGCGCCGACCAACGGCCGGCCCAGCCTCAGGCTCGAGATCGAGGAGCTCCCGCTGCCGTCTCCGAGCTCGCCGATCTCTTGTCATGGCGCGGCACGGATCTGCCGAGGCTTTGCTCAGCCGGGCACAGAGGCTGTGTCATCGATGCCGTTGAAGATGAACGCCGGGATGCCTGGAGTATTCGGGAGGTCCTTCATGCACACATACCCATTCTGGTTGAGGTCGAGACCGGCCCACTGGACGACCTTGACGAAAAACTCGGTCTCGGCTGCAGACGAGAATCCTGCGGCGATAGCGAACGCTTCGTACTCGGCTGAGAACGTCACACCGTCGGCTTCGTAGACGGCAATTCCCATTTCGGCGAAGCCTTCGACCGACCGATCCCACCATCTGTCCACATCGACACGCTCAAAAGCCGAAGCTCCCGCAGGGCAGCTGAGGCTCGGCTTTGCGGCGGAGGCTGCTGCCGGTAATGCCATCACAAGGGCGGTAGCGGCGCCCAAGACGAGCCATCGGCTCAATGACTTCTTCATCGTTCTCTCCTTCTGGCCCGCATGTCTGCGAGGCCGTCAACCCCCAATGACCGGCACAGCCGCCGCGGGGACAGGCAATATGTCGAGACGCGTAGGTGAGCGGATTTGCATGTCCCCGGCCTACCGATGCCGGCCATAAATGTACGAACGTCGGATGAGAGAGCCACCCGTGGCCACCCGAGAGAACAAGCGGACGAAGCTGCACGCAGCCTTCGAGCAACACTTCGAGGCCATTAGCCGTTACTGCCACCGCAGACTGCCCACTGCCGACGCGAATGACGCAACTGCGCAGGTCTTCGTGGTGGCCTGGCGCAGGGTCGAAGACATGCCGGACGGAGACGAAACGCTTCCTTGGCTGTACGGCATCGCTCGCAACCATGTGCGCACGGCTCGGCGATCCGCACAGCGCCTCACGAACCTGCGCGCCAAGCTGAACGGCCAAGCACGTGTCATGGATCCCGGTCCCGAGGCGGTCATCGTGCGGAACGACGAACAGAACCAACTGCTGCGTGCACTTGCCACGCTCAAGGCAGAGGACCGGGAGATCCTGTACCTCCGCAGCTATGAACAGTTGTCGTCATCAGAAATGGCAGCGGTGTTGGGTTGCAGTGCCGAAGCTGCGAAGAAGCGGTCGACACGGGCCCTGCAACGACTTCGAGTGGCGGCAGGTCTGCCGCAGGTTCAGATAATCACACCCAGTTCTAAGCAGATGCGGGAAGGAGGCGGGGCATGAACGACGCCCAGCTCCTCGAGAAGCTCGCCATGACCGATGCCTATGCGCCAGGGGCCGAGATGGCGAGCGGTGCATGGACCAGTGATGTCACCCTGGCCGAGATCGAGCATCGCATCGCCGACGCCGGCTCGCCGAAGCGGAGAGGACCGATGGGCAATGTCTCGAGCTCGCACTCGCGAACACGCCGCGGCCCGGTGGTTGCGGCGATTGCGTTCGCCGCGGTCTTGGCAGTGGGGATCGGCCTGTTCTCCCTCGTCGACACGACGCCGGAACCGGCAACCACAACCACGCCCCCGACCACAACCACGACCACGACCACGACCACGACCACGACCACGACCACGACCACGACGATTGCTGTGCCGCCGCTCGATCCGGTTGCAGTCGCCTACTTCGATCAGCTGGTCGCCGACCTGAACAGCGGGGACGCGGCTACTGCGTTCGCAGGGTTCATAGCCGCCGAAACGTTCTTCGGGCCAGTCAATGATGGCGACGATCGATTGCTGGTCGCAAGCTGGTTCGAGTTCTGGGTAGCTCTCGATTC
>JAHEJX010000038.1:0-11942 GCA_024638645.1 Actinomycetes bacterium
CTTGCATTCACAACACTTGGGGCCGATGTGACACTCATCGCACCTCCGACGTTGCTCCCTGTCAACGACGGCGGCTGGCCCGCGGAGATGACGAGTGAGCTCGACGAGGTTCTAACCAGTTTGGACGCGGTCTATCTGCTTCGAGTGCAGACGGAGCGTGGCGGCGCCAGCGTCTTTCCCTCACTGGCGGAGTACACGTCGAGATTCGGCCTGACCGCCGAGCGCTTCTCGCGGCTCAAGCCCGACGCAGTCGTTCTCCATCCCGGTCCGATGATCAGGGGCGTCGAGATCGCAGCTTCGGTGGCGGACGATCCACGAGCGCTCGTGCTCGACCAGGTGCGCAACGGCGTCGCCGCTCGCATGGCCGTCCTCTACCACCTGCTGGGAGGCGAGGCGCATGTCTAGAACCCTGTTCCGCAACGGGCTCGTGATGGCACCCTCAGGCCCAATCGAGGTCGACGTACTCGTCGACGGCGACGCCATCGAGAGGGTCGCCACAGGCATCGCAGAGGACTTCGATCGTGAGATCGACTGCACCGGTATGTGGGTGGGCCCGGGGTTTGTTGACATCCACACTCACCTGAGAGAACCGGGCCACCAGTACAAAGAGGACATCGAAACGGGCTCCCGCGCCGCTGCGGCAGGTGGATATACGGCCGTGCTCGCAATGCCGAACACAGACCCGGCTACGGACAGCGGACACCTTGTTCGGTACGTCCTCGAGCGTGGTCGTGAGGTTGGGCTCGTCGAGCTCGGTGTAGCCGGGTGCGTGACGGCCGGTCGGGCCGGTCAGAAACTCGCCCACCTCGACGACCTCTGGGCGGCCGGGGCGCGAATGTTCAGTGACGATGGCGACGTGGTCGAGGATGCTGGCCTGTTGCGACGTGCCATGGACTACCTGGCTCAGCTCGGGGGAGTCATCTCGCAGCATGCCATCGATCCCGGACTGGCACGCGATGGCCATATGCACGAGGGCGCGGTGGCGTCGAGTCTGGGTATGAGTGCCATCCCGGCAGCAGCGGAAACCGTTGTGGTCGGGCGGGACATCGAACTCGTCCGCCTGACCGGTTGCCGATATCACGTCCAACATCTTTCTGCGGCTGCGTCATTGCCGCTGATCGCGGCAGCCAAGGCCCAGGGACTCCCGGTAACCGCCGAGGTCACGCCGCATCACTTGGCATTCACAGACGATGACGTGAGGGCCACGGATCCCGTGTTCAAAATGATGCCGCCGCTGCGAGCGGAGGAGGATCGTATTGCGCTGGTCGAGGGCCTGCGGTCCGGCGTCATCGATGTGGTTGCCACAGATCACGCACCGCATGCCGACCACGAAAAGGATGTGCCTTTCGAGGAGGCACCACACGGGGTTATCGGGCTCGAATGGGCCGCGGCCGTCGTCAACGACATCGTTGGTCTCGAAGCGCGGCGGTTCTTCGAAGTCATGTCGGTGAAGCCGGCGCAGATCGGTATGTTCGGCGACCACGGCCAGTGGCTGGAATCCGGCGTGCCGGCGCATATCGTGGTGTTCGATCCCATGGGAGCCACAGACGCTGTTCATTCGCATTCGAAATCTCGCAACGCGCCATTCAGCGGTCGGCGATGGAAGGGCGCCGTCAGGTACACGATGTATGCAGGGAAGCTGACACATGAAGACAGCGGGGTGAAGGCGTGAGCGGGTCCAGAACGCGAGGGGCCCTGGCGCTGGCCGACGGCACTGTGTTCCGCGGAAGTGCGGTCGGCGCACCGGGGGTAGCCACGGGCGAAGTCGTATTCAATACCGCGATGACCGGATACCAGGAGATCGCTACCGATCCGTCGTATGCGGGACAAGTCGTGGTCATGACTGCTCCACACATCGGCAACTACGGCACGAGCAGCTTCGACGACCAGGCCGCTAAGCCGTTCTGCACCGGTTTCGTCATGAGATCGCTGTCCCGTCTCGACTCGAGTTGGCGCAGTGAAGGCACGTTCAGTAGCTGGCTGCGTGAGCGGGGAGTTGTAGCTCTCACCGATATCGACACCCGTCGCCTCACCAGGCATATTCGTGACCACGGCGCCATGCCTGCCGCAATTGGAGCGGAGGTCGACGAAGAAGATCTCGTCGCAGCTGCGGCAGTCGCACCGCGAATGGAGGGGCAAGACCTGACCCGTCTGGTCACGACCCAGGAGATCTATGTCTGCAACCCGGACGCAACGGCGACTGCCCGCGTCGTCGCTTACGACTTCGGTATCAAGTCCGACATCATCTCCCAGCTCACCAGCCGAGGCGCCGAGGTCCACGTAGTTCCGGCGACCACGTCGGCCGACGCTGTGCTTTCACTGAATCCGACCGGCGTGTTCCTTTCGAACGGCCCTGGTGATCCAGAGCCGCTGACGGGCTCGATCGGTGCCGTACGAGATCTTCTGGGCAAGGTCCCGATCTTCGGGATCTGCCTGGGACAGCAGGTTCTCGGCCTTGCCCTCGGGGCTTCTACGCACAAGCTGCCATTCGGACACCATGGCGGCAACCATCCGGTGCGCAACCTGGCCGACGGCACCGTCGACATCACATCGCAGAACCACGGATTCACAGTCGACCTTTGGACCCTCACGGATCAACAACGCCCCGAGATCGAAGGAATGGCCGGACCCGAGCTGCTTCCGATGGAAGTGGAGTCCGAATACGGGGTGATTGTGCCCACCCATCAGAACCTGAATGACGGAACGCTGGAGGGGCTCGAATGCCGGGATGTCGCGGCCTTCTCTGTCCAATATCACCCGGAGGCAGCGCCGGGGCCAAACGACGCTTCGCTGCTGTTCGATCGTTTTGCCAAAGTCCTGGAGACCGCCTGATGCCTCGTCGCGACGACATTCAATCGATTCTGGTCATCGGCTCCGGTCCAATCATCATCGGTCAGGCGTGCGAGTTCGACTACTCGGGGACCCAGGCAGTGAAAGTCCTTCGCGAGGACGGCTACCGGGTCGTGCTCGTCAACTCCAACCCGGCGACGATCATGACGGATCCCGAATTCGCTGACGCCACCTATGTGGAACCGATCACCGCCGAGGTGGTCGAGGCGATCATCGAAAAGGAGCGGCCCGACGCCCTACTCCCGACCCTGGGCGGCCAGACCGCGCTGAACGTCACGATGGAATTGGCCGAACGCGGCACCCTCGATCGATTCGAAGTCGAGCTGATTGGTGCCGGAATCGAAGCCATCGAGACAGCGGAGGACCGCGGCCGCTTCAAGGCTGCGATGGACGCAATCGGCATCAGCACCGCCGCGGCCCATTACGTCACCACGCTCGAAGAAGCCCTGACTGCAGTCACCGACATCGGCTATCCGGCAATGGTGCGCCCCTCGTACATCCTCGGTGGAGGTGGTACCGGTCTGGCACACGACGAGGCCGAGTTCAGGCAGATCGTTGCGGCCGGCCTCGACGCTTCACCGATCCGCGAGGTACTCATCGAACAGTCCGTGCTCGGCTGGAAAGAATTCGAGCTCGAGGTGATGCGGGACCGCAATGACAACGCAGTCATCGTGTGCTCGATCGAGAACCTAGATGCAATGGGAGTTCACACAGGCGACTCGATCACCGTAGCTCCTGCCATGACGCTCTCCGATCGGGAGTATCAGGAGATGCGCGACGAGGCGATCGCATGCCTGCGGGCGGTCGGCGTCGAGACCGGCGGCTCCAACGTGCAGTTCGCGGTCGACCCGGCCACCGGGCAGCGGATCATCATCGAGATGAACCCTCGCGTCTCGCGCAGTTCGGCTCTGGCGTCGAAGGCGACGGGATTCCCAATCGCCAAGATCGCCGCAAAGCTCGCTGTTGGCTACACACTTGATGAGGTGGCCAACGACATCACCGGGGCCACCCCCGCATCTTTCGAGCCGGCTCTGGACTACGTAGTCGTGAAGGCGCCCCGGTTCGATTTTGCGAAATTCCCCTCCGTCAAGCCTGTTCTCGGCACCGCGATGCAGAGTGTTGGTGAGGCCATGGCCATCGGACGCACTTTCCCGGAGGCTCTGCAGAAGGCGCTTCGATCCCTCGAGACTGGCCGGGGCGGCCTCAACGCTGATCCTGCTGAAGCGCGCTGGACGCAGGTTGATACAGCCGACCTGTTGACCCGGGCATCGACACCGGCGCCCGATCGAATCTTTGCCGTTGCGGAGGCTCTGCGTCGCGGTATTGATCCCGGGCTCCTCAATGAGATCACATACATCGACCCGTGGTTCATCGATCAGATGCTTCAGATCGTCGAAGTGCGTGAGGAACTGGCCGCCGGCAAGCCGGAGGGCGATCTTCTCGGAACGGCTAAACGATTCGGTTTTTCCGACGTTCAGCTCGCTCACCTCTGGAAAATCGACGTGGACCAGGTACGGGAAGCGCGCAGGGACGCCGGAGTCAAAGCTGTCTACAAGACGGTCGACACTTGTGCGGCAGAGTTCCTTGCAGAGACGCCCTACTTCTACAGCACGTATGAGGAAGAGAACGAGGCTCCACCGGCCGGCGACCGAACCGTCGTCGTGTTGGGCTCTGGGCCCAACCGCATCGGTCAGGGGATCGAGTTCGATTACTGCTGTGTCCACGCCTCTTTTGCGCTGCGCGATGCCGGGTACGAGACCGTCATGGTGAACTGCAACCCGGAGACGGTCTCGACTGACTACGACACGAGCGACCGCCTCTATTTCGAGCCCTTGACCGCCGAGGATGTTCTCGCTGTGCTGGAGCAGGAGAACCCGGTGGCGGTTGTGGTGCAGCTCGGGGGGCAGACTCCGCTGAGTCTTGCCGCCGCATTGCGCGATGCAGGCGTACCCATTGCCGGCACGCAACCAGACGCCATCGATGCCGCGGAAGACCGTGAGCGTTTCTCTGACATATGCCGGAAGGCGGGCGTACCCCAGCCTCCGCACGGCACCGCGACCTCCCTCGAGGAGGCACAGGAGATTGCTGACGAAGTCGGGTTTCCTGCACTCGTGCGGCCTTCATATGTACTTGGAGGCAGGGCGATGCGCATCGTATTCACAGTCGATGAGCTGTCTGCCTATCTGAGGGCACTCTACGAAGACGTTCCAGGCGGCGAGGTCGACTTGTCGGAGGCCCCATTGCTCATCGACCGGTTCCTCGAGGCCGCCACCGAAGTCGACGTCGATGCGATCTACGACGGGCAGGAGCTTTACATCGGCGGCATCATGGAGCATGTGGAGCAGGCAGGGGTGCACTCGGGTGACTCGGCGTGCGTAGTCCCTCCGCCGACGCTCGCATCACAGGCTGTCGCTCACATCGAAAAGTACACCCATGCGTTGGCCGAAGCTCTTGGCGTTCGCGGGTTGATCAACATCCAGTTCGCGGTGAAAGGCGACGCCGTCTTTGTGCTCGAAGCGAATCCACGAGCTTCCCGTACCGTGCCATTCATCTCGAAGGCAACGGGGGTCCCGCTCGCCAAGATCGCCACCCGGGTCATGATGGGGGCGTCGCTGGCCGAGCTACGCGCCAACGATGTCCTCGTGGTACCGGGTTCGCCCGACTACGTGTCGGTCAAGGAGGCGGTGTTGCCATGGAAGCGGTTCCCCAACGAGGACACGCTGCTCGGCCCCGAGATGCGCGCGACCGGCGAGGTTATGGGTGTTGGGGCCAGCGTGGGAGCGGCGTATGCGAAAGCGTTGCTTGCGGCGGGCCACACGGTTCCGCAGCAAGGCTCTTTGTTCCTGTCGCTAGCCGATCGGGATAAATCCCTCGGTATGGAAGCCGGCAAGCTCTTCCATGAGCTCGGTTTCAAGATCTATGCGACACACGGGACTGCAGGTGCGCTCGTGCGAAACGGGATTCCGGCCACAGGCGTGGACAAAGTCGGTGAGGGCCCGTACGACCCCGTTCGGCTGATCGAAGACGGCCAGATCAATCTCGTGATCAACACGCCTCGCGGCCGGCGGGCTCGCGGCGATGGGGCGGTGATCCGCAAATCGGCTACCCGCCACCGAGTCCCGTGCGTCACGACGATCCAAGGAGGTTTGGCGGTCGCCCAAAGCCTCACAGAGGATCGTTCGGTGGTTCTCGACGTCGCATCGCTCCAGGATCGGCATTCGGCGCTCGCCGGAGGTTGAACTACGTGTTCACCACCACCCTCGGCCCGCTCCATCTGCGCAGCCCGCTGATAGCGGCTTCCGGCACAGTCGGTTCTGTTGTGGATTTTGCAGAGGTAGGGGCCCTCGAGTCGTACGGCGCAGCGGTCGCCAAGTCCGTGGCCCCGGTTCGATGGGACGGCAATGAGCCGCCTCGCCTCGGCTCCTCGGGCGCCGGCATGTTGAATGCCATTGGCATCCAGAACCCAGGCATCGACGCCTGGCGTGCCGCATACGGACCGGCAATTGCAGATCTCCCAGTCCCGGTGTGGGGTTCTGCGGTGGGAGGTTCGCCGGAGGACTTCGCCGTAGTCGCAGAAGGTCTGGCGGCAGCAGGCGTCACTGCCGTCGAGCTGAACCTGTCGTGTCCCAACCTCGAGGGCGAGACCATGTTCGCCCTCGACCCGAAAGCGGCCGCCCGAGTAGTCGAACGGGTGCGCAACCGTGTTGATACTCCGATCGGAGCGAAGCTGTCGCCCAATGCCGAGGACATTGTCGCCGTGGCGTCCGCCGTTGCAGATGCCGGAGCAGACTGGCTCGTGCTCACCAACACGGCGTGGGGTTTCGCCGTTGACATCGCGACAAGACGGCCGGTGCTGCGGCGTGCCGTTGGTGGGTATTCCGGCCCGCCTATCAAGGCCATTGCGATGCGTTGCGTGTGGGAGGTGGGTCAGGCGTTGCCGCAGCTGCCCATCGTCGGCTGCGGGGGAGTAACAAACGGAGCCGACGTCGTCGAGTATTTGCTCGCCGGGGCGTCAGCGGTGGCTGTCGGTACTGCTCACTTTGCCGAGCCACGGGTCGGAGCCAGGCTGTCGAAGGAGCTCGGCAAGTACCTGAAGAGTCACCAGACGACGGTTTCCGATCTCGTCGGTGGTGCCGAGCCATGGTGAATGCTCCCCCGATCATGGTGGCAATCGATACAACTGATCGAGCAAGCGCTCTCGAACTGGCACGACAGACCAAAGACTTCGTCGGCGCGTTCAAGATTGGGCTGGGCCTATTGCACGGACCAGGTCCGGGCCTGATCGGAGAGCTAGCTGCACTCGGTCGACCCGTGTTTGCGGACGCCAAACTGCACGACATCCCCACTCAAGTGGGTCGGGCCGCTGCCGCCCTGGGTCGGGCCGGCGCCCGCTGGGTGACGGTTCATGCGTCGGGAGGTCGGGAGATGATGAGCGCCGCCGTGGCCGGGCTCACTACGGGTTCCGCCGGCACCGGCGGCATTCTTGCGGTGTCGGTCTTGACCAGTCTCGACGAAGCCTCCCTTGTCGAGATCGGGATAGAAGAGAGTTCGTCCAACCTCGTGAGAAAGATGGCCAAGCTCGCCGCGTTCTCAGGAGTGGAGGGTCTGGTGTGCTCGCCCCTCGAGGTTGCCATGGTGCGTGCAGCTGCTCCGTCACTCGCAATCGTGACACCAGGTATCCGGCCCGCGGCTGTTGCTGCCGGGGACCAGAAGCGAGTCGCATCTCCGGAGCAGGCGTTAGCCGACGGCGCCAGTTGGCTTGTCATTGGGAGGGCTATCACCGGTGCTGCAGACCCGGCTGCGGCCGCTGCGGATCTTGCTGCATCTCTGCCCCTAATCAGCTCGACCGATTGATAGAGTCAGTACGGAATAGGAGGTGGCCATGGCACCACCACAGCTGACCGACGCCCAGCGCAGAGCTGCGCTGGCAAAGGCAGCAGAGGCTCGCCGAGTGCGGGCAGAGATGAAGGAACTTCTGCGCACCGGCAGTCTCAACCTGTCCGAGGTCTTTGCGCGCGCTGAAGACGAGGATGTCGTCGCCAACACCAAGGTTTTCGCTGTACTGATATCGCTTCCGGGCTTCGGCAAGATCAAAGCAAAGCGACTCATGGAGGATCTTGCTATCGCGGAGAATCGGCGGGTACGCGGCCTAGGCGATCGCCAACGAGCGAAGCTGCTCGAGATTTTTTCTTGACAGGCCCCGGCGAGGCAAACTCCTCGTCGTCTCGGGGCCGTCTGGGGTAGGGAAGACGAGTGTCGTCGACGCGCTCTCGGCGTCGGCGGAGTTTCACTTCTCTGTGTCGATGACGACCCGTCCGCCGCGCCCAAGTGAGGTTGAAGGTGTCGACTACAACTTCGTCACTCGACAAGAGTTCGAATCGGCCATTGAGCGCGGCGAGCTGCTGGAGTGGGCCGATTACGGCGGGAACCTCTACGGGACTCCACTCCGCCCCGTTCTCGAGCGACTCGACAACGGAGACGACGTGCTGCTCGATATCGAGAACGATGGAGCAGGCCAGGTCAAAGCCGCGTATCCAGATGCGGTGCTCGTGTTTCTCGTGCCGCCCTCGCTCGACGAGTTGGAACGGCGTCTCACAGCACGCGGTGACACTGCCCCCGATCAAATGGCCAAGCGGCTCGCAGTGGCAGAGGCGCAGATCGCGGACGCCAAGGCCAATTTCGACCACCTGGTGGTGAATGAGGACATTGGGACGGCTGTGTCCGAGGTCACCGGTATACTGGCGTCCTAATCGTTGCTCCCAGCAGGAGAATCCTTCTCAAATGATTGAGCCACCCATCGGACGCGTGCTCGCCAAGACCGATAGCCGGTTTGGCCTCGTCGTGCTCTCTGCACGGCGTGCCCGGCAGATCAATGCGTATTTCAACCAACTCGGCGAGGGTCTGGGTAGCTATGTGCCGCCCCAGGTTCACTCGCTCTCTCGCAAGCCGCTGTCTATCGCTCTCGAAGAGATCGACAACGACAAGGTCGTAGTCGACCACGACGTAGAGGAATAGCCTCGTGCTCGCCGGCCGCCACGTTGTTCTGGCGGTTTCCGGCGGCGTAGCCGCCTTCAAAGCCGCCTATTTGGCGCGACGCCTCCTGGAGGCAGGGGCAGAGGTGCGCGCCGTCATGACGCACTCCAGCCAGAACTTTCTGGGAGCGCAGTCGATGGCAGCCATCACAGGTATCGAGCCCATTTCGGATCTTTTCCATCAGGCCGATGTCTCCCCTCATACCTCGCTCGCCCGCTGGGCAGATGTGATCGTGGTCGCCCCGGCCACAGCCGCGACCATGGCGAGAATGGCGAACGGTTTGTCCGAAGACATCGTGTCGGCAACGGTCCTCGCCGCCACATGTCCGGTTGTTGTCGCTCCGGCTATGCACACCGAGATGTGGGAGCACCCGGCAACGCAACGCAACGTCGAAACGCTGCGAGCCGATGGCTACGTCATTGTGGGGCCCACCAGCGGTGCTCTAGCGGGCGGCGATGTTGGTGAGGGTCGTATGGTCGAGCCTGAGGACATCGTCACCGCCATTTCGGGAGCGTTAGGCGATCGGTCGATGGCAGGCTGGCGGGTGGTGGTTTCTGCGGGCGGCACTCGAGAGGCGATCGACCCTGTGCGCTACATCGGCAATCGCAGTTCGGGGAAGATGGGCAATGCGGTCGCGATTGCGGCTGCCGACGCTGGAGCCGCAGTGACCCTTGTGACCACCGTCGCTGCGCCGAAGCATCCCTCCATCGAAGTCATCGAGGTGGAATCGGCACAAGAGATGGCAGACGCAGTGTGGAAGACCGCAGCGGGAGCCGATGTGGCGGTGCTGGCGGCGGCTGTTGCCGACTTCCGTCCCGCAGATCCTGCCGTCGGCAAGCTACGGCGAGCTGAAGGTCCGCCGCAAGTGAATCTCGAGCCGACTCCGGATATTTTGGCGGGTGTATCCGCCATGGAAGACCGTCCGTACCTCGTTGGATTTGCTGCTGAGGTCGGATCCGTAGACGCGGCCGTTGCCAAGGCAACTCGCAAGGGGTTGGATCTACTGGTCGCCAACGACGTTGCTCGCCCCGGCTCTGGGTTCGGGACAGAGACCAACGAAGTCACGATCGTGACACCCGGTGGTGACACCGAGGCGTGGGAGCTTCTCTCCAAAGCCGAGGTGGGTCGGCGTTTGATCGCCGAGATTGCCAAGCGGCGGAATGAGGCGGGGCGGACCTGAACCGCATCGCCCAGGTCGTGCCGGATCTGGCCACATTCGCCGTCGACGATGGCTTCAGCTACGCGGTGCCGGAGGGCATGAGTCCGACGGTCGGATCTATCGTCCGCGTTCCGCTCGGGGGGCGCCGAGTCCGGGGCTGGGTCACCGGGTTACGCGATGGTGATGCCAAAGACCTCAAGGCGCTTGTGGGCGTGTCGGGGGCGCGTCCGACCTTCACAGGCGAGCTGCTCTCGACGTTGCGGTGGGCTGCCGTGCACTACGTGTCGCCGCTCGCCCCTTTGCTGGTCAAGGCTGGCCCGCCAAACCTACCGAAAGTGGGCAGGGTCAAGCTCCAAACGGTCGAGGAGAACGCGCGAGAGGCTTCGTCTCGTGTCAACAAGATCAGCCAATCAATAGCGGCCGGCACCCGCCCACCGTTGACCTTTCTGAGTGGCTCAGGCCCATGGCTCGATGACGTGGCGGCCATCGTTCAGGCTGCAACTGTGACGGGCCGGAGCAGCATGATCGTCGTCCCAACTGCTGCAGACTGCCATCGGTATGCCGATGCTCTGGAGCGCAGATTCGGCAATCGCGTCGTCGCCGGGACCTCATCGGCGGCCGCGGCCGACCGCACTCGGGCCTGGAGCCAAGCGGCCGGCTCGCCAGGGACTGTTGTAGTTGGGACTCCAGAGGTGGCTCTGTGGCCGGTCGCCGACCTCGCCGTAGTTGTTGTCATCGAGGAGGGTCGCCGGTCGATGAAAAGCCGCCAAACACCAACCCTCCACGTGCGAGAGCTGCTGCGAAGGCGGGCGGCGGTAGAGCGATTCGGCCTGGTGTTTGCCGGACATGTGCCAACCCTTGAGTTGTTTGCTTCCGGCGTCCATTATTCAGGTGGCGAAACGCGTTCCTGGCCGCTTGTCGAGGTGATCGACCGCACCCAGGAACCGCCGAGTTCCGGCCTCATCGCCCAAGGCACCCGAGCCGCGATATCCGGCGCCATAGCTCGCCACGACTCCGCTTTCGTATTCGTATCGAGGCGTGGATATGCCCCTGCCACCCGATGCACCAGTTGCGGGGACCTACGCCGATGCCCGCATTGCGGTTCCAACCCGGGCCGCGGCTCAGCCTGTGAACGTTGTGGACATGCCAACGGGCCGTGCTCATCGTGTCGAGGAGTGGCATTCGCACCTGTTGGTGCTGCCGTCGGGCGGGTCATTGAAGAGTTGAAACGAACTCACGGATCCTCCGTGTCGGCAGTGGGCGATGGGGGATTGGTGCAGGTCGGCACCGAGCGCGACATTCCGCCTCCCGGAACCGTTGCGCTCGCGGTTGTCATCGACGCGGATTCGATGCTGCTGCGCCCGCACTACAGGGCGGAGGAAGATACGTTGCGGGTGGTGGCCAGAGTGGCGTCTTCTGTGCGTCGCGGGCGGGGCCACCGTGGTGTCGTACAAACGCGGATGCCGGAGCATCGGGTGGTTGCCGCACTTCGGCACGGTAATGGAGAAGAGATCGCTGCTGAATGGCTCACAGAGCGTGAGCGAGACCAGTTGCCCCCCTTCGGCGAGATCGTCGCGATCGAGATGGCAAACGCCCCAGAGCAGGCAGATGCCGACTTGCGCGCAGCCCTCGGCTCGGAGGTAGCGGTATTCGGCCCGGCGGATGCAGCCGGCCGCATCCGATGGCTCGTCCAAGCTCCTGACCTGCGGCGCCACAAGATCCAGCTGCGCAAGAAGGTCCAGGCGTGGCGGGACAGGGGCGCCACTGTCCGCGTCGACTCCGATCCCCTCGACGTCTAAATCCGCCCGAGCCTGGCCGCCAGTTATCCTCCCGGCAGCAATCGACCCAGAGAATCATGGCTCTCTTTCCCATCAGAACGTTCGGTGATCCCGTACTCCGG
>JAHEJX010000038.1:11952-32768 GCA_024638645.1 Actinomycetes bacterium
AGTGGCCGAGCCGATCGCCGAGATTTCGAGTGCGCTCGAACGCCTCGTGGACGACATGTTGGAGACTATGTACGAAGCACCCGGCGTTGGCTTGGCTGCCCCTCAGATCGGCGTGTCCAAGGCGGTTTTCGTGGCAGATATCGGCGACGGCCCTTTTGTGATGGTCAATCCCGAGATCGTTGAGGTTGAAGGAGAGTGGACGTGGGAGGAGGGCTGCCTATCGGTGCCGGAGCGGTTTTGGCCGATCGCGAGACCGGGGTTCGCCAAAGCGCGCGGATTGGACCTGAGCGGCAACGAAATCATTCTTGAAGGTGAAGAGCTGATGGGCCGCGTGCTCCAACATGAAATCGACCATCTCAACGGCATCCTCCTCCTGGAGCATCTGCCCCGGCGCGTCAAGAAACAGGCATTGCGCGACCTGCGCCAGGAGGCGCTTGGCCTGCCGAGCAACTTGTGATCAAGGCCCTCTTCCTCGGAACGCCCGCCGCCGCCGTGCCGAGCCTGTCCGCTTTGACCGGAGTCGCCGACATCGCAGCGGTGATCACCCAGCCGGACGCTGCACGGGGTAGAAGCAAACACAAGGTCGCGCCTCCGGTGAAGGCTGCGGCAGAAGAGTGGGGCTTTCCAGTGCTGCAGCCCACTGACAGTGCTTCGCTACGAGAAGCTGTCGAAGCGACGCGTTTCGATATCGGTGTGGTTGTGGCCTACGGCCGGATTCTGAGCCAGGAAGTGCTGGCGGCGAGCACGTACGGCTACCTGAATGTGCACTTCAGTCTGTTGCCACGATGGCGTGGCGCTGCTCCCGTCGAGCGCGCCATCCTGGCGGGGGACGACCACACGGGCGTCGCCATCATGAAACTCGACCAGGGGCTCGACACGGGCCCCGTTGTCGCAGTGAGGGAGGCCGATATCGACGAGGAAGACACAGGGGGCACCCTTACCGCCCGCCTCGCCCACGTCGGGGCCGACCTTCTCATCGACTCGCTCGATGACTACGTCACGGGTAGACGGACCCCGGCACCGCAGATCTCGGGCGCAGCCACGGCCGCGCCCGTTCTCACCACTGCCGAAGCCAGACTGCACGGAGCCCAGCCGGTCGACGAAGCCGAGCGGATGGTACGGGCGTTCAACCCGCGCCCCGGAGCTTGGCTCACGATCGACGGCGAGAGAATCAAGGTGTTCAGGGCGATCCTCGAGTCGACCCCGGTGCCGCCCGGCACCCTGGCCTTCCCCCACGATCGTCCGGTTGTCGGTTTCCAGGGCGGAACGCTCGAGTTGCTCCAGGTGCAGCCTGCCGGCCAGCGCCCAATGGCTGGTGAGGACTGGGGCAACGGGAGGCGGCACGAGCCCGCAGTTGTGGACCCTCTCAGCTGATGACGACGCCGTCGAGCCCCTCTTCGGGGTCTGGGAACTTCATGTCGAGGCTTTCGAGGGTATCGACAATGATCCTGCCGATGACGTAATTCCGGTACCACTTCCGGTTCGCCGGAATCACGTACCAGGGTGCGTCGGCGGTCGACGTCTTCGACAGCATCACCTCGAAAGCCTCCATGTAGTCGCCCCATAGGGCGCGATGCTCCAGGTCACCCTTGTTGAACTTCCACAGCTTGTGGGGCGTGTCGAGTCGCTCCTGGAGGCGCTCCGCCTGCTCTTCTTTGGAGATATGGAGATAGAGTTTGACGACGGTCGTGCCCTCGTCTGTCAGCAGCCGCTCGAAGTCATTGATGTGGCCGTACCGCTTGGACCATCGCTCCTCAGGCACGAGGCTGAGGACTCTGACGATCAGCACATCCTCGTAGTGGCTGCGGTTGAAGACTGCGATCTCACCTTTGCCGGGTGTGTGAGGATGGATCCGCCACAGGTAGTCGTGTTCGAGTTCGACAGATGTCGGCGCCTTGAAGTTGGCGACCCGAACACCCTGCGGGTTCACGCCGCTGAAGACCGAACGGATCGTGCTGTCCTTGCCGCCGGTGTCCATCGCCTGGATGACAACTAGCAGGCTGTGTTTGTTCTCGGCCCACATCACGTACTGCAGCTCGGCGATGCGCTCGACCATCTCCGCAAAAAGCGATTTCGCCTCGTCCTTGTCGCCATCGAACTCGGCAATGTCATTGGGATCGTGCCGGCTGAGGTCCACATGGCTGTTGGGCGCAATGCGATATCGGTCCATAGCTCCTACCTGGTCGCTTCTTGGCGGGGTACTTGATACTCAGTACTGGCCGGGCCTCACTCTATCCTCGGAGTCATGAGCCGGGATGTGATCGCACCGTCAATACTCGCAGCCGACTTCGCCAAACTCGGTGAAGAGGTCCAGAGAGTCGAGAACGAAGTCGAAATGCTCCACATTGATGTGATGGATGGTCACTTTGTGCCGAATATCTCTCTCGGTTTGCCAGTTATCGAGTCGCTACGCGCGGTGACTTCGCTCAAGTTCGATTGTCATCTGATGATGACAAACCCCGAAGCATATTTTGATCCCCTCAAAGCGGTGGGTGCCGACCTTGCCACGGTGCACATAGAGGTGTTTCCAAACCCACAAGGAGTGGCACGGAAGGCGAAAGCTGCCGGACTCGAGTTTGGCCTTGCGATCAACCCACCCACGCCGTACGCCGCCATAGATTCCTTCATAGAACTGTGCGACCTTGTTCTCATAATGTCGGTCCATCCAGGATTTGGCGGCCAAACCTTCATAGATGAAGTGCTTTCCAAGGTCGAGCTCACCAGAAAGAAGGTTGACTCTTTGGGACTATCGACCGATATAGAAATCGATGGCGGGATCGGCCCAGAGAACATTCGTCGCGCCAAGGACGCCGGTGCGAATGTCTTCGTAGCAGGGAGCTCGGTCTTCAGGGCCGACGACCCCGTCGCAGCAGTGACCGCAATGCGAAACGCAGTGGAGGCCTGACGGCCCAATGAAAGAGCGAGTACTCGTTGTAGATGACGATCCGGACATCGTCCAGTTCGTCCGGATGAACCTCGAACTCGAAGGTTTCGAAGCTGAAACCGCCGAAAACGGTCGAATCGCGCTGGACATGGCGAAGACGAGGCCTCCTGATCTCGTGCTTCTCGACGTGATGATGCCCGAGATGGACGGCCTCACCGTTCTCAGGCACATGCGCAACAGCCCGGCAACGGCCAATGTTCCTGTAATAATCCTGACCGCCAAAGCGTTGGCGGAGGATCGGGTAAAGGGACTCGACCTCGGCGCAGACGACTATGTCACCAAACCATTTGACCTCGACGAGCTGATGGCGCGAGTGAAAACGGTGCTTAGGCGTGCCCAGCAAATGCGAGACCTTTCTCCGCTCACCGGCCTGCCCGGCAACTTCCGCATCGCTCGTGAACTGGAGGAGAGGGTCCGCTCCGGCGAGCCATTTGCTGTGGTGCATGCCGACCTCGACAACTTCAAGGCTTTCAACGACCACTACGGATTCATGCGCGGCGACTCGGTGATCAAGTTCAGCGCCAGCACGCTGCTCAACGCGGCGGAAGCGTGCGGAGACCCCGATGCCTTTGTTGGGCACGTGGGCGGCGATGATTTCGTGGCAGTGATCAACCCCAACAACGCAGAAGAGTTCTGTAAGGCTGCGACGACCTCTTACGACGACGGCATCCTCGACTTCTACGACACCGCAGACGCCCTGCAGGGATACATCGAGGTTGTGGACCGTCGTGGTGAACGCCACGCATTCCCAATCTCATCGATCTCCATAGGTGTTGCCACCAACATGCGGCGCCGCATCACCAGCGAGTGGGAAGCCAGCGCGGTTGCTTCAGAGATGAAGGAATACGCCAAACGCCAGCCCGGCAGCTCGTACCAGATCGACCGCCGCACGTAGCTCGCTTCGCTCGCTTCGCTCGCCAGTATCTGGTATCTGGTATCCCGTATCCGGTACTGCCGTGACCGTCACGTCGGTTGTGTGTGACACCTCAAGCGGCACGTGATCGAACGGTTTCGCCAACCTCTCGCGGCCGTAGGCCAGTCGTTGCACGAGATACCGGATACCTACCGGATACCGGATACGAGATACCGGATACCTACCGGATACCGGATACGAGATACCGGATACGTTTCTTCCTTTCTTGACTTGAACTGCGTTCGCGCCCGTTACACTGACCCATACCAAGAGGCCCCCTTCAGGGCAGGGTGCAACTCCCGACCGGCGGTGACAGTCCGCGACCCTCGCTACGAGGTTGACTCGGTGGAATTCCGAGGCCGACGGTAAGAGTCCGGATGAGAGAAGGAGGGCGTGTGTCGCGACGCGCACCGTCGGACAACCGAGAGGTTGATCCGCGCGTGGAGAGCTGGATGCGGCGTGCTATCGCTGTGGCGGTGGGCACTCAGCCGCACCCGAATCCGCGCGTGGGCGCCGTTGTGCTCACTCCTGAAGGAGCAGAGATCGCCGCGGGCTCACATCTTGGTCCCGGTCACGACCACGCTGAGGTTGTGGCGCTGGCAACTGCAGGTGAGGCTGCGGCGGGAGCGACTGTGGTCTCAACGCTCGAACCCTGCAGCCATTTCGGTAAGACGCCGCCATGTACCGACGCCCTGATTTCTGCCGGCGTCGCCCGAGTCATCGTCGGAGTATGCGACCCCGACGAGCGCGTTGCGGGCAGTGGCATCGCCAAGCTTCGAGATGCCGGAGTCGAGGTGATCAGCAACGTCTTGGGCGACGAGGTCGAGGCGAGTGACCCGGGCTACTTCCACCACCGTCGCACCGGACGTCCCCGCTTCCGCATCAAACTGGCGGCAACGCTGGACGGACAAGTGGCAGCAGCCGACGGGACGTCGCAGTGGATCACTTCTCAGGAAGCTCGCGCAGACGCTCACGCATTGCGTGCAGTTTCCGATGCCGTACTAATCGGCGCAGGAACACTGCGCGCAGACGATCCACTGCTGGATGTGCGGCTTCCCAACTTCAGTGGAACACAACCCCTGCCCGTCGTGCTAGCCGGCCGCCGGCCCCTCCCTGCCCAGCGACGCCTCTACGACCGCGATCCGCTGATCTACACGCCGGTGCCGGTGGAGCGCCCGGTCGGAACCGTGCTATTGGAGAGCGCAGCGTGGTTGGATCTCGAGGCCGTTGCCAAAGACCTTGGACAGCGCGGGCTACTCGAGATACTTGTGGACGGCGGGCCGACAGTTGCCGCCGCGGTCGTTGCGGCTGGTCTGGCGGACCACTTCACTTTCTATTTCGGAGCCACCCTTGGCGTCGGCGTGGGCCGCTCCATGTTTGACGGGGTGTTCGCCACGCTTGGGAGCAGTCTTCCGATCGAGTTACTCGACATCAGCAAGATTGGCCCGGACGTGCGCATCGACGCTGCACCGCTGCAGGAGGTTGTCTGATGTTCACCGGAATCGTTGAGAAACTCGTCGAGGTCGTAGCGCTCGACCATGCAGATAAGGGCACCCGCATCACCGTGAGGAATGAGTTCGATGATGTCCCGCAGATAGGTGATTCGATCGCAGTCAACGGTGTTTGTCTCACCGTTGTGGACAACGAAGGGTCAGCGCTCAGCTTTGACGCCGTCTACGAGACGATGGAGCGGTCGAGCCTCGGCGACATCGTGCCTGGCGGTCGGGTGAATCTGGAGCGACCGATGCGTGCGGACGGGCGATTCGACGGACATGTCGTTCAAGGCCACGTCGATGGCACCGGTGTTCTCGTCGCCAGGACCGCGGAAGGCGAATCGGACCGGCTGCGCGTGGAACTTGCGCCGGGCCTGACCCGCTACGTCGTCGAAAAGGGATCGATAACCGTCGATGGCGTCAGCCTCACAGTGACCGCTGTTGGCCCGCACTGGTTCGAATTCGTAGTGATACCGCACACTCTCGAAGTCACCACTCTCGGTACGAAGAAGATCGGTGGGAAGGTGAACCTCGAAGTGGATGTAATAGCCAAGTACGTAGAGCGCCTGTTGGAGGGCACAAGTGAGTAAAGAGAATGTTGAGGCGGCCATTGCCGCGATTGCCAACGGAGAGTTCGTGCTCGTCGTCGACGATGAGGAGCGCGAGAACGAAGGCGACCTGATAATCGCGGCAGAGAAGGCCACGCCTGAGAAGATCGCATTCATGGTGCGCTACACCAGCGGCCTTATTTGCGCTCCGCTCGAGGGCACTCGACTCGACGAGCTAGCGCTTCCCTTGATGGTGCTGGAGAACACCGATTCGCACAAGACGGCCTTCACGGTATCTGTGGACTACGTGCCCGGCACCTCCACGGGAATCAGTGCCGGCGATCGGGCCCTCACGCTTCAGGCCATGGCAGACCCTGCTACTGGGCCAACGGACTTGGCGCGCCCTGGGCACATCTTCCCGCTGCGGTACCGGGAAGGTGGCGTGCTGGTGCGTCCCGGACACACAGAAGCGGCTGTGGACTTGGCCCGTATGGCTGGTCTCCAACCCGCAGGCGCATTGTGTGAGATCGTCAATGATGACGGCACGATGGCGCGCGGTCAGGATCTCTACGACTTTGCCGCCGAGCACGACATACCAATCCTCACGATCGAGGAGCTCGTTGCCTACCGATGGGCCACCGAGGCCCTCGTGACTCGAGAAGTGGAGACGACACTTCCCACCCGGCACGGAGAATTCAAGGCATATGGCTATCGGGCCGACGTCGGCGAGCCGGAGCAGCTAGCGCTCGTGATGGGTGAAGTTGCCGGCAAGAGCCACGTCTTGGTGAGAGTGCACTCGGAATGCTTGACCGGCGATGTCCTCGGCAGCATGCGTTGCGATTGTGGGGGACAGCTGCAGGAGTCGATGGCGCAGATTGCGCAGGCGGGTGAAGGTGTCGTCATATATGTGAGGGGACATGAAGGACGGGGGATCGGGCTACTGCCCAAGCTGCAGGCGTACAAGCTGCAGGACAATGGTGCCGACACGGTCGATGCCAACCTCGAGCTGGGCCTCGCCGTCGATGCCCGCCATTACGGCCCGGCTGCGCAGATCTTGAATGATCTCAAAGTTGCTTCCGTGCGTCTTCTCACGAACAATCCCACCAAAGTCGACGAGCTGCAGCAGCTTGGTGTTGAGGTCTCAGGTAGAGCTCCCTTGGCCGTGATTCCGACAGACATTTCGAAGGGCTACCTGGAGACGAAGGCATCCAGAATGGGGCACCTCATCTCATCGCCCGCGGATCAGGCCTGATGGGGCTGGAAGCCGGCGGCAAGGAGTACGACGGGACTGGTATACGCATCGGCGTGGTGGTCGCGACGTTCAACAGTGAAGTGACAGGAGGACTACTGACCGGCGCGTTGCTCTACCTGCACGAAGTCGGTGCTGAGGCATCCAAGGTGGTCGAGGTGCCGGGTGCATTTGAGATTCCGCTCGTCGCCAAGGCCATGGCCGCAAGCGGCGACATCGATGCGATCGTGGCGCTCGGTGCCGTCGTCAAGGGAGACACTGATCACTACGACCATGTGGCGCACCGTGCTTCGGAGGGCCTGATGCGGGTCACCTTGGATACCGGCGTACCGGTTGCCTTCGGCATTCTGACTTCGCGAACCGCCGCAGACGCGCTTAACCGCTCCGCACCAGGGGAAGACAACAAAGGGGCTGAAGCTGCGGCGGCAGCTGTGGGGGCCGCTCTGGCGCTCAGAAAGGTCAACTCCGGCCCCTGAGCGGAGGCCGGTATGTCACATCTGGTATCTCGTACCGCGCTACGGCTCGAGACACCGGATACCGGTTACCGTCCGTGCGCCTGTGGCGCACGCACTCGTGTATATACTCCCGCCCGACAATTGACGAAGCGGAGGCGCCTGCTTCCCACCTGGCCACGCCTGGCATGTTCCTATCGGAGGAAAGCCGGATGAGGGTCCTCAGACCCGCCGGAGAGATCCGGTCGAAGTGAGTCCAGGTCCAACGTGAGCCCGGCTCACGGTTTCAGGCAGCACCGCGTCGCGTGCTGCCTTTTTTGGTGGCAGAACAACTGAAGCTACGAATCAGGAGGATGGTTATCTCAACGAGGGAACCGCGGGTCAACGACCGAATTCGCGCCAAGGAGGTGCGGCTGGTCGCACCGGATGGCGGACAGATCGGTATCAAGTCGATCGACGAAGCCAAATGGCTGGCAGCAGAACTTGGCCTCGATTTGGTCGAGGTGGCGGCAGACGCCAAGCCGCCGGTTGTGCGGATGATGGACTACGGCAAGTTCAAGTATGAACAGTCGGTCAAGGCCAGAGAGGCTCGCAAGAAGCAGACCCGCACCGTCATCAAGGAAGTCCAGTTTCGGCCGAAAATCGGCGACAGCGACTTCGCGGTGAAGCGGAAGCGAGTAGAGCGGTTCCTTGCAGAGGGAGACAAAGTCAAGTGCACTATGCGCTTTCGCGGCCGGGAGGTGACCCATCCCGAACTCGGCAGAGTAATCCTCCAACGTCTCGTCGATGACCTCGGAGAGCGGGCCATTGTGGAGATCATGCCGAAGCTCGAAGGCCGACAGATAACGATGGTGTTGGGTCCGGGCAGAACACCTGCGCCAGCACCGCAAGAGGACACGTCTCCTCAACCGAGTGTCGATTCCGTAGAGTCGACCGATTCATCAGAACTGATAGAGACCGAGCAGTCTGCGGAGACGGCTCCGCTAGACGAGGAGTAGAGATCTTGCCCAAGCAAAAGACTCACAAAGGGGCGGCCAAGCGATACAAGGTGACCGGTCGTGGGAAGATCACCCACAACGGCGCTTGGCGCGGCCACAACCGACACAAGAAGACAGCACGTCGTTGGCGCCGCGTCGCCGGGGACAAGCAGCTCACCGGGGGCGACGCCAAGCGCGCAGCCCGCCTGCTTGGGCGTTAGGAGACTGAAATGGCACGAGTAAAGCGAGCTGTCAACGCGCGCAAGAAGCGTCGCAAGGTAATGGAAAGGGCTTCCGGGTATACGGGAGCCAGGAGCCGCCGCTACCGCACTGCGCGCGAGCAGACAATGAACTCAATGCAGTATGCCTACCGGGACCGGCGTGCTCGCAAGGGCGACTTCCGCCGCCTGTGGATAACGCGCATCAACGCTGCTGCCCGTCAGAACGGCACCACCTACTCGCAGCTGATTGCGGGTCTGAAGGCTGCTGAGGTCGAGGTCGATCGCAAGATGCTGGCGGAGATTGCAGTAAACGATCCCACAGCTTTCAAGGCGCTCGTCGATGTAGCGGGAGCGGCCACCGAATAGCGGTGATCGAAAGCATCCGCAATCCGCGGGTCGTTGCCGCGGCTCGCCTCAAGAAGGCCAAGGCGCGACGCACCGCAGGACAGATTCTGATCGAGGGTCCCAATCTCCTCACTGCGGCGCTGGACGCAGGGCTCGAGATCGAAGGCGTCTTTGCGCTTGCCGAAGACGAGCTCACAGCACGTGCCGGGGAGGCGGGAGCAGAGGTCGCCATCGTGACGACCGCAGTGATGAAGCGCCTCGCCGACACCGATAGCCCTCGGGGCCCGGTGGCTGTCGCGACAACGCCAAAGCAGCCTGCCATCGCCGCGCAAGACACAGTCATACTTGTTGCCATCAGCGATCCCGGCAATGCCGGCACCCTCATTCGGTCGGCAGCTGCATTCGGCTTTCAGGTGGTGGGAACTCCAGAATGCGTTGATCTCTGGAGCCCCAAGGTTCTTCGATCAGCGGCGGGGGCCCATTTTGCGACCGCAATAGTCACGGGTGCGGAGCCGAGTGCCGTCGGCGAGGCCGGTGTGACGCTGGTCGCCCTCATGCCGAGAGACGACGGGCGCCCCGAGCCTGATCCGGCAGCCGGACCGGTCGGCCTGCTGGTTGGAAACGAGGCGCACGGGCTCTCGCGCCGCCTCGTGAATGAAGCCGCAGCTTCCCTCACGATCCCTACCGTCAATGTGGAATCGTTGAATGCCGCAGTTGCTGGGAGCATCGCCATGTTCGCAGTCGCGCAGGGAAGATGAACCATCTCCCGGTCGTGCGTCCTTGCCGCGCCGGGCGATCTGCAATACGATTGCCCCATGGTTGTCACTGACCGCCGCGACTTCGCATTTACCGGGCCCGAGGCCCGGGCGATGTTCGCTGCCTAAGTCACAGCTGCGAAAGACCAGATCGCCCGGGGCCTGTTTTGCGCTCCGGGCGCTTTTTCGTCTGGAGCTGCACACACAGCAACGCACACGGAAGCCAGCGAGGACATGACTGAAGAACAAGAAGAGAGCATCGACCTCGACGCCAAGCTCGACGAGATGCTCCTCAACATGCGACTCCCAGATCCATCCGAGCTTCAGGCGCGGATCGACGCGATCGCCACCAGCGACGATTTGGGAGAGTTCCACAAAGATCACCTCGGACGCGGCTCGGTCATCGCCAAGGAGTTGAAGAATCTCGGCAAGCTTCCAGACGAGCAACGCAAGGAAGCGGGTCGCCGGATCCATGCAGTGCGACAAGATCTGCAGCGGCGCATCGACGCTCGCCAGGAAGCAATCTCGATTCAGGAGAAAGCTGGTCAGATTGCTGCTGAGGGCATAGATGTCACGCTGGACAGTCGCCACTACTCGATCGGCAGTTTGCACCTCATCCAGCAGGTGATTGACGAGGTGAGCGACATCTTCATCGGCCTCGGCTACAAGGTTGCCGACGGTCCGGAGGCCGAGCTTGCTTGGTACAACTTCGACGCGCTCAACACTCCAAAGGATCATCCTGGACGGCTCGAGTCAGACACGATGTATCTCGACTACGGTGATCCTGCCGACGAGATGTTGCTGCGGGCTCACACTTCGCCCGTGCAAGCGCGCTACATGGAAGCGCACGAACCTCCCGTCTACATCGTCGTGCCTGGCAAGTGCTATCGGAACGACACAGTCGACGCGTCACATCTGCCCGTCTTCTATCAGATCGAGGGCTTGGCCGTCGACAGCGGTATCCAGTTCTCCGATCTCAAGGGGACACTTGCCGAGTTCGCCAGGCAGTTCCTCGGACCCCGCACCGAGGTGCGGCTGCGGCCTCACTACTTCCCATTCACCGAGCCGTCCGCGGAGATGGATGCGACCTGCCCGTCATGCGAAGGCGCCAACACGTCGTGCCGTGTCTGCGGCGGTTCAGGTTGGCTGGAACTGCTCGGTTGCGGAATGGTCGACCCCAATGTCTTCGACGCAGTCGGCTACAACCCGGCGGATGTCACTGGGTTTGCCTTTGGCGCCGGGGTGGAGCGGCTTGCCATGGTGCGATACGGCATCGAGGACATGCGCCACTTTGTCGACAACGATCTTCGTTTCCTAGCCCAGTTCCCGGGGTAACGCATGCGCGTATCACTGCAATGGCTCAAGGAGTACATCGACCTTCCCACGGATGACGTCGCTGGGCTGAAGCGCGCATTCGACATGCTCGGCCACGCCGTCGAGTCCGTCGAGATTCTGGAGGCTGATTGGACCTCGGTCGTCGTCGGCAAGGTCTTGACGGTCGATGCACATCCCGACGCCGATAAGGTCAGGGTGACGACCGTCGATGTGGGCACCGGAGATCCGTATCAGATCATTTGCGGAGCCTGGAACTTCGAAGCCGGTGCTGTGGTGCCGGTGGCGCTGCCGGGAGCCGTCCTACCGGGTGGCTTTGCGATCGGCAGCCGGGCGATTCGTGGAGTCGACTCCCACGGCATGATCTGCTCGGAGAGTGAGCTCGGCCTCGGGGATGACCACGACGGCATCATGGTGCTCGCCGATGAGACGCCGATTGGCGGTGACTTTGTCGATCAACTCGAACTCCCCGATGTCGTCTTCGAGCTCGAGATCACAAACAACCGTCCGGACGTGATGAGCATGGTTGGCGTGGCTCGCGAGCTCGCAGCCTGGTTCGGCATCGAATACCGCGAACCGGAGATTCAACTAGAAACCGTCCCCGGTGAGCCGCAGGTCTCGATCACAATCAGCGCGCCAGACGGTTGCAATCGCTTCACCGCCCGCGAAGTCAGGGGCATGAAGTTGGGCAAGTCACCGCTTTGGATGCGGGAACGCCTCCGTAAAGCCGGCGTGCGCGCCATATCCAATGCAGTAGACGTTACGAACTACGTGATGATGGAATTGGGGCATCCACTCCATGCGTTCGATGCCGACACAATCGCCAATAACGTGCTCGATGTCCGTTGGGCACAGCGAGGCGAGGACTTGGCAACTCTTGATGGCAGCATCCGTGAGCTCACACCGGAGGATCTGGTCATCGTCGACGCAGCAGGGCCGACTTCGCTTGCCGCCATCATGGGCGGAGCCCGCTCTGAGGTTACGAAGGCAACTTCGAATGTGCTCATGGAGGCGGCCCACTGGAACCCGACGACAGTCATGTACTCCTCGCGGCGTCAGGACCTTCAGTCAGAGGCTTCGAAACGCTTCGAGAGAAACGTCGATCCGAATCTGGCCCCGCGGGCGAATGACCGAGCCTGCCAGCTCCTCGCTCGTGTCGCCGGCGGAGAGGTTCTCGAATCACAGATAGACATTGTGGCCAACGGCTTCGAGCCGGCCACGGTCGAACTGCCGACGAGCGAAGTGCAGCGGCTCCTCGGTGATCGATTCACGACGGACATGTCTGCCGATCTGCTGCGACGGCTCGAGCTCGGCGTGGCAGTTGACGGCGACACCATTCGAGTGTCCGTGCCGACCTACCGGCCCGATCTCACCCGGCCGGCCGATCTCGTCGAAGAGGTTGCCCGGTTGGCCGATTTCGACACCTTCGAAGCGACTCTGCCGACCGGTCCGGCCGGTGGGCTCGATGAGGGTCAGAAGCTCACCCGGGTGATCGTGACAACGCTGCGAGGTCTCGGGCTGAATCAAGCGGTCAATCTGCCGTTCGTTTCGCAGGAAGAGCTCGCAGCATTCAGCGAGAAAGTTGCCGATGTCGTCTCGGTCCGCAACCCACTGCGTGACGATCAATCGAAACTGCGCCAGAGCCTGCTCCCCGCCCTGCTCCGCAATGTCAGGGAGAACCTCAACAGGGGCGCCCCCGGGGTACCCCTGTTCGAGATTGGGCGGGTGTTCTATGCACAACCGTGGTCTGAGGACGCGAGGGTGCCCGACCAACCGAACCGGCTGGCGATTGCCATGGCAGGCAGTCTCGGCGGAACCGAGGCCGACGCGGCGGCTGCACTCGGTGTGGTGACCGCACTGGCTCAGAGACTCGGTCTAGAGGTCGACCGAGAGGCCGTCCAACCACGCGGATACCATCCAACCCGCACCGCTTCCCTCGAACTGCACGGCAAAAGCATTGGATATGCCGGGGAAGTCCACCCCGATGTACTTGCGATCTTCGAGATTGAAAGGAGGGTCGCTGTCGTCGAAGTTGAGCTGAGCCCGCTGATCGCCGGACATTCTGCGCGTCAAATGCGACCGGTCTCGACATTTCCCCACGTCGACTTCGACCTTTCGTTCGACGTTCCCAGCGGCCTGGCCGGTGGAGATCTGGTCGAGGCGACTGCTCGCGCCTCTGTCTTGCTGGAGGGGGCTGAGGTTTTCGACGACTTCGTACATCCCGAATCCGGGCAACGGTCTATTGCCATTCGCTACCGGCTGCGAGCACCGGACCGGACGCTCGACCGCTCTGAAATCGAGACAGAGCGCGCCAAGCTGGTGGCGGCAGCGGCTGCGCTCGGCGCTACGCTGCGCGGAGGATGAAGACTCGAAACCTGCTCATGATCACCGACCTCGGGGGCGATCTGACGAAGGTCCTCGCGGACGCGGCGACGCTCAAGCAGGATCGGCTGCAGCGCCACGATGCTCTGGCCGGGCACAGCGTCGGCATCTTCTTCGAACACCCGTCGATGCGCACGCGCATCTCGAGCGAGGTCGCGATCGCCGAACTGGGTGCTCATCCCGTCACACTGCGCGGCGAAGAGGTTGGCATCAGCAGTCGCGAGGCTCCAGAGGATGTCGCCCGGGTGCTGTCGCGGTACGTGTCACTAGTGGCGATGCGGGTGCGGTCGCATGTGACTTTGGAGGCAGTTGCGGCGCACGCCACTGTTCCCGTTGTCAACTTGCTCTCGGACCGCAGCCATCCCTGTCAGGCACTAGCGGACCTCCAAACCATTGCCGAACATCGCACCCTGGCAGGAACACGGTTGGCGTACGTGGGCGACGGCAACAATGTGGCTCACTCCCTATTGCTCGGCGGCGCGATGTCCGGAATGGACGTCACCATCGCTTCCCCCAAAGGATTCGAGCCGGCAGGCGACATCGTTGCCGAGGCCACAAGGCTCGCTGCGGAACACGGCGCCCTGATCGCAGTGACCGACGATCCACGAGCGGCGGTCGACGGCGCGGATGTGGTCTACACAGATGTCTGGACGTCGATGGGCAAGGAGGAAGAGAAGCGGCGCCGCCTCGAAGCATTCTCGGGCTACGAAGTAACAGAGGAGATGTTCTCGCTCGCCAAATCGGATGCCGTGTTCCTTCACTGTTTGCCGGCGCATCGCGGAGAGGAAGTCTCGGCAGCAATGATCGAGCACCCCCGGTCGTTCGTGTTCGATCAGGCTGAGAATCGCCTCCATGCCTTCAAGGCCCTCATGCTGGCGCTGCTCGAGGGGCAGTGAACGCGGCGCCGTGGCGTCGAGACGATGTGGTGGCTGCCGCCCGCGACATCCTCGGGTGGCGCATCGTGAGCGAGATCGCAGGGAAGCGAGTGGTCGGAATCATCGACGAAGTAGAGGCATACGCCGGCGAACTCGACGAAGCTTCCCACGCCTATCGGGGCCAAACACCTCGCAACCGTGTCATGTTTGGCGCTGCGGGCGGGCTCTATGTGTATCGATCGTACGGAATCCACTGGTGTATGAATGTGGTGGTCGGCCCTCCCGGACTTGCCAGGGCAGTCTTGTTGCGCGGCGCCCGGATCGTGGAAGGCACCGATACGGTGATTGTGCGGCGGGGGAGGTCTGACCACCTAGCTGACGGCCCGGGGAAGCTTGCCGCAGCTCTCGGCGTGACCGGCGAGATGGATGGCCATGACGTAGCCGAGCCGCCGCTGCGCATCGATAGGCCGGAGAAGGTTCCTACCTCCATCGAAGATGGTCCGCGCATCGGCATCTCGAAGGCAACCGACAAGCCATGGCGTTTCGTCGCTACATTCTGACGCCGGCTGCTCTGAACCAGATCAGGGGTTTACCCATATGCGCACGATGGCATCGTCAATGGCTCCACCGGATGGATCTTGTTTCCACACCAATCCAGACCTTCTCACCGCGTCCTGCGGGATCGATTCCGCTTCGACGATCACCTCGTACAGCCTGCCGGTCTCGGCGAGCTTGGCTTCGGCCTCGGCCAGCGGCAGTCCAAGGACTGCTGGGACCGCCTGGCCCGGCTCTGGACCGGAGACCTGGAGGGTGACCACCGAACCGGCGGCGGCTGCAGAACCTGCTGCCGGCGACGAACCGAAGACCGTGCCGGCTGCCAAGGGGCTGTCAACCACCCACTCCAGTCGCGTTTGATAGCCAATTCCGTCCAAGACCCCTACCGCATCGCCGACCGGTATGCCGACGACGTCTGGCACAGTTCCAGCCCCTCCGGCGCCGAGTCCAAGCGGATTGTGGATTGGGCAAATCACAGTAGGGGCGAGGTCGCGGGGCAGTTCGACGAGGTGGACGTGCTCTCGCGGACACAACGGCCCGGCCAGATAGCCGGTCGACGTATCGATGGCGACCGAAGTCAGGCCATCTCCGGAAGCTTGGGAGAGTTGCCCGTATGGCACGCCCTCGAGTGCCTCCGAGGCGAAACGTGCCCAGATCTGAGCCGGCCAAGTTCCGCCGGTAATCGTGTAGGGGGTCTGCGGGAACTCGAGTGAGATCTGTGCATCGGGGAACCCGACCCACACCGCGGCGCTCAGCTCGGGTGTGTAACCCACGAACCAGGCGTCGTGGTGCTGCTGGGAGGTGCCCGTCTTGCCGGCCACGGCTCTACCGATGCGCGCTTGCTGACCCGTTCCGCGCTGCACCACTTCGGTCAGTGCCGCCGTCACGGCATTGGCGACAGAAGTCTCGAGCGCCTGCGTCACGATCGGCACTGAGTCGAGAAGCTGGTCGCCGGTGGAGTCCTCGATCCTGGTCAGGAACATCGGCTCGACGAGGACACCGCCAGTCGCAAACGTGCCGAATGATGACGCCATCTCGAGAACGGAAACCTCCTGAGCCCCCAAAGCGAGCGAGTGGTATGGCTTCAGCTCAGTCGTGATGCCAACCTTTCTCGCCAGTTCGGCAACTCGTTCGGGCGTGACCGCATCGACCAGTTGCGCGTAGACGACGTTGACCGAATACACGGTGGCTTCCGTCAGAGTCAGATCGGGAAAAACTGAGCCGTTGTAGTTCTCGACGATCCAGTCACCCGACTGTGTCGGAATGGTGATCGATTGCCCGCCCGCAACCACGCTGTCAAGGGCGAAACCGGAGTCGAGAGCCGTGGCAAGTGTGAACGGCTTGAAAGCGCTGCCGGCTTGCCGGCGGCCCTGTGTTGCCAGGTTGAACTGAGCGGACGGATTGTCCGTGCTGTAGAAGTCATTGCCACCCACAAGGGCGATCACGTGACCCGTACGTGGGTCGATGGCAGCCAACGCGGCGGAGGGCGCCTCGTCGCTTGTTACCTCGGCGACGGCAGATTCAGCAGCAGCTTGCACACGTGGATCGAGCGTTGTGTGGATCTGAAGGCCGCCCTTGAATATCCTGTCGTAGCGCTCCTCGATCGTTGCTCCGAGTGCCGGTTCATCCAGCAGCCTGCGTTTCACCTCTGAGGAGAAGTAGGGGTATACGTCGCGGCTTGCCGTTGTTGGATCGGCGAGCACGACGGGTTCGCTTCTTGCCGCTTCCGCCTCATCCCCTGTGATCCACCCGAGTTCCGTCATCTTGTCGAGCACGACTCCGCGCCGCTCCAACGCAGCCTGAGCATTGCTGCGGGGATCCGTTGCACTGGGCGATTGAATCAGGCCTGCGAGCAGTGCCGCTTGGGCCAGTGTGAGATCTGACACACCGATGCCGAAGTATCGGGCGGCCGCGGTGCCGACCCCATAGCTGCCGGCCCCGAGATATACCGTGTTCAAGTAGCGCTCGAGTATCTCCTCTTTGGACAAACCCTCTTCGAGGCGGATCGCAAGGATGGCCTCCTCGACCTTGCGGTCAATCGAGACATCAGAGGTGAGTGCGACGTTCTTGAGGTACTGCTGGGTTATAGTCGAACCGCCTTCGACGACCTCGCCGGCGTCGACATTTCGCACCAGGGCCCGCGCCACGGCTCGCGGATCGACACCCTCGTGTTCCCAGAAGCGCTCATCCTCAATGGCAACCGCAGCATTGACGAGGTGGGTGGGAATGTCCTCATATCCGACGAGAATCCGGTCTTCGCCGGCGTGCCACTCGGCAATGATGGAACCATCGGCGGCATAAACCGTCGTGGTCAGTGAGCCGCTGCCGATCCCCGGATCCTCCAAAGGCTCCACGGAACAGGCGGCCGCCACCAAACCCAGCGCGAGGATGGCTAACAGAGGGCGCATTGGGGCGAACGCTAGGCGGGGGCTCTTCAAATCCAACGGATTTGAAGCAGTCAAGTATCCGGTATCTGGTATCTCGTATCCCGTATCCGGTGGGTACCCCGTCGCTCGACTGCCGTGGCACCGCCTCGCCCTGTGTGCCACGTCGAGCGAGATGGCATTGACGGTTGTTGCCGACGTCGACGCGGCGCAGGGAAGTCCAGATACGAGATACGGGATACCGGATACCTGCTCTTGGGGCGTTATCCTCGCTGCCCAATGTCTGAGTTCCTACCGGTTGACGAGCAGCTGGCCATCTTGACCGATGGCATCGATACCATCCTGCCCGAAGGTGCGTTGCGTGAACTCTTGGAACAGAGAAGACCGCTTCGAGTCAAGCTCGGCGTAGATCCGACAGCTCCTGATGTGACCCTCGGCTGGGCAGTTGTGTTTCGTTTGCTGCGCCACTTCCAGGAACTCGGTCACGTAGCCGTGCTGATTGTCGGCGACTTCACGGCCCAAGTCGGAGATCCATCAGGCAAGAGCGAGACCCGCCGCCGCCTCGATTCGAGCGAAGTCGCCGGCTATGTGTCAGAAACACTCGACACGATCAAACAACTGCTGCTTCCGGAGCGTCTCGAGATCCGTCCCAACACTGAGTGGTTGGCGAAGATGGACATGCAGGACGTATTGTCGATGACGGCGGCTGTGACTGTGGCTCGGATCATGGATCGCGACGATTTCAGCAAGCGCTGGGATCTTCACGAGCCGATCTCGCTGATTGAATTCATGTACCCGTTGCTGCAGGCAATGGACTCGGTGGCGGTCGAGGCAGACATCGAGATCGGCGGCACGGACCAGCTGTTCAATCTGCTCGTCGGTAGGGACCTGCAGCAGCACCACGATCAAGAGCCGCAGGCGGTGATGACGGTTCCACTGCTCATCGGCACCGACGGCGAGAAGAAGATGTCGCAGTCGCTCGGCAACTACGTGTCTGTGAAGGACAGCCCCGAAGAGATGTTTGGCAAGACGATGTCGATCCCGGACCACCTCATGGAGCAGTGGTTCCTGTTGGCGGCGGCGTATCGGGAGGCCGACGCAGCCCAAATCGCCTCAGATGTCGCGGCGGGTACTCGTCATCCGGGAGATGCCAAGCGACTGTTGGCGCGCAACGTGGTGGCGATCTATTGGGGAGAAGAAGCGGCTGGTGCAGCCGAAGCGGCCTTCGACCAGATTTTCAAGGCCAAAGAGGCCCCGGACGAAATGCCTGAAATCGGCCTCGAAGGTGAAGAAGAAGTCTTCCTTCCCGCACTGCTCGACAAAGCGGGCGTGGTCGCATCCCGTTCCGAAGCGCGACGCCTCATCAAACAGGGCGCCGTCAAGATCGACGGCCAAAAGGTCGGCGCCGAAACCGTCCCTGCCAGCGATCTGGCCGGAAAGGTCATACAGATCGGCAAGCGCCGCTTCATAAGAGCGGTCAGATGACGCAGCGACTGCGCCAGATGTTGGCTTCAGGCCTGGTGGCTGTGGCCGTCGCCGTAGTCATCTGGTGGGTGCTCAGACGGATCATCGGCATGTTCCTCTGGCTCGTGAACCTCACCGTACTCATCGTCGTGGTTGCTCTTCTGCTGGCGGCGGCCCGTCGCCTCCGCCAGCCGAAGAAGCCGCAGTTCTAGGCTGCCTGACTCAAGGTGGCGAGGCGTCGACCCTCGCGTTCGGGCCAGGTCAACTCGAGCGCCACAGCACCGAGCAGCACCAGAATCAGCCCACCCAAAGATATCGGCACCGGATCGAAGCCCGTCGCAGGCAGTTCTTCAGCTAGACCGAAGTCTGCCGTCAGGTACGCATCGTTGTCCTCGAGTGTGACTGTGAACGATCCTGGTGTGGTCAGGCCTAGTCCCTCCGCAACGCTCGACATCTGAACGGCCACCGTGTAGCGGCCAGGCTCGAGCGCCGAGAACAGGTATAGACCGTCTACGTTCGTGGTCTGGGTTGCAGTGGCTCCGTTGTCGAGGTTGGTCAGGAGCACCGTGGCACCTTCGTAACCGTCCTCGCCGGGATCCTGGATCCCGTCTGCGTCGTCATCGAGCCACACGGTGTCGCCGATGATGGCTGCCGCCAAGACGCTGCTGGCTTCGACGGTGGCGTCGTCCCAGTCGTCGCCTTCGCCATCACCGGGCGTGGAATCCACGTCCTCTTGGTCGGCGGCTGTCACTTCCGCCTCGCACGTCCAAATGCCGATCTCGTCAACCTCGGTGACAATTGCAAGGGTGACGCTTGCGCCAACAGCTAGGTCGCCGACCGTCCACACACCGGTGGCAGGATCGAAGACTCCGTCGCCTGAATGCGAAACATAAGTGACTGCCGATGGTGGCGACACAGTCACCGCAACACCGCTGGCGGCGTCGGGGCCCTGGTTGATGAGGTCGACGGTCCACGTCGTGTTGTCGCCGACCGACACCACGGTCGGATCCGCGGATTTGGTGAGTTCGAGATCGATGATGCCATCCGGCGGGGCGGGATCGGTCGACACCGTAGCGTCGTCCCAGTCATCACCTTCACCGTCGCCGGGTACGGAGTCGACATCTTCTTGATCGGCCGCGGTGACTTCTGCTTCGCACGTCCAGGTGCCTTCTTCGTCCACGGTGGTGACTATCGACAGTGTCACGGTCTCACCGACAGCCAGATCTCCGACCGTCCAAATGCCCGTGCCGGGGTCGAATTCGCCCAGCCCGATGTGCGACACATACGTAACTTGCTCCGGTGGGGAGACGGTCACGGCTACGCCAGAGGCAGCGTCGGGGCCCTGGTTGGTGAGGTCGATGGTCCAGGTGGTCTCGTCGCCGAGTGCCACATTGGTGGGCTCGGCAACCTTGGTGAGTTCGAGGTCGATGAGCTCGTCGCCGGTTGGGGTCACGGTGACGGTGGCGTCATCCCAGTCGTCGCCTTCGCCGTCACCGGGCGTTGAGTCGATGTCGTCCTGGTCCGCCATGGTGACCTCGGCCACGCAAGTGAGCTCCCCAAGCACATCCACGGTCGTGACGATGGCGAGCGCCACTGCGTCGCCGGCGGCGAGGTCGCCGATCGTCCAGGTACCGGTGGCGGCATCGAACGAGCCGTCTCCGGAGTGCGAGACGTAGGTGACGCCGGCCGGGGGAGTGACCTTGACTTCGACTCCGGTGGCGTCATCGGGGCCCTGGTTGATGAGGTCGACAGTCCAGGTCGTCTCATCCCCGACTTCGAGGTTGGTCGGGTCCGCCGACTTGGTGAGTTCGAGGTCGATGAGCTCGTCGCCGGTTGGGGTCACGGTGACGGTGGCGTCATCCCAGTCGTCGCCTTGACCGTCACCGGGCGTTGAGTCGATGTCGTCCTGGTCCGCCATGGTGACCTC
>JAHEJX010000039.1 GCA_024638645.1 Actinomycetes bacterium
TGGGGCTTCTTTGCGTTACCAATCCTTCGCAATGACAGGCTCATAGGCAAACTCGATGCCAAGGCCGACCACAAGGCGGGCACGCTCAATGTGCACGCGATTCATGAGGATGTTGTCTTCAGTAAGACTGCAGCAACCGACGTCAAGGCGGAGATTCTGCGCCTGGCCAAATGGCTCGGTTTGGAACCGCGAGGTATTTGAGAGACACCGCGGTAGCTTCACCGAGAACCTGCCGTCACCCAACCGCCCGGGTTGCATAGACGTCGACCCGGTATCGAACGAAGAGGCCGTCTTCTTCGGGCATCACTCTCAACACATCTCTGAGGACTGCTTCGCGGCGCTGGTCTGGGAGCACCGCGACATGACTGACTGACGCTACGCGGTCGAGCATGACTTGATGACTCACGGCAACGTCTTGCCAGAACGTTGCCGTTTCGAACCGGGAAAATCCGGGTCCCGGACTCAGCGCGGGGGCGTCGTGATTGCGCCATGGCGCTGCCTTCTCGATGTCGTCCATGATGGTCCACACGGCATCTACCCACTCGACGGTGCGATCCCTTGCGTTCCAGATCAGCCCAACTCCTGATTCGGCCTTCAGCACCCGCCTGAACTCCCGCCAAGCTCTGTCGGCATCAAACCAATGAAACGCTTGGGCCACCGTGATCGCGTCGATACCCGCCTCTGAGAACGGCAGGTGCTCGGCTGTGGCGGCAACGAGCTCCACGCCCCGGCTCATCTCCGTTAGCTTCCGGCGCATCCCTGCCACAGGTTCGACTGCGATGACCCGCCCCGTCCTGGGTTCGAGCAATCTGGCGAGCTTCCCCGTACCAGCGCCAACATCGAGCACCGTTGAGCCCGCATCGATACCGAGGTGATTGCAGAGCCAGTCGACGGCGGCCGGGGGGTACCCGGGGCGTCCGGACTCGTAGCGTGTCGCGTTCGAGCCGAAGCCGGCAGCTGCGACAGCGTGTACAGCCGAGGCCTTGGATTGATGGGGCGAGCTCACTCCCGCATCATATGTAGAGGGGTTGGCGCCGTCGCCGCGGTCACGCATTTATTGTTCTCATGATGAATCTCGACATCAATGACGCCACCAGTGCGCTGCGTCGTACGCCGGCCACCCTGCGCTCGCTGTTCGCCGGTCTTGGGCCCGGCTGGCTTGGAGCCGACGAAGGACCCGGATCGTGGAGCACGGTCGGCACGTTGGCCCATCTGGTTCACGTGGAACCGAACTGGATGCAGCGCGTGGGCCACGTCGCCGCGCATGCCGATGCGACGCCCTTCCCTCTAGTCGACCGCACGGACCACATGGCGGTCCTCGGCGATCGCTCCGTGAGCGAGCTGCTCGACGCTTTCGACGAGCGGCGCCGTACCAGCCTGGCGGCGTTGAGCTCGATCCAGTTCGAGGCCGCGCGACCTGGGCTTCACGCCGAGCTGGGGCCGGTGAAGATGGGCAACCTGCTGGCTGCTTGGGTCACGCATGATCACAATCACCTCGGCCAGATCGTGAAAGCAATGGCCAAGCGGTATCGCGATGACATCGGACCGTGGCGGGTGTTCTTACCAATCGTCGATGCGGACTGACTTGGCGGCTCCTCTGGAGCGACCCAGCTTTGCCCGGACGGAACATCCCGATCTGCCCGCACCAATCTCGACGTGAGACGCGTCAGATCAGCCTCACAGGTGCCGAGATCTGACCCAAACCTATTAGTACCACTTCCAGCAGCAACGCGACCGGATAGGTCACGAGAACCGCCGACGCCGTGAGTCCCCATCTCTTTCGCATGGGAGTTGCGCTTACCGCTACCGGGATACTCAGACCGACCAACGCCACGACCGAGTAGGTGATGTGCGCATCGACATGATCGATGTGCCCCCACAGGGCCAACGGCTCAGCCATCGACGCCGCAGCCAACGCCAAGAGCGCGAACGGCGCTGCACTTGCACTGGCTGACAATCTGCCGAGTACTGCGGCCGTGGGGCCCATGATGAGACCAACCGCAGTCCAGACGAGGAGGAAGCGCGGATTTGCGAGCGCTTGCTGGTCGGACACCAAGCTCGCAATCGCTCCGACCGCGAAGTACACGACGTTGGCCGATGTGAGCGTCGCCGCCCCGGCTACTGCGGCGCCGCGTACGCCTCGAGCTGATCGGAATCCGACTACGGCAGCCACCCACAACCAGGGGACTGCCATCTGCACGAAGGTTGACGTAACCGACCACTGGTTGCCGACCGCGCACAGCACACCCCACGCCGATCCAATAGCGACCACACGAGCCCAGAGTCCCATGTGGGCTGAGGGTACTTGTGCCAACTCAAACCAAGAACAAGGACAGCCTTCCCCAAGGTCGATGTAGTTTCCGTACGGTGCCCGCACACACACCCGGGGAGTGCCTAGGCGTCTTCATCTCCGGGCAGCTTTACATAACGTGGATTATGGGACATTGAGCCCGCGGCCTTAGGCGGCATCGCTTCTGTCGTGGGTGGCGAAGCTCCACGCCTCTTCTTCGTCCGTGAATAGCCGGACGGGCATATCCATTCCGGCAATCCCCAGGATGGCGTGGCTCAGATGAAGGACTAGATCGCTTTTGACGACCACGGCTGCGTGAGTGAACACGTCCGGAGCATTCGCCCGGATGTACGCCCGCGTGTCGATGTTCAGCATTCGCAGACCACGGCCGTCGAACAGGAACGGCGTCCGTTCGCCACCCGTCATCTCTTTGAGCTTCTGGAAGACCTGAATCACGTCTTCGAGGGTGACGTTCGCCTCACCAGGAAGATGTTTGCCGAACATGACGCCATCGTGCAGCCAGAACACTGCGTTGTGTACGGCGTGCGACGGCGCGCCCCCTGGAATCTCGTCGAAACGGCCCATCGGCTTCCTGTCTCGAGACCTCTGCATCAAACCTATCGGCATTTCGCCGCGAATGTGCACCAAGCTCCCCGCTCCGTTACCCCAGGAGCAATACGTCACTGTGACGTAATACTCCGGCCAACAGACAAGAAGTTCACGCCAAGGGGGAAGGCCGCGACTCGAGGCTCGACAGGCTCACCCGACAATTCAACGAAGACCCGGGCACATACCGTAACGCCGGCTACGCATTCGAACTCGCGGGCGACCCCTGACGCCATGCCACAGATACGAACGCTACCGGCGGGGATGCGTCACTGTGACGATTACACCCCCGGCATCGCATCGAGCACCCGAGCCACAATTCGAGACATCTGGGGATGCGATGACTCGAAACGTAGCAACCAGTCCTGGAAGCGTTCCTGCAGGGCGTCGTGATCGCCATCGGCTGTGTAAGAGTCGACCGCCGCCTTGATCTCCGACGACTCGGGTGCTTCCGACTCGTCGAGGTGCTCAGAGAGCTCAAACAACCTCTTGCTGACCTCATCATTCATGGCGTCCCTCCGAATCGGCTACATCACCAATCATAAAGAACCTGAACCTCTCAATGGCAGGGCCATCTGTCACTCTCGTTGATATCTGTCTAGTCACATGTCGTGCGTATGCCGGGGTTCGTGCCGTCGGTTGCGGTGACTAGTCAGGAACATGTTGGAGCTAAAGGGTTTCCGTGCGCAGGCCGATAACTAGGACACTAGGTGTGTAGGAGGAATTGGACCATGGCTCAACCTGTCGCCAAGAGCTCCGCAATGAAGCGGGCTTTGGCCGAAGAACGCGGCGCGCAGCTACTCGAGTTTGCGTTCATCCTTCCTATTCTCTTGTCCCTCCTGTTCGGGATTGTCACCGGCGGCGTGGCATTCAGCCACAACCTCTCAATAGACAACGCAGCTCGCGAGACGGCGCGCTACGGCGCAACACTCCCTGTTGACGGAGATCTCCCCGCCTGGCTGCATCAGATCGCCGATGTGGCGATTTCGACGGCCACAGGCACGTTGGATGATGGCGAAGACGGACGGGAAGTCTGCGTTTCTTACGTGTTTCCGAACGGTACTCACGCCCATGATCAGACGCAGTCGCTCAACGTCGATCAAGTTGGAAACCGCACCACGTCCAACGTCCCGTGTGTGGCAGATGGACGACCGAACAGCGAGCGCCGGGTACAGGTCATCGTGCAACGAGACACGGACCTGATTGTGTTCTACTTCTCCAAGACACTCACTCTCGAAGGCCAGGCTGTCTCCAGATTTGAACGAGCCCAGTCGTGACCGCCCACCGAGCTCACCGTGACGAGCGCGGGGCAATACTGCTCACTGTCTTGTTCTCCATGATCACTTTGCTCGCTGTCGCCGCGTTGGTGATCGACCTGGGAGCGATCCGCGTCAACCGCGCGGTCAGCCAAACCGTAGCGGACGCCGCAGCGACGGCTGGAGCTTTGGAGTCTGAAGGCGTCGACGGTCAGCTCGGATGCGAAACTGCGCTCGACTACCTGGAGATCAACCTTCCCACGGCCGGCACATTCACCGGGGCAGATTGCCTCACCATGCCGACGACCTGCGATCCGGCGACCCCTGCAGTCTCAACGACCGCGGCCGCAGGAGATTGGGTGGCGACGATCACGTACCCGGTTCGAGACGACAGTCCGCTGCTACAGCCATCGACTATCGGTGATCCGAGCCAATCTCTCCATGCCGACGACGGCGTCTCGTGCGACCGGCTTGGAGTTTCGATCCAGAGCATGCATCGTCATATCTTCGGCCGCATCCTGGGGGCGACGAGCCAAAACAGCACAATCCACGCGGTTGCACGGGCGTTCACACCTGAGGGCGCCGACTTCGCACTGAACCTGCTGGTCCTCGAGCGATACGACTGCAACGCTATGAGTGCGTCGGGTGGTGGCGCGTCCAATGGTGGGATTCTGGTCGATGCTGTCTTCAACCCGGATACCGGCGAACTCGACCCCGGCTACATCGCAGTTGACTCAGATGCGACCGGTAGCTGTGGCGGTAACGGAGTCATCGATGTAAACGGTTCCAACGGATTCATCCGTGCCGACGGCCGCGACGGATGTACCGGCCAGACCGGCTCGCACACAGGTGCCGGGGGCCTCACGGTGGGTGAAGGGTGCGGACAGATCCAACTGTTGGCACCAGGCACTCCCGGATGCAACTACCCCGCCTGCACGAGCGGAGGCACTGTCGCCCCCGACCCGAGAACCCGCACCGAGCGGATCACCAGAGCACCGGTGGACCACAGGTACAACTGCAAGGCTTCCTACCCGTTCCCAGCCGCATGGAGCATCGACCCTTGCCCGGCTACGCCGGATCCCTTTGTCGACAACCTCGTCGCCGCCTATGGAGGCGCTGGCGCACCGGCAGGATTCACGACCTGGACGAGTGCAGGTTATCCCTGCAACCTCAACACGCCGACGGTTGTGCCGGCCGGTAACTGGTTCATCGACTGCAACACCTTCCGCGTGCAAGACATTGTGGTCTTCACCGGTGGCGACATCGTCGTCGACGGCAACGTCACCATCAATGCATCATCAGCTCTGATCACAAACGCCGACAACGTCGGCGCGTTCCCTTTCAATCCGGCCACAGACAGCTCAGTGCTCTTCATGAGGGACGGTCGCATAAGCAAGGCCGGGCAAGGCGGCATCGTGTGGCACCAGACGATGGTCTACCTGTCGGCCACATCGGACATCAAGATGACGGGTGGCGCAGGGCAAGTGACCTGGACTGGTGTTGTATCCGGAGACTTCGAGGATCTCGCACTGTGGGCAGAGAGCACAGCTGACATCGACCTCGCCGGGTCATCCGGGCTCGATCTCGAGGGTGTCTTTTTCGCACCGTGGGCGACCATTGGGTACCAGGGTTCTGGTTCACAGGTTCAAGTCGCCGCCCAGTTCATCTCGCGCCGCCTCGCGGTGGGTGGCAACGGGATTCTGGTCGTGCGGCCAAGCTTCGACCGTGCTGTTCTCTTCCCCTTCGATCCACAGTCGCAGCTGATCAGATAGCTTGAGCATGTGCAGCTTTGGGCCGATACCCAAGGCGAGCATGAAATCGATCCCGCCTATCCGACTCGCAGCTCGCGGCGCTGTGCTGACGCTCGTGTCAGCCCTCGTGGTCCTGAGCCACGCGGGAGCGATGGCACAATGTGCACCTCCGGACACATCGGACGCCATTGCCTCGTCTCAGAGTGTCTTCGTCGGCCGTGTTCTCGATACGGATGAGTCGGGACGTGTTGCTCGAGTGGAAGTTCTGTCAATCTGGAAGGGCCGCGACCTAGCAGACAGGGTCGAGGTGCGAGGAGCGAACTCCGCTGACAGCGCACTCGAGGCAACGGACCGCCGGTTCGACGTTGGAGCTTCCTACCTCTTCATCCCCGAGAACGGTCGAGAGCCATTCCTGGCGACATCGTGCAGCGCCACCCAGCGGTATTCGAACCCTCCCAACCTCATCCCGGTTACGTACCAGGATGCAGCCGGTGCAACCGCAGGCCGCGCCCCACTCGACGTATCAGCCGTCAGCCCTGCAGATGAGGAGGCAGAGACCGCGTCTTCCATCCTGCCGTTGCTGGGCATGATCGGCCTCATCGCAATTGCGTCGGTCGCCATCTCATGGTCGCGCTCGCAGCGCCCAGAGCGGCTGCCTGAGACGATCGCACAGCCTGAGCCCAAGCCAAAGAAGCCGCGGCGCCTGAAACGGCGCAACTTCTTCAAGGACACCGCCGGCGCAGAGAGAGCCACGAAACGCACCATCCGTCGCCACAGTCGCGGGCTACGGAAGTACCGCAGGAAACAGAATCGTCAGGTCGCAGTCGCCCGGAAGGCCAACGGCTCGACCGACACCTCTTGAAGCTCTCGGATAGCTGCCGTGAGGTGGACCAGAGCATCGATATATTCCGCTTTGGTCGAGCGTCCCTGCGTCACGTCCATTGCAACGTCTTCTGTTGCGGTCTGTAGCCGATATAGGGCATCGCGCAGTTGCTCCCATGCCGCCCTCGACAACAACACCTCGTTGGCGCCGAGACTCCTCCTCTCCCCCAGCACTTTCGCTTCGTAATGGCGTTGCCTGTGGCTACGCCTGCAGAATCGTTGCGGCCGGCCCGGTCCCGATCTCTCTGCTAGCGGCTCGCCGCACCATGCGCAGGTAGCGCCCAAATTCGTCACAGTGATGCAATATATCGGTCAGCCTGACATCCCCCAAGCATCGGATTCGATCAGATGTCGTACGTCAGCTGGACCAACTCTGTCTCGGGGTGTGCCTGACAAGTGAGGATCTGACCGGCAGCGACTTCGGCCTCCGTGAGGCACCAGTTGTGGTGCATGCTCACTCGACCCTCGGTCACCACAGCTCGGCAAGAAGCACACGCCCCGTTGCGACACGAGAATGGCGCTTCGCTACGGATCGAGATGACGTAGTCGAGAATCGGTGGCCCGGTGGGATCGATCCGGATCTCAGAGGTACGTCCCCCCAGGGTGAATCGAACCATGGCACCCTCTTGGTCTCCGACGATCGACGTAGGAATCTCGGGCGGGCGCTCATCGAAGAACAGCTCCCGCCCGATTCGGTCTGCGGCCACTCCCCTGCCAGCCAGCACTTCACCGGCATTCTCAACAACACCGAGCGGTCCGCACAGGAACCAGCGGTCTATCGCACTCACCGGCACCAGAGCGTCCAACAGCCGGCCGATCTTCTCTTTGCTCAGGCGACCCTCGAACAAGGGAATGTCGCTCGATTCGCGACTGAAGACGTGCGTCAGGGAGAATCGATCCAGGTAGCGGTCCTTCAGCTCGGCTAGCTCCTCGAGGAACATCACAGACCCGCCGTGGCGGTTCCCGTAGATGAGGAACACCTCTGAACCCGGTTCATCCCGCAGGAGCGTCGCAATGATCGACAAGACAGGAGTAATGCCACTACCTGCCGCGATTGCGCAGTACCTGCGGTCCCGTTGTCCTGGGGTTGCCGTGAAATCGCCTATCGGCGTCGTGACCTCGAGGCGCATCCCACGTTGCATTTCCTTGTTGGCGAAGGTCGAGAAGAGCCCATCGGCAACCTGTTTGACGCCGACGCGAAGCCTTCCGCTGCCGGCCGGCACGCACAGTGAATAGCTGCGTCTCACGTCGTGTCCGTCGATTTCGCGCCTGACAATCACGTGCTGACCCGCAACGAAGTCGAATTCGTCTGATAACTCGGGTGGCAACTCAAACTCGACGGCGACGGCTTCATCCGTGAGCTTCTCAACGGAAGCAACCGTCAGCGTATGGAATTCAGCGCCGCTCATCGCAAGGTCTTGAAGTAGGGAAATGGCTCGCCGCAGCTGACACACGCATGAAGCGCCTGGCAGGCGACGGAACCGAATTCGGAAACAATGCGAATGTCGTCCGAGCTGCATTGCGGGCAGATTGCATCGCCCGGGGGCGCCACGCCTTCCTCGCGCAGCTTCTGCTTGGCAGACTCTGACATCCAATCGGTAGTCCATGCCGGGCTGAGCACCGTTTCGATTCGTGATTCATAGGAGTGCGCTCTGAGGGCAGCAGCAATATCTTCGGCGATAACTCCCATTGCCGGACAACCCGAGTAGGTAGGAGTGATCGAGACGACCACCGTCTCCCCGTCCATCCGAACATCGCGCAGGATTCCGAGCTCTGCGATGGTGATGCTCGGCAGCTCAGGATCATTCACCGCGGCAACGATGTCACGCACCGCGCCGATCCTCGCCGACGTCACCAGACCATCCCCGGATAGGCCCGTTGCATGTACTGCATTTCTGCCAGAAGATGGCCAAGGTGCTCGGTGTGTCGGCCCTGCCGGCCACCGGCTGCTACGAAGGGATCCACTGGCACGACGAGTGTTGCCTCCTGGAGGATCGCTCGCACTTCACGATGCCACGAATCAGCCAGCCGCTCGGGAACGACCCCGACCCCGGCGGCTGCCGCGTCGGCATCTACCCGGTCCGACATCAACAACTCACCAGCGAAACGCCATAGGCCGTCTACAGCGCGTTGCGCTCGGCGCCGGCTCTCCGCTGTGCCGTCGCCGAGGCGAATCACCCAGCTGGACGAGTGGCGGAAGTGGTATCGGGCCTCCTTGGCAGCCTTGGCGGCAATCGCGGCAATACGCTCGTCACTCGACGACTCCAGCTCTGGCCACAGCACGAGATGCCAAGCATCGAAGAACAGCTGGCGCACCATCACGTCTGCGAAATCGCGGTGAGGTTGTTCGACCAGCAAACAGTTGGTGAACTCCCTCTCATCTCTTAGGAAGGCCAGATCGTCTGCCGACTCCTCTCCCCCACCGAGCTCGGATGCGTAGCCATAGAGCGCGTGGGCTACTCCGAGATTGTCGAGGGACACGTTGGCGATTGCGAGTTCCTCCTCGAGCTCCGGCGCGTTCGTGACAAACTCGGCGAGGCGCTGCGAATTGATGAGAAGGTCGTCCGCCAGCCGCAGCACGTATGCGAGCCGTGTGTCTGTCTCGAGATCAAACGTCACAGCTGACCGACCTCGTCCGGGATTTCGTAGAAGGTTGGATGGCGGTAAGGCTTGTCTTCAAAGGGCTCGAACATGGCCGCCGAGTCGTCTGAGGCATGGATTAGAGCCGACGGCACGACCCACACGCTCACCCCCTCGGAGCGACGTGTGTAGGTGTCGCGCGCGTTCTGAATTGCGGTTTCTGCGTCGGCAGCATGGACCGAGCCAACGTGCACGTGATTGAGCCCGCGCTTGGCTCGCACGAATACCTCCCAAAGCGGCCACTCGCCCACTGCTTCGCCGGTCGCTACCGCCCGTTCCTCGCCCTCCAACTCAGGGATCTCGTATGTCACGCAGACACCTCGACGCGGCGAGCCGCCTGCTTGGCGGCGTAAGCAGTGGCCGCCTCGCGAACCCACGCGTTGTCTTCCCAGGCGCGGACCTTGTGGGCAATCCGCTCCCGGTTGAGCGGACCGTTGCCTTTCACCACGGCCCAGAACTCTTCCCAGTCGATCTGGCCGATTAGCCAATCCTGGGTCACTTCGTCGAAGCGAAGTTCCGGGTCGGGCAGAGTCGCTCCCAGGTATTGAGCCTGCGGCACAGTCTGGTTGATGAACTCCTGGCGCAACTCGTCGTTGGTGTATTGCTTGATGCCCCAGGCCATCGACTGCGCCGTATGTACCGACTCAGCATCGGGCGGACCGAACATCATCAGAGACGGCCACCACCACCGGTTGATCGAGTCTTGCATCATCTCGCGCTGAACTTCGGTTCCTCGACTGAGAGCCAGCATGATCGAATAGCCCTGTCTGGCGTGGAAGCTCTCCTCCTTGCAGATGCGCACCATCGCTCTCGAGTACGGCCCGTAGGAAGCTCGCTGCAATGCGATCTGATTGACGATCGCAGCACTGTCGACCAGCCAGCCGATAGCTCCCATATCGGCCCAACTCAGAGTCGGATAGTTGAAGATGGAGGAGTACTTCTGCTTCCCGTTGTGCAGCATGTTCACCAGTTCGTCTCGGGATATGCCAAGGGTCTCGGCAGCCGAATACAGGTAGAGACCGTGTCCCGCTTCGTCCTGGACTTTTGCAATCAGAATCGCCTTGCGTTGGAGGGTTGGTGCTCGCGAAATCCAGTTGCCTTCGGGCTGCATGCCGATTACTTCCGAGTGGGCGTGCTGCGCGATCTGGCGAATCAACGTCTGCCGATAGCCTTCAGGCATCCAGTCACGTGGTTCGACCTTCTCCCCCGCCGCAATCGTCGCATCGAAGACAGCTTCGCCCGCGGCGTCGTCGAATTGGTGGTCCAAGTTGAGATAACCCCTGGTGTGAATGCGTCTCAGCTTAACAAACGAACGTTCGTTTGTCTCAGGTGGTGGGTTGGCCGCAGGGGCACAGAAGCGGTGGTTGTGCGCCATCGGCAGAGACATCGACCAATGGCTTGAGACCGAGAAGACGCCTGACCGTCGCTACCGGAGTCTCGTCGTCGAGTGTCGCGAAGGCTGAAGGTCGGGCAGTCCACGACCCAGGAATGTGGGTTGCGAACTCGGGTGATTCGCGGAGTGTCGAAGCCAGCTCATCGCTCCAAACCCAGCCCATGACACCCTCCTTCTGATTGCAGCCTCATCCTCAAAGTAGCCCCTCTGTCAAGGCGCTCTCACCTGGGAAAAGACATCGGTGTCGTTCGAGCCTGGCGATTGAAACGGTCGGCGGCCGATGCGTAGGATCAAACGATGGTTCAGCCCGCCGCAGATAACGCAGGACGGCCTTTTCAGCTGCCCCGCCGGTACAGGACCATCGTCTCGTTCAGCCTCATCGTTATCGCACTTGCCGTGCTCTGGGAGAGCTACAAGTGGATGGGGCAGACAACCGGTGGCGTATGGCCAGGCACGAGCCTCGGCCTCCCGGTCAGGACGAACAATCGGGCAATGCCCCATCTCTGGGACATAGTCGCTGCGCTCTTCAGGCCGGCGCGGCGCGGCGGCGACGAAATCCTGCTTGTCACTCTGCTCGAGGCCGCGATGTTCACATTCCGCTCTGCGTTTGCCGGGTTTCTCGTGGGATCAACGTTCGGGTTCGGCCTCGCGATCTGGTTCATTAGATCGCCGCTTGCCGAAAGGGGCTTGATGCCCTACGTGGTTGCCAGTCAGACGGTTCCGTTGATCGCGATCGCTCCCATGGTTGTGATCTGGGGCGGCCAGGCGGGCCTGCCAACGTGGCTGGCCGTTGCCGTGATCTCGTCTTACCTGTGCTTCTTTCCAGTCGCCATCAACAGCCTGCGCGGTCTGCGGTCACCCCCTGCCACGGCCACCGAGCTCATGCGCTCGTATGCCGCAACCCCGCACGAGGTGTTGACGAAGCTGCAGATCCCGGCAGCGCTCCCTTTCCTCTTCCCTGCGTTGAAGATCGCGGCAACGGCTTCCGTAATCGGGGCCATAATCGGCGAGCTCCCGGCCGGGCTCAGCGTGGGCCTGGGTAGAGCTCTGCTCTCGTTCGCTTCGTCCTTCTCTAGTGCACCCGAAAAGCTGTTTGGTGCGGTCTTGCTCTCTTCGCTGCTCGGCGTCTTGTTCGTCGGTCTGGTCGCGCTCGCCGAGAGACGACTGATCCCCGAGAATCGGCGGATTGCCGAGATCCCGGAGTTTGCGACGTGACAGACTTCGCCGTGAGCCTCGCCGCCGTATCGATGATCTTCGAGACTGCGGGCGGCAGCGTCCACGCACTCGACGACATCACTATTGATGTGCGCGACGGTGAGTTCATCTCTTTGATCGGACCGAGCGGATGCGGGAAATCAACAATGCTTCGCCTGGTGGGTGACCTCCTCGTGCCGACCGAAGGCAACGTGGCTGTGAGGGGAAAGACAGCCCGCCAGGCACGCCTCGACCGCGAGTACGGCATGGTGTTCCAGTCTTCGACATTGCTGGAGTGGCGCAAAGTGGCGGCCAACGTGGAACTCCCTCTAGAGATCATGGGTGTGCCCCCTGAGCAGCGGGCGAGCCGAGCGAGAGAGATGCTCGCCCTCGTCGATCTGACAGGATTCGAGGACAACTATCCGTGGCAACTGTCCGGCGGGATGCAGCAGCGAGTGTCGATTGCGAGGGCTCTCGCCTTTGAGCCGTCCATTCTTCTCATGGATGAACCATTCGGTGCGCTCGACGAGATGACACGTGAGCGAATGCAGATGGAGGTGCTGCAAATCCAGAAACAGACTGGAACCACGATCATCTTCGTGACTCACTCGATTCCTGAGGCGGCATTCCTGTCAGACCGCGTCGCTGTCATGTCTCCGCGGCCCGGGAGGATCGCCGAGGTGATCGAGATCGACCTTCCCAAGCCGCGAGTCTTCGAGACGAGGGAGGATCCTGCCTTCTTCGCCGCCGTCACCAAGGTGCGCGAAAGCCTGCGCGGCTTCGAGGCGTTCGAATGATCGCCCGGCTTCGTCGCTGGATTCCTGCGATCGGCGTGTTCGTTGCCTTCATTGCGCTGTGGGAAGCCGTGGTGCGAGTCTTCGACATTCAGGGGTTCATACTTCCCGCGCCCACAGCGATCCTCGCTGCGTTTCCAGGTGCTTGGCCCGAAGTGTGGCCGGCCTCGATTGGCACATTCCTATCCGCGCTTGGCGGACTGGCACTGGGTACGACTCTTGGCATCCTGGCCGCCGCCGGCGCAGCGCGGTGGCCGATGGTGCGCGATGGCGCCATGCCGCTCGCGATCACGGCCAACTCGACTCCGATCATTGTCTTGGCACCGGTTGCCAACGCCTGGTTCGGTTTGCTCAGTCCGTGGTCGACGATCGTCGTCGTTGCCGTCCTCGTCTTCTTCCCAGTCATGATCAACATGGTGCGGGGGCTGCTCTCCACAAGTGCCTCCGAACTGGAGCTCATGGCTTCGTATGCGGCCAACAAACGAACTCTGCTCTGGAAGCTGCAGCTGCCGGGCGCCATGCCCTACATGTTCTCCGCGTTGAAGGTGGCGGCGGCTTTGAGCCTCATCGGCGCCATCGTCAAGGAGTACTTCGGCGGTTCCCAGGCACGCCTCGGGCAATACCTCACGTTGAAGGCCGGTAACTTCCAATTCGAAGAGGTGTGGACTGCGATCCTCCTCGCTTCGGCATTCGGGATAGGTTTGTACCTGCTGATAACTCTCGTCGAGAGGAGATACATGGGCTGGCACGTCTCGGTGCGAGCCGCCAAAGTCTGAGAGCGGGACATTGTCCCGATGGAGAGGAGACGGAATGCGCAAGGGCAAGTGGACTTGGAAATTCGGGGTGTTCCTGCTGGTGATGGGAATGATCGCCGCAGCTTGTGGTGGTGACGACGACGGCGGTGAACTGACCCCGGTCAACCTGCAGCTGCAGTGGTTCGCTCAGGCCCAATTCGCCGGGTATTACGCAGCGGTCGATCAGGGCTTCTACGAGGACGAGGGTCTCGATGTGACCATTCTCGAAGGCGCCGTCGAGATCGTTCCGCAGCAGGTCGTGGCATCCGGCCAAGCTGAGTTTGGTCTGGCCTGGGTCCCCAAAGCTCTTGTCTCCAACGAGGAGGGAGCCGGCCTGGTCAATATCGGCCAGGTATTCCAACGTTCCGGCACGCTGATGGTTTCGTGGGCCGACTCCGGCATCACCAAGCCCGAGGACTGGGCCGACAAGACGGTCGGCAACTGGGGCTTCGGCAACGAATTCGAGTTGACTGCTGCCATCGAGAAGTTCGGTGTTCAGAACGTGAACCTCGTCGCACAGAACTTCGACATGGAGGCGCTGCTCAACCGTGAAGTCGACGCGGCCGAGGCGATGATATATAACGAGTACGCCCAGGTGCTCGAGGCGACCAACGAGGCGACCGGGAGTCTGTATCAGCCGAGCGATCTGAACGTTATCGACTTCAACGACGTCGGCACCGCAATGCTCCAAGACTCCATTTGGGTGAGCGAAGAGTGGCTCGCTAGCAATGAGGACGTCGCTGAGAAGTTCCTGAAAGCTTCGTTCCGGGGCTGGATGTATTGCCGCGACAATCCGGACGAGTGCGTCGAGATCGTGCTGGAAGCGGGCCCAACCCTCGGCACGAGCCACCAGACATGGCAGATGAACGAGATCAACGGCCTCATCTGGCCGAGCCCGAACGGCATCGGGGTAATGGATCAAGCCCTGTGGGATCAGACCATCGAAGTTGCAACCAGCCAAGGGGTGATCTCAGCCGATCCGGGTAGTGGGGCCTTCCGTACCGATCTTGCGGAAAAAGCTCTTGCGGACATTGACGGCGACACAACAGGCAGCAGTTGGACGCGAGTCGAAGTAACCCTCAATCCGGGCGGCGAATAGGCCAGAATTGGTGGTGAGGGCCACGGCCCTCACCACCTCAGTACTAGTGACGCAACAGCAAGGAGGTCCATGACGTGGCGAACATAGTGAGATCCGCCATTGTTCAGACCGAATGGACGGGCGACGTCCAGTCGATGATCAAGAAGAACGCCGACTACGCGCGGCAGGCGGCCAACGAGGGCGCCAAAGTCATGTGCTTCCAGGAGCTGTTCTACGGCCCCTACTTCTGCCAAGTGCAGTCCGATGAGCACTTCGACATCGCCGAACCGATACCCGACGGCCCTACCACCAAGATGATGCAGGACCTCGCCAAAGAGACCGGCATGGTTCTCGTCGTGCCGATCTTCGAGAAGCACGATGACGGCTTCTACTACAACACAGCGTCGGTGATCGACGCAGACGGCAGCTACTTGGGCAAATACCGCAAGACCCATATCCCGCACGTCGGCGGCTTCTGGGAGAAGTACTACTTCCGCCCTGGCAACACCGGTTACCCGGTGTTCGACACTGCGGTCGGTCGAATCGGTGTGTACATCTGTTACGACCGCCACTTCCCCGAGGGGTGGCGCGCGCTCGGTCTGAAGGGCGCCAAGATCGTCTTCAACCCTTCGGCAACCAGCCGGGGGCTATCGATGTATCTGTGGAATCTCGAGCAGCCGGCATCGGCGGTCGCCAACGAATACTTCATCGGCGCGATCAATCGCGTCGGAAAAGAAGAGTTCGGCGACAACGACTTCTACGGGTCGTCGTACTTCGTGGATCCAAGAGGTCAGCTCGTTGGCGAGGCTGCCTCAGATACTGAAGAAGAGCTCGTCGTTCGGGATCTCGACCTCGACATGATCGAGACAGTCCGCAAGACCTGGGCCTTCTATCGAGATCGCCGACCTGACGCATACGGCGACCTGGTCGCACCATGACAACCGAGAAGGGAGTCACCTTTGGCGAAACACAGTGAGCTGCTCGCTCGCCACCGGCAGGTGCTGCCGGACTGGATGGCCCTGTACTACAAAGATCCCATCGCAATCGTCGATGGCGAGGGCCGTCACGTAATCGACGCCGAAGGCAACAGCTATCTGGACTTCTTTGGTGGGATCCTCACGACGATGACCGGATACAAGGTGCCGGATGTCGTCAATGCGATACGCGAGCAGGCTGGCAAGATGCTGCACACTTCGACCCTGTACTTGATCGAGTCGCAGATCGAGCTTGCCGAGAAGCTGGCGCAGCTATCCGGCATCCCGGACGCCAAGGTGTTCTTCACCAATTCCGGCACGGAGGCCAACGATGCCGCCTTGATGATTGCCACCCAGTACCGGCGTTCCAACCAGGTTCTTGCGATGCGAGGCAGCTATCACGGCAAGTCACACAGCGCCGTCGCCATCACCGGGCAGAAGGCCTGGTCGGCGACGCAGCTCAGTCCGTTCCACACGGTGTATGTGCATGGCGGGTACAAGCTAAGAAGCCCGTTCGGCCACCTGCCCGACGACGAGTTCATCGCCGCATGCGTTCAGGACCTCGACGACCTGTTGAAGATTGCGGTATCAGGCGACGTGGCTTGCCTGATTGCTGAGCCGATCCAAGGAGTAGGAGGCTTCGCTACTCCCCCGGACGGCTTCTTCGGCGCAATCAAAGAACGGCTGGACCAGGAAGGAATCTTGTTCATTACCGACGAGGTGCAGACCGGTTGGGGTCGAACCGGCGAGCATTTCTGGGGATACCAGGCTCACGAAATCACCCCTGACATTCTGACTTTCGCCAAGGGCCTTGGCAATGGGTTGGCGATGGCGGGCGTAATCGCCCGGGCCGAGATCATGGACACCTTGCAAGCGAATTCGATTAGCACTTTCGGAGGCAATCCCCTCGCCACAACCGGCGCTCTTGCCAACCTGAACTATCTAATCGAGCACGACCTACAGACGAATAGCCAAAAGGTTGGCCAGCAACTCATGAACGGTATTCGCAACCTCGCAGACGAGGTGCCAGTCATTGCAGAGGTACGCGGGAAAGGTCTCATGATTGGTGTCGAACTGAACAAGCCTGGCTCGATGGAGCCGGACGCCCCGCTCACCGCGGAGATAATGGAGCGGGCCAAGGCCAACGGTTTACTGATCGGCAAAGGTGGGCTGCTCGGCAACGTGCTCCGCATTGCACCGCCACTCTCTCTCACAGACGAAGAGGCCACCGTGGGCCTCGAGTTGCTTAGCGATGCGGTGCGCAACGCCGCAGACGAATAGACCAAGGAGTCGACATGGGACGCACAGTTATCACCGGTGGCACCGTCGTCACTGCAACCGAGAACATGACGGCCGACGTGCTGATCGACGGATCTACCGTTGCCGCGCTTGCTGCACCGGATGCCCACAACTGGGCTGAAGGCGCCGATCGAATAGTGGATGCCTCGGGACTCCTAGTCATTCCGGGAGGAATCGACGTTCACACCCACATGGAACTTCCTTTTGGAGGGACGTACTCGTCGGACACCTTTGAAACCGGTAGTCGGGCGGCCGCATGGGGCGGAACGACCACGATCATCGATTTCGCCGTTCAAGTAAAGGGCCAGACCGCCTTGGAGGGTTACGAAGCCTGGATGGAGAAGGCGGAAGGCAACTGTGCCATCGACTACGGCTTCCACATGATCACCGGCGATATCAACGACCAGACGCTCAAGGAAATGGACATTCTGATGGACGAGGGCGTTACCTCGTTCAAGCTGTTCATGGCATACCCCGGAGTTTTCTACTCGGACGACGGCGAAATCCTGCGCGCCATGCAGAAGGCGGCGGAAATCGGCGCCGTCATCTGTATGCATGCTGAGAACGGGATCGCTATCGATGTCCTAGTGGAGCAGGCTCTGGCGCGCGGCGAGACCGACCCCATCTATCACGGGATCGTGCGCCGTTCCATCCTCGAGGGTGAGGCAACCAATCGGGCGATCGCCTTGGCAGACGTGTCGGGAGCTCCCCTATACATCGTCCACATGTCCGCCCAAGAGTCACTCGACGCAGTGATCGCCGCACGCGATCTCGGCAAGAATGTGTTCGCGGAGACCTGCCCACAATATCTGTTCCTCGATCTCGACAATCTCGGCAATGGATTCGACGGCGCCAAGTACGTTGCATCGCCCCCGTTGCGTGATCGCGCCGAAGGGCACCAAGAGAGGCTGTGGCGAGGGTTGGCCACCAACGACCTGCAAGTGGTATCCACCGATCACTGTCCTTTCTGCATGGGAGACCACCACACCTTCGGCACTCAGAAACAGCTTGGGGTTGGCGACTTCACCAAGATCCCCAACGGCATGCCGGGCGTTGAGCCACGCATGGAGTTGATCCACCACGGTGGTGTCGGCGAAGGGCGCATTTCGATGAACCGCTTCGTTGAGATCACGGCGACCAATCCGGCCAAGATGTTCGGGATGCATCCGAAGAAGGGCACGATCGCCGTCGGAGCCGACGCCGACATCGTGCTGTGGGACCCGACCGGCAAACGAACGATGAGCGTCGAGACGCACCATATGGACGTCGACTACTCGGCATATGAGGGCCTCGAGGTGACGGGAACAGTCGAGACGGTGCTCTCCAAGGGGAAGGTCATGGTCGAGAACGGCGAGTACCACGGCAAGGCAGGCGACGGCGCCTATATCAAGCGCGGCACCAGCCAGATGCTGATCTAATGGATTTTGGCGTTGTACTCCAGACCAACCCGCCGGCGTCGCGACTCATCGAGCTCGCCAAACTCGCTGAGGACCAGGGCTTCACTCACGGCTGGACGTTCGACTCGCACATGCTGTGGCAGGAGGCCTTCGTCATCTACCCGCAGATGCTGGCGGCAACCGAGCGAATGATCGTCGGGCCGATGGTCACCAACCCGACCACGCGGGACTGGACCTTGATCGCCTCGACTTTTGCAACGCTCAACAGCATGTTCGATGGCCGGACCATCTGCGGCATGGGCCGCGGCGACTCGGCGGTGCGTTACATCGGTAGAAAACCAACAACGCTGGCGACAATGGTCGACGCGATGCATGTCATCAAGAGCCTGGTTGCGGGTGAGGAGATCGAACACAACGGCAACATGATCAAGATTCCCTGGGCCAACCCCGGGTGGGATCTTCCAATGTGGGGAGCCGGCTACGGGCCGAAAGCGCTCGCGACGATTGGCTCCCGCTGCGACGGTTTCATTCTACAACTGGCCGATCCACAGATCCTGGAGTGGACAATGGGTGCCGTCCACGAGGCTGCGATCGAAGCCGGCCGAGATCCGGACTCCATATCGATATGTGTCGTGGCACCGGCCTATGTCGGTGACGATATTGCCCACCAGCGCAACCAATTGCGTTGGTTCGGAGGAATGGTCGGCAACCATGTTCATGATCTCGTCAAACGCTACGGAGAGGACGAGTCGAAGGTTCCCAAGGTCCTGAGCGACTACATCAGGGCACGCGAGGGGTATGACTACGACCACCACGGTAAGGCGGGCAACCCGTCCACGGACTTCGTGCCCGATGAGATTGTCGATCGATTCTGCGTGCTCGGCACGGCACAAGATCACATAGACAAGCTCCGCGAATTGCGTGATCTAGGCGTCGACCAATTCGGCATCTACCTCATGCACGACGACAAAGAAGCCACGCTCGAAGCTTATGGTCGCCACGTCATCCCGGCTATCAACGGCTGATCCTGGGGAGCTATCCAACCGACCCTACGAGCTCTGAGCCTGGTCGATAGGTAGACCAGGCAAACCAGAACGTGTCGAGGTGGGGTACCCGCTCTAGTTGGGCGCCGGCAAGTTCGCCCGACAACGCAACCCCGGCCACCGACCATCGCGTGCCTGTCTCGGCGTCGATGAATCCGTTGCCGTCTGCCGCGAAGCTGAGTCGGCGGCCTTCCACCTCAGGAACGAACACCCCGACCGTGCCGACGTCTCGGCCAAACTGGACGCTCGGGCCCTCCAAGGCCGTCGCCTGGCCGGGCGACCACAACACGATGAGCTCTGAGTCGCCATGGGCGATCTCCGTAACGGTCGCACCGTCGCCCGCCAGCGACTGCAGGCTATATGCCACGTCGAAGCCATCGAAGGAGACTCCGACGACTCTTTCCTTTGCTCTGGCGCGGCCGTCCACGTCGCCGATGAAGAGGAACGGCGCCGTTTCGGGGTCGTCATATCCAACGTACGGATTGGCGCCATAGTCCCTGGTGTGTCCGGTCTTGGTCTCGTCGAGCACCAGCCCGTCCGGGTAGTTGATTCTGAACTCGCTCCACGCCATGAGTGGGGACCCGTATACGTCGAGCTCTTTGCCTGTGAGCATGCCCACGACGGCTCTTCCGTCGAAATGTGTCCACAGCGACTCGGTGGCACGGTCGTACATCACGAGGGCGGAAGCAAACAGCCGTCCCGAAGTGCCGAAAGTAGTTTCGTTGCCGTCGATGACGCGGCCATACGTCACGGCAGAGTTGCACAGCGGGCAGTAGGTGACGGTGACGGGCACACCACCCACGGTATCGTTGACGATCTCGTGCCAGATCATCACCGCGACCGGATAGGCCCGAGCGTCACCGTTGATCTCCAGCGCGACGACAGGGGCATTGTCCCGATACAAGTCGAGGTTGTCGGCCACGTTCAGGAAAGAGGGTTCGTCGATCGGCGGGATGCCGTCCGGTGGCGGTCCGCCCGAGATGATCTGACTCACATCGACGAGCGGCTCGGGGAATACGTCGGACCTGGCGTCATCGAGGGCGGATGGCCCTTCCGGGAACTGGGCCTGAGCAGGGGTCAATTCGGAGGTCGTCGTGGCAGTTGGTTCGGCCGGCACAGGATCAGCGCCGTTCGATGCGGCCCCGCCACAGGCCACAGCGACAAGGACAAATGCGGCGGCTTTGCCGAGGAACGGAAGCTTCGTGGGTGTCCTGTTGGCTGCTTTGCTCACGCAGTCTCAACCCGCTCGGTAGGTGGCAATGCCAACGAATTGTCGCCGTTTTGACAGTTGCCGGTAGCAGTGTCGGTTCTGGACCCAGCGGGCCCACTAGTAATCCTCGCGACCGGAAACTGCCGCCACCCCGGCTCTGTCGAGCACACGAATCATCCGGTAGCCCGTTTCGACCAATGCGCCATCTCGAAGATCGGATAGGGCCTCGTTCACCGACTGCCGACTGGCGCCGAGAAGCGTCGCAAGAGAAGCCTGGCTCAGCAGCACCTCGCCATATGAGTCGGCCTCATCGAGGAGCAGTTCGGCGACTTGTTCCTTGACTGTGCGATGCATCAACCGAATCACGCGACGCTGCGTCGCCTCGAGTTGGTTCAGTCCCGCAATGAGCCAGCGCATTGCGAGCCGCGGGTGCTCGAGCAGGATTGGAATCAGTTTGGCCCGGTCGAGCCGGAAGGCGTTCACCGGCGCAATTGCTTTGGCAGATGAGAGATATGGGCGGTTTTGGAACATTGCGATGTCGCCGATCACCGCGCCCTCTCCGACGCGATGCACAACGCGCGAACCGGACTGGCGGGATCGATACAGCTCCACTGTGCCGCGCCGGACGACAAAGGCCGCCTGCGACTCGTCACCCTCTCTGAACAGGTGAGTTCCCGGATACTTGTCGATGTACTCGCCGGCCGATGCCAGAGCCGCCAAGTCGCTATCGCTGAGCGGCAGGTAGTCGGTTCGTCCGAAGGAACGGGCGAGCCAAGCGTGATGTTGCTGTTCGACTGTGACCATGAAATCACCAACGTTGTCGGCGAGACGACTGTTCCCGATTTGGATACCCGATCAACCCCGTCCGCCGGCGAGGGCGGCTGCGAAGGTAGAACGGCGCAGCGCGACCATTGCCGCGATACCGATCACAGGGCCAATTGCCAGAAGTGGGAAAGCCCATTGCCATCCCCACGCTTCGGCTAACACCGGAACGCCTCTGATCGTAACGAGGGTGAGCAAGAATCCGACTGCAGTCTGCAGCGTCAACGCGGTTCCTCTGTACTGCGGGTCGGCAACCTCGGTGACCATCGCCGAAAACTGTGCGCTGTCGGCGACGACCGCAAACCCCCACAGAAGAAACACAGGCACTACGACCAAGGCAGATTCGCCGAAGAGAACCGGGGTGACAACCGCGCAGCTACCGGATACGGCAAGCGATAGTCCGGCGACTGTGGTCCGGCCCCTCCGATCGGCTGATCGGCCGGCCACCCAGGCACCTACCCCGCCGATCGCAATGGTTGCGAACGTGGCAATCGGCACCCAATCGTCGCCGATACCGCGAGATTCGGCCGAGGCGATCAACCAGGCCGCCGTCCAGGTCCACATGGCGTAGAGCTCCCACATGTGGCCCAGGTAGCCATAGGTCGCAAGTCGAAATCCGCGGTTTCCGGCGACCACGCCGACCTGGTTCCACTGGAAACCTGTGCGGCCCGTGTCGTGCGGTCCGTCGCCGACGGCAACCGTCATGACCAATGCGCCGAGCAACGCAAGCGCGGATGCGGCGAGCAGCACCCCTTGCCAGTCGAACCCGAGGCCGCTGATGAGGTGCGGCGAAGCACTCCCCACAGTCAAAGCTCCGACAAGCACACCGAGCGCCATTCCGCGCCCGGATTCAAACCAGCCGGCCATGGCCTTGAGCCCGCTCGGGTAGACCCCGGCCAATGCAACGCCTGTAGCGAATCGGAGAACGATCGCGACGGTGGCGTCGCCCGGCCCGAGTGACACCAGAGCTGCATTGGCAGCGGCTCCCACAATCGATGCAATGAGGAAGAGACGGCGGGCGGGCACGAGGTCGACCACACCGAGCACTGCGAACCCCAGAGCGCCTACGACGAACCCGAGTTGGACGGCGAGCGCAAGGTAGGTCGTTTCCCTTCCCGACAGCCGCCAGGCGGACTCGAGGGGTTCGATGATCGCCGCGGTGGAGAACCAGAGCGCCAGCACGAAGAGTTGGCTGATCGCAATTGCGACGAGGGCGCGGCGTTGGTCGCTCTGCGCACCCGCAGTTGTCACCAGCTACACCTTGGCAAACGTCTCTACCTCTTCCGACTCGGCATCCCGGCCGCGCAGCGCCACGAGCGCGGCAACACCGATTACCGCCGCCAGCACCACACCAACGAGAACCTTGTTGTCGGCAACGAAATTGACCAAGGACTGCGAGAGACTCTCCACGAAACCAAATACGGGCGAGCTTGCAAGATCGGCGGCGCCTGACGTGAGCGACGTGGTCCAGAACCACACGATCCAGACACCGGCAGCCACGAGCAGTGCACCCGAGATGCGGTTGATGTATGCGCCGGCACTGCGCAACCTATTCACAAGGGAGTGCTTGCCGAGTGCGAGGACAACCGTTACGGCCAGCAACACACTCGCCATTCCGGCGGCGTAGACCGCAAAGAGCACCAGGCCTTCTGCAAAAGACCGGCGGGAGAATTGTGTAGCGATCAGCGTGAGGAAGACCGGCAAGGTGCACGAAAGCGAAGCCACGGCATATGACGTGCCAAACGCGAAGATGTTGCGATAGCTACGGACGGTTGCTGCTCTGCCCGCCCGCGGCAATCCAACCTCGAGCTCGTATCCACGCAACATGGCAATGCCAAGCACGATCAGGCCGGCGCCGACTGCCAATGCCAGCCAAGGAATCCAGTCGCTGGCCACCGTCGTGGAAATGCCGCTGATGACAACGCCGGCCACGCCGAAGACTACGAGGAAACCGAGACTGACGACCGCCCCCACAATCAGAGCGCTCCGCAGCACAGCGGACCGCGATCGGCCTTCTTCCTGGATGCCCATGAAGTAGGACAAGTATGCGGGCAACATCGCGAACCCGCAGGGGTTGACTGTGGCGACCATGCCGGCCCCGAATGCAAGAGCCAGCGCTGCGCTCATCCGAATGCCTTCGAGATCTGCTCACGAAGCTGGTCCTCGTTCAGAGGACCGTTGTGCTTGTCTACGACCCGGCCATCGGCAGTGATGTAGACCGTAAACGGCATCGCAATGCCGCCAAGCTCGACATACAAGTCTCCGGCTGGATCCTCGGCGGCAACCCACTCCACACCGGTCTGGGCGAGCAGGCGATCTGCCAGGGCCCTGTCGTCCTGGATGTTCATCCCTATGAACGTGATCTCGTCACCCAGATCCTCCTCTACCGGCTTGAAGGCAGCAGACATCTCGGCGACACACGACGGGCACCAGCTGGCCCAGAAGTTGAGGACGACCGGGCGGCCGGCGAACTGTGCCAGCGTCACCGTTTCCCCCGAGAAGGTGTCGAAACTGTTGGTTGGGGCCGGATCACCGGCCGGCGCCGCCGGGGCCGGGCTCGCCGAGGAGGACGATATGGCGTCGGCGGACTCCGAGGAGCCTCCGCCGCACGCGACCACGATGAGCGCGAATGCGGAGATTGATGCAAAGAGTTTGATGCGGTTCATAATCATTTTCGGATAGGCTGCGTCTTCCATGAAACGCTGCGGCGACTTGCAGGGTTCAACGACTGCCGCCTTCCCGACATTCCCGCGGTACTCTGCCTCGCCATGGCCGAGTTCCCAACGATTCCCTATACGCCGCTCGATTTCGACCACGACGGCGTCACCGATCGGGCTCGCGCCGAGTTCGAGTTCATGGATCTGCGCCGGTCCGTTCGCGACTTCTCATCCGAACCCGTTCCCCGTGAAGCGATCGAGCACGCCATCAGGGCCGCTTCCACTGCTCCCTCCGGTGCACACAGGCAGCCGTGGACTTTCGTGCTCGTCGGCGATCAGGACATCAAGCGGCAGATTCGCGAGGCGGCCGAACACGAGGAGCGCATCAACTATGAGGGAGGTCGCCTCCCGGCCCATTGGCGTGAGGCGCTGGCACCACTCGGGACCGATTGGGAGAAGCCTTTTCTCGAGATCGCGCCGTGGCTCGTCGTCGTGTTCGAGCAGCGCTACGGGCTGGGTCGCAATGGCGAACGACAACACAACTACTACGTCAAGGAGTCTGTCGGCATTGCATGTGGCCTGTTCATCGCGACGCTCCATCGCATCGGACTGGTCACGCTGACGCACACACCGAGTCCGATGGCCTTCCTGACCAAGCTGCTCGGCCGGCCCGAGAACGAGCGTCCTTTCATTCTCTTTCCCGTGGGCTACCCGGCACAAGGCGCACAAGTGCCCGACATTCGGCGCAAGCAGCTCGACGAGATCGTTGCCGAAGTCAACTCGGAGTCGTGAGCTCGACTCGAATTCGGCGGAAGCCCTTACCTTTCGACTCCACCTTCTTGATCCGGATCTGACCGACCTCGTTGGTCGCGCTGACATGCGTGCCGCCGTCAGCCTGGCGATCGAGGCCGACGATGTCGATAACCCTGACTTCCTTCAGCGTGGGGGGCAGCAGGTTGACCTTGGTCCGGATCAGGCTTGGGTCCAGGTCAGCCTCCTCCCGCGGGAGGAACGAAACCTCGACATCCCGATTGCAAGCGAGCTGTCGATTGAGCTCGGCTTCGATCGGACCCTTGTCGTCCGGATCCCACTGCGGTAGCTCGAAGTCGAGCCGACCTTCGCCCGGATTCATGTTGCCGCCGGTGACCGGCGATTGGAATCGCTCCCAGATCACGCCGCACAGTGCGTGCATTGCCGTATGAGTGCGCATGAGCATGTATCGACGATCCCAGTCGACCTTGCCCTCCAACTCAGTGCCTTCGCTTGGAAGCCCTCCTTCGACCCAGTGCCACACTCCCGCCGAGTCCTGGGCAACTCGAGTCACGATAAGTCGATCTTCACCAATCCATAGCTCGCCTTCGTCACAGGGTTGTCCCCCACCGCCGGGGTAGAACACGGTTCTGTCGAGCAGGATGCGGCCGTCGTCTTGATCTACGCCAACCACAGTCGCCCGCATCTGGGCGGCGTAGGCGTCGGTGGAATAGATGCGATCCGTCATGCTCCGACGCTAGCGCAGGCCGGCGGCGGCGGAACCGCATGGCGTGGCAGCTACGCTGCATTCATGCCGCCCAAATCACTCCCCTTCACGCCAGACCCCGCAGCCCAAGCCCTCCTTGCAGAGAAGCCGATCGCGCTGACTACGGGCCTCGTTCTGTACCAGCAGATCCCCATCGAGAAGGCGTTCATCGGTCCGTCGGTGCTCCAGGAACGTCTCGGCCAGGAGCTGAGCGCAGACGCAGTGGCAGCCACCGACCTAGACAAGCTCGTCGAGCTGTTCCGCGAGACTCCCGCCATTCATCGATTCCCGGCCAATATGGCGAAGCGAGTTCACGCCACCTGCACGTACGTGATGGAGGATCTGGACGGAGATATTCCTTCGCTCTGGGAGGGCGTAGACGACGCCGCCGCCGTCATCAAGAGTATGAAGAAGCTCCCCGGTTTCGGCGACTACAAGGCAAGGGTCTACTTCGGAGTGATCTCCAAGTGGTGGGACGTCAAGCCCAACGGCTGGCAAGCTCTAGTGCCGGACTGGCCCTCGATCGTCGATCTCGACACGGCCGAAGACATCGACGATCTCAAGACGCGCAAGAAGGCGTGGAAAGAGTCTCAGTCCTGAAGCTGGCGTTTGCGCGCCGTCGAACGCATCAGGAGTGGGTATCCGACGAAGACTACTCCGGCGAACAGCACCCACTGCACTGCGTATGAGAGGTGGGGGGCTCCGCCGCCCGGCTCGGGTGTAGGCAACGTCAGTGGAAATGCTGCGTTCTGCGCGGGTTCGACCAGCTGCAGGTAGAAGGGCGCAACGGGACTGCTGATCTGACCGGCGAGCCGATCGATGTCAACCCGACTGATGCGACCGAGCAAACCTTCTGCGGGGTCAACCGGGCCGAGCGAACCACGGATCTCCGTCTTCCGAGCAACCCCTACCACTGCGACTTGGCCGGCCGGCGGTGGCGCCTCTGCCACCGGCGGCCCGGCCGTGTCGATCGGAACCCATCCCCTGTTGACGAGCACTGCGATGCCGTTCTCAGTCAACAGCGGAGTGACCACGTTGTGACCGGACCGGCCATTGAGGGAACGCGCCTGGAGTATGACCTCTTCCTCGGGCAGGTATGTGCCGGTCACTGCCACTCGTCGCAGTTCGACGTCGGCAACATCGAGCTCCAGCGCACTCTCCAATGTGAGCGGCTCGGCGGCGAGTCGTTGTTCGAGGCGGGCGTCGAGTGCCGAACGGTCCTGATGGCGACTGTATTGCCAGAAGCCGAGGGTCACGAACAGGACGATGGCCACCAGCGCCACCAGGTGTCCGACGAGCCAGCGGGGCCGGCTGGCAAATGAATAGTCAGGCTCCATTTCGCCCAGGCGAGGCATCGAAATCCTCATAGCGGCCGCCGGTTCGCCAGTAGACACCGTCTGCCCTGTCCATCATTCCCTCGTCGACGAGGTAGCGCCTGAGCGATGCGTAGTCGTGATAGAAGAGTTGCAGCCTGAAGTTCACATCTGCCTCGTCGTAGCGGAGGCCGGGCTCGAACTCTTGGGCAAGACGTTCCAGAATCACCCGCCGCTTGGTGAGATTGGCCGGAATGGACTGCAGACGCCCTCCCGAAAAGAACCGCCCGAGGACGTCGACCTCCTCCGCCGACCATGGACCATCCACCACACTTTCGGAAGCCGGAGGATCGGTTGGCAGCGCTTGCGCCACTGCCCGCAGCGCATCACGGTCGAGCATGTCACCGTCCATAAGCCCCGCCGCCGCGAGCTTGCCTCGCGCCTCCGCTACTGCCCGCTCGTCGACGCCAAGACGGGCGGCGAGCGCGGCGATGTCGCTCGATCCGGCCACTGCATCGCCGGCGACGGCGAGGCGGATGGGATCGAGAAGAAGCCGCACGAAGTCTGACGGCGTCATCACGAGCGAATCCTAACGCTGGCTAGTGTCATCAGAATGAAGTTGATTCTCGTTCGACACGCAGTAACCGCGGAAACGGGCAAGAAACTCAGCGGTCGGCTTCCGGGGATTCCGCTCAGCCCTGAGGGAATCGACGCAGCATGGGCAATGGCCGCGTCGCTGGCCAACATGGACATCGCCGCCGTCTACACCTCGCCGATCCAACGATGTCGCGAAACGGCAGGAATCCTTGCGGCGCCCCACCAGGAGAAGGCGCGGACGCTGCAGGGACTAGTCGAGGTGGAGTATGGATCCTGGTCGGGACGCAGCCTCAAGTCACTGTATCGCCTGCGCCTCTGGAAAGGGTTGATGGCCGACCCGACAGGCTTTCGGTTCCCCCAAGGTGAGACCCTCGAGGAAGTGAGGTCACGATCCGTTCGCGCACTGCGGCGCCTGGGCAGGGCCCACGGGGATGAGACCGTGCTTGCGGTGTCGCATGGCGACGTAATCAGGTCGCTGGCGGCCAATGCCCTGACGCAGTCTGTCGAACTGATCCATCGGTTGCACGTTTCCCCACTCGGCATCACAGTGCTGGAAGTCAGCGACAAGCATCCGCCCCGGGTAATGGTGCTGAACGCCCCTAGGCTCTGACCAAGGCAGGACGAGAGGATTCGATGAAGTATTCAGATGTCACGGGGTTCGCAGCCGACGCGATCGGACAGCCCGGCGACAGAACCTTCCTGCTGCAGCTCTATGGATCGTGGGGCCGCAATACCTACCTGCTAGAGAAGGGACAGGTCGCCGCGCTGGCTGCCGGAGCCGAGCAGTTGATGAAAGAAGTCGACTATGAACTCGGCGAGATAGCTGCCGCCCCCATCCTCATCGACGAGGTCCCTCACTTCCGGATTGGCCAACTCGGGTTGGGATGGGACGACGCTACTCAGGAAGTGATCTTGACCATCGACTCGGTCAGCGATGGCGACGAACAGGTCGTATATCGAATGACGATGGAGCAGCTTTCGGCTGCCGCGCGACAGGGTGCGGAGGCCGTTACGTCGGGCCGGCCCGCTTGCGAGCGCTGCGGCCTGGCGATGGACTCGACCGGCCACGCATGTCCGGCCACCAATGGAGATCTGCGCAATCATCGCCCCTGATTGGCAGCCCTTCGTAGCAACCGTGGAGGGCCGATTCATCGAGGCCTCCAATACAACCCTGCTCGGGGAGACGGCGGATGGCGACACCGTCGTATACAAACCGGTGGTGGGGATACAGCCCCTTTGGGACTTCGAAGCGCCTTCGCTTGTTCTGCGTGAGGTGTGGACCTACCGAATAGACCGGGCGCTCGGCACCCAGGTCGTGCCGGAAACCGTCATGGGCGACGGCATTTATGGGCCCGGCGCCGTGCAACGTTTTGTGGACGCCCGCGCCGATTCCACGGTTGTCGAGCTGATCAACTCGGTCAGCCCCCGCTTGTGGCCCATTGCTGTGCTCGACGCTGTGACCAACAACGCCGACCGCAAGGCGGGCCACATCCTCCGCGGCGATCCATCGGAGCTGTGGGCCATCGACCACGGACTCACGTTCCACGTCGAGCCAAAGTTGCGAACGATTCTCTGGGGGTTGGCGGGCCGACCGATACCCGCGCAGCTCTTGGCCCAACTCGGGCAGCTGCGCGATCTACTCAATGGCGAGCTGGGTGCAGCATTTGTCGGAGACCTCTCCGCAGCAGAATTCGACGCAATGGCAGATCGCATAGATTCGCTGCTGGAATCTGAGGTACATCCCCACCCGCCTGATCATCGTCCGGCGATGCCTTGGCCCCCTTTCTGAGTCAGCCGACGGAAATGCCGCCGGTGCGGCGAGGATCGGCTGCCCCTTCAAAGCCGCGATCGGGATGCCACGACGCAGCCTGCACCCCGCCGAAATACATGGCATGTTCGGGGAACGAACGCGTAGGGAACGCAGAGATCTCCAAGCCCGGTTCGACGGCGGCCGTCGTCTCGTCGCCGAGCTCAATGTGCAGACGTGGCGCATCGACGGCCTCCTGGAGGGTCATGCCCTGGTCCGTGTACCGCAGCAGGGTTGACGCGAGCGAGGTGGTGATGCGGTCGGCGCCTGGTGAACCGATAGCGAGCACACTGCCGTCATCGTGTCTCGCAACAGTTGGAGCCATGTTGGAAATGAGCCTGGTCCCCGGCTCGAGGGCGTGCGGATCTCGACCCATGAGCTCGATCTCACCAAGCGAGTTGTTCATCCAGAACCCGGCCGGCATCGCCCCAGATCCGTATCCGGCACTCATAGTGACGGCACAGGCGAGACCGGAAGTGTCAACTGCAGACGTATGCGTGGTTGAAGACGACCCATGGAGTGCTCCGATGTCTGCGGCCTCAGCCGCTCCGATGAGTTCGAGCACGGCGGCCGACCGGTCGGCAAACACACTCATCTTGTCCTGCCGAAAGCTCAGAACCGCCTCCTGGGCTCGAGCGTACTCGTCCAGCCAGTTGGGGCTGAAGGGTTCCAGTCCGCGAGGCGCCAGGAGGGTGAGCGCCGCCAGTACGGATCCACCGACTGCGGGGGCGGGGTTGGTTGCAACGGTCCATGCGCCGTGATCGACGATGATCGGGTGTCGGATGATTGAGCTGTATACGGCCAGGTCTTGAGCGGTCACGATCCCACCGCTTTTCTTCATGGCCGCCACGATCTGATCCGCAATCGATCCCGTGTACATCTCGGCAGCCCCACCGGCCGCAAGCACCTCGAGAGACTCGACAAGCTGCGGGATGTGAATGTCTTCAAGAGCCTCGATCGGCCTGCCGTCGGGGTGATGAAGCGCCTCATACGATGGTGGATCCCAGCCATATACCTTGTCGCGAGACGCTTCGAGGTATTCGGCGGCGGCAGTCGGGAGTGGGAATCCACGCCGGGCCGCAGCAATGGCAGGAGCCAGCAGCTCAGACCAGTCCAACACGCCGTAGTGCTCCGAGGCTGCTGCAAGTCCGGCAACGCCCCCTGGAGTTCCGACCGACCCATAACCGACATAGGTCGCCACCCCACCGCCGTAGTCGAGCCAGACGAGGTCTAGACCTTGCCGCAAACCGCCCGTGGCAATGCCGCGGCCGGGCATTTCGATGAAACCGTCGATGACTACTGGATCCTGGCCTGGAGCCCAAATAGAAATGAATCCGCCGGCTCCCATCCCAACGATCCCCGGCTCTGTTGCCATCGAAACCAGCATCGCTGCGATCGCAGCATCGACAGCATTGCCTCCGGCATGCGCTACCTCGGCACCGGCATCTGCAGCAAGCTGCGACCCGCCGGCAATCATTACGCGCCCGGGGTGGTGAGGAGTCTTCATCGGAGGAATCTACCGAGTCCGGGTAGTTCTCGACGATTCAGAGTTGCGACTGAGGAGCAACGTACGAGGCAACTACTTCGAGACGGCCGTGACCGGTCTTCGAGTTGAATCTGCGCTGCAATGTGCCGACGACCCACACGAGCTCGCCTGTATCGAGCGGTTCCGTCACGTCGTACTCGAGTTGGATCACCGGCACGAGATCGTGACGTTTGCGGGGAAACTGCGACTTGACCTCGACCAGCAGACGCGCCGATTCGGGATGCGCCGGGTCGGCGATTAACTCTGGCCGTGCAACCAGCCTGCCACCAATCACAGTGACGTTGTAGTCCATTGTCGTCCTGTCTTCGGGTTCCGGCGTCGGCACCGTATGCGGAACGTATCTGCTTCAACGTCACCAAGGTATGCCTCGCCTGTGACAGAGATCAGCTCTCGGCTGCAATGAGCGAGTCGAGTTCATCGAGGCCTGGAAATGCAGGATCCGCCAGCGTCACGGCATCGCGAAGTTGGCGGGCCGCGGCGAGATCGCCGACCACCGCGTTGGCCTTAGCTGCCACGTACCAAACCCGCAGGTCAGCGGGGTAAGGATTGGGTTTGATGTGCTTTGGAGTCGTGAGGCGTCTGGCGTCGGCCGCTCGGTCTTCGTCGATGAGGAACGATGCAAAAACGACCAAGCCCTCCTTGTGGACGGCGGGGCTCGCACCGGCAGCCTTCAGTTCTTGCCACGCCTTCTCGACGTCTGGCTTGCGGCCAAGGGCACGCAACACATCCATTTCGACAGGCATATGGGTTGGCTCGCCGGAAATACGACGGTACGCCCGCAGCTCAGCAAGCGCCGTCTGCCAGTCTCCGGTCCGATAGGCAGCCAATCCCAACGTTTCGCGAACTGTGGCATCGCGAGGAGCAAGGTCTTTCGCTTTGCGTGCCGCACGCAGCGCGACCTTGTAGCGGCCCTCGATCATGGCGTTGGTGGCAGCGCCGAGCTCAGCGAGTGCGTCGGCCACGCGTTCTTTGGGAGTGATTCTGCTGAGGTCTTCGATGACCCATCGTGGCAGGTCGACGGCCGCACCTCTGAGGTCGCGCCTGGCCTTCTGTTGCCCGCCCGCTGACTGATGCTGGCGGCTCCCGCCACCACTGCGACCGGAGCCGCCGGGCTGTCCACTGGTTCGTTTGTGGCGCTGGTTACTGCGCGGCTTCTTCCGCGGATCTCTGCGCGAGCTGTGATTGGACATATGTGGTCGCTTCCTCAGAAGTCCCGAGGTGGGGTGCAAAATGATCAGGGCCGCCTCCAGCAATAAGCTGGGGCGGCCCCAATCTAGTTATGTTCGGCAGCGACCTACTCTCCCGGGGCCCTTCGGCCCAAGTACCATCGGCGCTGGCAGGCTTAACTTCCGTGTTCGGAATGGGAACGGGTGGAACCCTGCCGCCATGGCCACCGAAACGCTTTGAGTGTCAGTTGTCTCTCTGAGCACTCCATAGCGAGCACGATCATCTCGATATTTCAAATCAAAGCCCTCGACCTATTAGTACCAGTCAGCTCCACACATTGCTGCGCTTCCACTTCTGGCCTATCAACCTGGTGTTCTCACCAGGGGTCTTACCCGGTTATCCGGTGGGAGATCTCATCTTGGAGCCGGCTTCGCGCTTAGATGCTTTCAGCGCTTATCCGTTCCGTACGTAGCAAACCAGCCGTGCTCTTGGCAGAACAACTGGCACACCAGAGGTACGTCCATCCCGGTCCTCTCGTACTAGGGACAGATCTCCTCAAATCTCCTGCGCTCGCGACGGATAGGGACCGAACTGTCTCACGACGTTCTAAACCCAGCTCGCGTGCCTCTTTAACGGGCGAACAGCCCGACCCTTGGGACCTGCTTCAGCCCCAGGATGAGACGAGCCGACATCGAGGTGCCAAACACCGC
>JAHEJX010000126.1 GCA_024638645.1 Actinomycetes bacterium
GCCCGTTCGGTCGTCGTGCATTGGAAGACGGCGGACGCTGCACCCAAAGTCGCCTGCGCCGACCTCAGCTGATCGCACCCCACGTTGATGAGGCGGGGGAGCGGACTGCTCCCCCGCCGGCGTGGGTCGATCCGGGCGGCGACGGCGTTGCGTCTTCTGAAACAGCTGCGCCGCTGCTAGGCAAAGACGCGCTCAGCGGCGGTGGCGGCAATCACCTGCTCAGCGGGCGCCAAGGTGCCGATGACCGCGAGGGAGGCGTCGGAGGCGACACGCTGCCGGCGGCGGCTGAAGCGAGTTATGCGACGTCCAGGCCGGCGTGGAGTCAGGAGGCGGATGTGAGACGAGTTCGAATATCCCCTGATCGTGTAGCAGCCGGGTGACGACATCAGGAGAAGCTGCTCGGTTCGTCATTCACGAGCACTACGCCCGCTCGCACCACTTCGATCTGCGGCTCGAGCGTGACGGTGTGCTCGTCTCGTGGGCTGTGCCGAGAGGCATGCCAACCGACCCGGCTCGGAATCGCCTCGCGGTGCGGGTGGAGGATCACGACCTCGATCACATCGACTTCGTCGACCCAACCCCCGTCGGCACCGCGCAGGGCACCGCAGTGGCGAAGTCGATCTGGGATCACGGTCACTATCGAACGGTCAAGTGGGAGCCGACCAAGATCGTCGTCGATCTGGCAGGGAGCCGAATCAGTGCCCGCTACGCCATCTTCCACACCAATGGCAACCAATGGATGGTGCATTTGATGGGCGTATGACGGTCGCCTCCATCCGAACATGAGCCTGCAACGGCGGGTTGGATTCACCCATCTCGCTGAGGCCCTTCTTGCTTAGAGGATCCGCCTGGGGCGCTGCTGTGCGGCACGAGCCTTCGCTCAGCCTTCTAGTGCCTCCGCCGGGATATCGATGGTGTCGGTGGTGCCCAGGTCGAACAGCTCGTAGACGATGTGGAACTCACCTTCTGCGTAGCCGCGGCCGGTGGCGGTTAGCTCCAGCTTGATCAGCTGCGGCGCCCAGCACGGCTCGATCCAGAACGTTGCCTCGAGCGTGTCGGTGTTGTGCACGAGGCCGTTGTTGAGCAACTGGATCTCTTCGAGGCCAAGCTCGTAGACGTCGACTATCCGGCCCGCTACCTCGGCTTGACCGACCGGGGTGAACCGCTCGACGAGATCGGGAATCCACACGTCGTCGACAAATGGGCGGTAGACCATGGATTGGTGAATCTGGTCGATGTCCGGCTGCCAATCTTGGCCTGGTTCGCGCCAATACTGAGCGCCGCCGTCTACCCACAACGTGTCGACGTGCGCCTCGTCGTTGCCTGCGAACCTCACGGTTAGCTGCCACGCCCACGGATCGAGAGACCGCAGTTCTTCAATGGATGAGAACGCCGCACCGGGGTGGAGCAGGTCGTAGCGGCTGCGGTAGGCGCCGATCTCGTCGATGAGCTGCCGACCGCGGTCGCGGCAGGTCACGACAACTGGAACGACCTGCGGCCGCTCTATGACGATCGGCGCCCCGAAGTCGTAAGTCCGGTACGTCAGGTTGGCCCATTCGCCCGTGTCTCGCTCGTAGTAGAGCTCGTAGGTCGCGAAGGTCTCGTCGCCGAAAACGGACACCGCAATGTTCGTCTCGACGATTGTTGCGGGGTCGATGCCGGAGTACTTGGCGAACCCCGGCCCCACGGCGGAATACGTGGTGACCTGGCGCCCTGCGTAGGTGTCGGTACCCGTCGGGGTGAAGTCAGCGAGGACCTCGCTCAGCTCGAACGGGTGACCGTTGAGGAGGTCGGTGACGATGCCGTCCTGGCCGATCTCCTGCCACTCATCTCCGGCATATCGGTTCCATGCTTCGTCCCCGATCGAGATGACCTCACGGCTCCAGTCGTCCGGGTCGGTACCGAAGATCTCGAGCCACCGGTGCGCCTCCGGTGTGTGTTCGCCGAGAGCTGTGATCGCACCAGTGTTGGTCTCGATGAACCACTCTTCGCGGAAGCTCTCCGATGTCATGTCGGGGGGAGTGGTGGATGTTGTGGTCGTAGTCGTCGTTGTCAGGTGGCTGGTGGGAGGCGGCAAGCTCGATTCAACGGGGGCTGCCACAGGGCCGGGATCCCCACACGCGGCGCCGATGAAGGCGAGGCTCAGCATCAGAAGTCGAAGGCGCATTCGGGGATTATCGGTGCTCGGACGCTTGAGGTTCACGGAATCCTGGAACGTCAGCGCGGGCCCGGGCCCGTCGACGCATCACCTGGTCCGGCTGCGGCGTTCTTCATGGGCCAAATAGCTCTGCACATCGGTGGTGCGTCCGGCACAATTAGCACAGGACCCCCAGGAGGGACTGATGCCGGAGTTGCTGTGGCTTGCTGATGTTGCACGAAATGCGGGGCTCACCGTCGACGAGGTCGATGGCTGGAAGACGCGGGGGCGCGACTACTGCTCGATGAAGCCGAAGGGCGTTGTATGCCATCACACGGCTGGGCCCAAGACGGGAGACATGCCAAGCCTGCCGCTGCTTGTGCAAGGCCGCAAGAACCTGCCGGGGCCTCTATCTCAATATGGGCTTGGCCGGAGCGGCAAGGTCTACGTCGTTGCTGCGGGAACTTCGAATCACGCCGGGGCAGGAGGCTGGAAGGGGCTCGATTCGAACTGCGACGTCGTCGGGATCGAAGCAGAGAACACTGGGAACGAGCCTTGGCCGAAGAAGCAACTGGTGGCATACGTGACCTTGGTTGCGGCTATCTGCGATCACCTCAAGATCGATACGGCGATGGTTGCCGCCCATCGTGAGTGGGCGCCCGGGCGCAAGCCCGATCCGCATTCCATCGACATGGATCAGTTTCGGCAGTGGGTGGATGATGCCCGAGGTGGCGGCTCCGCCGCGCCCAAGCCCCCACGTCAGAAGAAGCCCGATATCAAGTTCCACATAGGGCGCGTGACTGTGGCCCAGAGCATGAACGACTTCCATCCGGATGTGCGGCGGGCCCAAGGTCTACTTTCGGCCTATTCCCCAGTGAGCCCTGGTTCTGTGGACGGCGTGGCGGGGCCGAAGTTCGACCGATCAGTGCGGGAGTTCCAGACACTCAAGGGCCTGGCCGTGAACGGCGTCGTCGGCGAAGAAACGTGGCGCGCACTCGAGGGCGCCGACTGAGCAGCCTAAGTGCCGTCGGCCGCCGGGAGCGCCCCTGGCTTCTTGTAGGCAGTCTCTACCCCTGGCAGATCCCTCAACTGAGATAGCCGATGGTCGGCCTCGTCGTCCGGCACGATCGCAGAGAATTGGGCCAGCATCGATTCCTCGATCGACTCGATGTCCGGAAACAACGGGATCAATCCCATGCCAATGGCCGCGAGATTCTCTTTGAGGTTCCGTGACTCGGCAGTCGGCGTCGCATCGCCTCGCATAGTCTTCGCCAGACCCGCTTCCAGGATGACCACTATTTCCGTGATGTCACCTCCTCACCTTCACTCACCTTTGTACTCGTCCATCTCCTCTGACGCATCCTGGCCACCTGTAGGCCGCAGCATTTCGTCGGGGAGATCGGGTGGGACCGGTAGTGGCGCACCTTCTCCGACGGCGCTGCTGCTTTGCAGCCTGCGCGCCAGAGAATCCCACTTCTCTTCGAAGGTGTGCTCCTCGTCGAACTGCACGACATCGGCGCTAAGGGGAAGCGAAAGCGACGGTCCAATCTCGTCGACCGCTCCCGTTGCCGGAATCCTCGGCTCGGGCATGCTCCACGAGTCGATCATCGGCGCCTCCCCCGGAATCCCTTCAGATTCGGGCCGACTCGGCGCTGCCAGCAGGTCGGCGGCAAGGTCGGGGCCGACGGACTCCTGATCCAGCGGCGCCTCCATTCGAGCCGGTGTCAGCATCTCAGTCGGCAGATCAGGCCCAGGAGGCGATGCGGAGGCTCCGACCAACGGTCCAGTACCCGGCAGTGCACCCGATGTCTCGGTGAGCATCTCGGCCGGCAGATCGGGTGGTGCAGCATGGTCTGCGATGAACTCGCTCATCTCTGACTCCTTTCTCCGATCACGGGAAGCAACCAGCTGCACTTCGATGCGCAGCCGTTGCTTCCCGTTCGGCTCGGTTACAGCAGGTACATCCGATAGACGTAGGTCCCGTCTGCATAGGCGTGAATCTGCCGGTTGCTCGTTTGGGCTGCTGTCGCGACATTCAGCATGTTGGTGACACCATCGACTGCTGCCGGATGAATGCGACGCCATCCCAGGCCGGAGATGTTGATCCACACGGCCTTCGAAGCAGCAACCACGTATGTGGTCTCCACTGTCTTGAAGTAGTGCCACACCTTGGCGACGTTGCCGATCATCTGTTTGAGGTCGGGACGATTCCCGACCCGCTGTGTTGCCGGGCGCCCCGGCGCATCCTGCTGAGGTGACCCGGTTGTGCGTAGGAGATTGCGCGCCTGCTGTGGTGTCAGCAGCGTGCTCCCTTGCGCCTTCAAGACTCCCTGGGCGCATGTCAACGCTCCGGTTACGACCGGGGTGGCGCTTGAAGTTCCGCTGAAGATGTCCGTGTACCAGCGGTTGCGTGCGGCGAGGTTGTTATTGGCGTCGGAACCGCCCTGCAGGTCGCCGTAGCCGGCCGTCGTCACTTCACGTCCCCAACCCTGGGCGTCGACACGATTGCCGTAGTTGGAGAACGGGAGGCGAGAACGGTCCGGTCCGTGATCGCGTCCATGGGTGCCAGGGGGTGGAGCTCCGGCTCCAACGACCACAGCGCCTGAGCTTGGATTGGCCACGTTGAAGGGGTTCTTCCATGTTGCCGGGAACCCCTGCGCGGGCGTGTTGTACACGGCTGCATCGAGATTCTGATATCCGTTTCCGGCCGCCTCACAGACGATGATTCCCTTGTTCACGGCATAGCGGATGGCCGCGAAGTCGTCAGGCCACCACTCGATCGCGATGTAGCCGAATTGGCCGTTGCCGGTTGAATTGGGCCCGGCGCGGTGCACTTCGATGACGAGCAGATCGCCCGCCGCAAGCTGCTGCGCAGCCTTGACGATTGCAGTCGCAGTCGACTGGCCTACGAATGAGGATGCCCCGATCATTGCGTCCGGCGCGATTCCGGTGATGCCGAACCCGTTGACGTCGCCACTGATCACGCCGATGACGGCTGTCCCGTGGTTCTCGTAGTCGCGGGAGGTCGTGTCCGTCCCGGCGACGACGCCGAACTGCTTCTCGATGAGGTCTTCATGCTCGAAGCGCCAGCCCCACTCACAGTCGATGACCTTCATCCCAGATCCACGTCCCCCCGGGAGCGTCCAGGCGTATTTGGCGTCGACCCCGCTCGGCGCCGGATTCAGATAGATCTGGCGATCCAGGAAATCCGGTGTCGTGGCAGGAGCCGCCTCGGCGCTCGGGGCCATGTCATTGATGTGTTCGAGGATCTCCGGCTCGGTCATCTCCAGCGTCGCCAGCTCGGCTGCCGGCTTGACGTAGGCGCCCGCGACGGCGTCCAACTGGAGCAGAGACTCGGCTACCTTCTCGAGATCCTTTTCCTTGGCCTCCACCCGGAAGAACGATCCAAGTGGCGTGTCAGCTTCTGTCGGCTCGGCCGACGCGAACCCGATCCCGTTGCCGGCGCTCGCATCGCCGCTTGCGTCGAACAGCGGCGTCATCTGTGCGTCGGCGCTCTTCAATACAGAGGCGAGGTCTCCAAGGCTGGATGTTGCCATGGCGGTCGCCTCGGATGTCGCCACGATCCCAGCTGTGGGCTTAGTGACGACGACGAGCTCAGGTTCGAGGTGAACCCGTTTACTTGATTGCTTTCCTGATGATCCATTCCTTCGCGGTGTTGACGGCATTCCTTTCCGCCTTTCTCACAAGGCAGTGGCGGACCCCCCGGGGCGCGTTCAGATCAAGCGGCGTTTCGGATGGGCTTCGCACCACATGCGGTTCCTCCGGTCCATGCACCTACAGTCGCCGCGCCACGACTTTGTGGACCTACTTCGAAGGTACACCCACCGCGTGCAATCTGGGGAAGAATCTTGTTCGGGTGACTAGTCACGTCTCGGTGTCGCCACTCCAATTTCGAGGTTGGGTCGGTATGGTTGATGTGTCGCAGCTTCAGGGGGTGCAATGAAGCGATTGGCACTGTTCCTAGACGGAACGTGGAACGAACCCGACGACCGGACCAACGTGTCGCGTCTGCGGGACCTGACTCTCGAGAGGGACAACGAACAGCTCGTCCGCTACATCGAGGGAGTGGGCAACCGCTGGTCTGAGCGGATCCGAGGTGGAGCTTTTGGTAAAGGCCTCGCTCGCAATATTCGTGAGGGCTACGAGTGGCTCGCGGCTAACTACGAGGACGGCGACCACATCTTCCTTTTCGGATTCAGCCGCGGCGCCTACACGGCACGCACTCTGGCGGGAATGATCGCCCGTTGTGGGCTGCTGCGGAAGGGCGCCACGATGCAAGTCGACGAGATCTTCGATCGCTACCGGAGGGGGTCCGAGGCGACACCCATCCACCAGATCGAGTGGAAGGTACGTGATGGAGAGAATCTGGAGACCGCAGATCAGCGGCTTTGGGATCAGTCACGCCGAGTCGACATCGAGTTCCTCGGGGTGTGGGACACGGTCGGTGCACTCGGCGTTCCCTTCGGCCGGATCCGGGGGCTCAGTCGGAGCAGCTTCTCGTTCCACAACACCTACCCCAGCACCCTGTACAAGGGCATGTATCACGCGGTCGCCATCGACGAGCATCGTGGGGCTTTCGATGCGACCTTGTGGACTGGGTTCCAGGAGGAAGGCAAGGAGTTCAAGCCGCTGAACGACGACCAGGCACTCGAACAGCGCTGGTTCGTCGGCTGCCACGGTGACGTCGGTGGAGGGAGCAGGCTTGCCGAGATCCCATTGGCGTGGATTCAAGCCAAGGCGAAGCATCACGGGCTCGAATTCACCAGTGCTTTCGATCCCGCCGCGGACACGGTTTTGGCCGAGCCCGGAGACAGCTTCGCCTCGTTTGCGTTTGGGATCTACAGGTGGCTCAAGTTCAACAAGCGCCATCTTCGCGAGATAGGGCGCGATCCACGCCCCACCCGCAGTCGCCCCGGACGGTCCCATGTGATCAACGAGACGATCGACGCGTCCGTGTTCGAGAAGTGGCACAAGGACGGCTCATACCGGCCGGAGAACCTGGATCGGTGGGCCGGCAAGCAGAACGCCAATCTCGCGGACATGAGCGGCGACGTGCCGGTTTGACCATGTCGTCTGTGTCCTCGCAAGTCTGGCGCCACGTATCGAGGGAGGGCTAGCCGGTGGCTGAAAAGGTTCGACAAGCGGTCGTGATCGTCCACGGCATGGGCGAGCAGAAACCAAACGACACCCTGCGTGGCTTCATCGGCGCGGCGTTGCCCCCCAACCCACAGGCTGATGGCGGCTACTTCTCGCGACCGGACAAAGTGACGGACTCCTTCGAGGCGCGCAGGTTCTTGGCGCCTCCATACTCGCCGGACGGCGAAGAGATGAATGCGCAGACGGAGTTCTACGAGTACCACTGGGCCCATCTGATGGCTGGAAACCGACTCGACGACATGCTGTCGACAGTGAAGCGGATCCTCCTGAAGCTGCCCTGGAATGTCCCGGCGGGACTACGCGTGGTGTGGCTGCTCTTCTGGGCAGCTGTCGCGTGGTCGATCTGGGCCTTCATCGCCGGTCCGTTTGCGGACATCGAACTCTCCGACATTGCGGCCGAGGCACTCATCCGTACGCTCCTCGGAGGCGGCGTAGTGGCCTTCGCGCTGACATACGTAGTGACGAAGGTTCTGCCATCGTGGATAACGAAGAGCTTTGTTGACGTGGTGCGATACCTCGACACCACACCCCGCTCCTATGACGCTCGCCGCAAGATTCGGGCAGGAATGGTCGACCTGTTGCGTGGTTTGCACGATTCCGGTCGGTATCAACGAATCATCCTGGTGGCCCATAGCCTCGGGGCCTATATCGCCTACGACGGAATTCAGCACCTGTGGGCGGAGATGAACAAACTTCACCAGGGTCCCGCGGCCGGAACGGGTGGCGTGGTTCCGGCCGGGCTGGACGAGCTCGAGAGAGCCGCATCGGATTTGGGAGACGATCCGGACGCAGCTGCGGTGAATCGCTACCAGCAAGCTCAGCAGGGATTGTGGATAGGCCTGCGCGGCCAAGGCAATCCGTGGCTGATAACAGACTTCATCAGCGTTGGTACTCCTATGTACATGGCCGACGACTTGTTGACCAAGAACCGTAAGGAGTTCCACGGGTTTGTGGAGCGGACTGAGCTCGTCACCGCGCCGCCGAAGTCCGACGGCGCTCATTACAACAACATCCACAAGACCAAGCTCTGGTTCTCGTGGAAGAACGGCGCTCACCGGGTGATGTATCACGGCGCGCCGTTCGCGGTCGTGCGCTGGACAAACATGTGGTTCCCGGCCGAGGCCGGCTTCTTTGGCGATTGGTTTGCCGGCCCTCTGGCGCCGCTGTTTGGCAGGGGGATCAAGGAC
>JAHEJX010000127.1 GCA_024638645.1 Actinomycetes bacterium
ACGGTCATGTCCCCAAGGGTCTGTGGCAATTCATCCCTTCCACCTGGGAGTGGGCAACCGAGTTCACCGGTTGGACCGAAGAGCATCGATTCCACCCGCGGGCCGCCACTGAGACCGCCCGCTGGCTCTATAACTGGGCAGACGGCAGGACCCGCTCAGACGGGAGTGACGGCCAAGGCTTCGACCCGTGGGTCCACTGCCGTTGCCTGCTCGCCGAATATGACTGCCAATTCGACATGACCGCAGTCGACGCCGGCTAACTCGTTCACTCAGCTGGACCGAAGGTGCTCTGTAGGTAGCTCACGATGGCAGCCGCTTCTTCGTCGGATAGGCTCGGTGTTCCCGGCATGGTTCCTGTGCCTCGCAGCACGATGTCGGTCAGAGTGACGGTTCCGAATCGAGTGCTCAGGTTGCTCAGGCCCGATCCGGTCGCGGTTCCTTGACCCGCTTCACCGTGGCAGGCGGCGCAGTGCTGCTGGTAGAGAGCGGCCGGGGAAACGTCGTTCCCGGCACTCCCGTGACCTTGACCGTCACAGCCGGCGAAGACTGTGGCGGCCAGGATCAAAGCCAAGGTCAGCTTGCGAGTTGTCACGTGATTCGAAACGCTACTTGTATGAGCTTGCGTCGCACAGGGTCAGATGGCCGGTGAGCACTAGGGACGACGTCCATCTCGTGTGGCGTTAGGACCGGAAGAGCTCGATATTCTCGGTGACCCTGTTGAGGAAGGCCGTCCCGGTTGCTCCATCGATCACCCTGTGATCGAACGACAGCGCCAGTGGAATCATCGGAGCCACCACGGGTTGGCCGTAGCGGGCGACGACCTCGTCCCTGGCTCGACCTATCGAGAGAATCGCCGTAGTCCCGTGCGGGATGATCGGCGTGCCGTAGCCGCCGCCGACTGCGCCGATGTTGGTGATTGTGAATGACTGGCCTCTCAACTCCGCCGAGTGGAGAGTGCGGTTCTTCGCTCCGTCGACAAGCCGAGTGATCTCCTTGTCCAGGCTCTCGGGGCTCTTGGCTGCAACGTCGGCCACAACGGGAACCATCAGGCCGGCGTCGGTGTTGACCGCAATTCCGATGTTGTAGACGGTCTGTGGCGCGAGCCGCTCCCCGTCGAAGTGGGCGTTGAACACCGCAAACGCGTGCAGGGCAGGCAGCACAGCCTGCATCAGGAGCGTGTCAAGAGACAGGCCGCTGACTTTGCGTGCCTCGAGAAGCCGTGTCGCTTCTGCAGGCCCCCATACCGTGACATGGGGGATCTCTTCCCACGACCGGGCCATGTGTTCGGCGATAGTGCGCCGTAGCTTGGAAAGCGGCTCGGCTTTGCCCGAGGTCGGGGCCGGTGCAACGCCACCGGCCGCGGCAGCTTGGACATCCTCACGAGTGACCTGTCCGCCCGATCCGGTGCCGGAGAGCAACGCCAGGTCGACACCGAGCTCCCTAGCGAGTTTGCGTACCAGAGGAACTGCTTTGGGGCGGGCGGCAGTCGCCGTCGCCGCCGGCATGGGGGTTGGAGCCGATTCGGTCACGGGTGAGCCCGCAGTAGCCGCGGCAACGGGTCCATTCCAGCTTTCGCCCTCGGCGCCAATCACAGCGAGCAGGTCACCGACGCGGATCACGGATCCGGCAGCGGCTCCGCAATGCAAGACATGTCCCGCCCAAATGGAAGGGATTTCGACGACGGCTTTGTCCGTCTCGACTTCCACGAGTGGCTGATTGGCGGCAACTCGGTCGCCGACTTCGACCAGCCACGAGATGATCTCGGCCTCCGTGAGGCCATCGCCGAGGTCGGGGAGCCTGAGCTCGTTCGCCATCTAGCCGGCCACCGTCTCGCTGATTGCCCGCAAGACATGAGCTGGTGTGATGAGGGCATGTTCCTCGATGAAGAACTGCGGCCACGGCGCGTCTGTTGCACCGAGCCGTCGAACGGGGCTGAGGAGGGAGTAGCCACACCGCTCGCCGATTTGGGCTGCAATCTCGGCGCCGATGCCCCCGGTGCGTTGTGGCTCTTGAACTACGAGCAGCCGCCCGGTCTTGTCGACCGAGGCTGCCACCGTGTCTTCATCCCATGGGTAAATCGTCCGTAGATCGATCACCTCGACTGAGATGCCCTCCTCAGCCGCCGCCACGGCTGCCTCCAGCGCATGCTGGACCATGCCCCCATATGTGGCAATGGTCAGGTCCGTACCCTCGGCCCGGATGCGCGCGGTGCCGATGGGGATTTCGTAGTGCTCAACGGGAACCTCTTCGCGGAACGCCCGGTATAGAACCTTGGGCTCCAAGAAGATGACGGGATCCGGCGATGAGATGGCCGAAGCCATCAGTCCTTTAGCGTCCGAGGGTGTGCTAGGTATGACCACGGTTTGGCCCGGGGCGTGGGCGAAATAGGCTTCCGGGCTGTCGCAATGCATCTCGTGGGCGCCGATACCCGCGCCATTTGGCCATCGGACAACAATCGGTGCCGTGGCGTTGGAACGGCTGCGGAAGCGAAGGCGCCCGAGGTGGCTCACGATCTGGTCGAAGGCCGGATAGACGAATCCGTCGAATTGGATCTCGGCGATGGCACGGCTTCCTGATATGCCCATGCCGATGGCAGCGCCGACGATTCCGGACTCATTCAGCGGCGAGTCGATGACCCGTTCCTCGCCAAACTTCTCCTGGAGCCCCTCGGTGATACGGAACACACCGCCGACGAGCCCGACATCCTCTCCGAGGATGATCGTCGTTTCGTCGCGCTCCATCGCTTGAGTCAAAGCGGCGTTGATGGCTTCCGCCATGTTCCACCGCTCGGTCGGGCCGGTGGGGTCCGGATCCGGCCCCAGCTCCCACATCTCATCATCAGTGAAGGTCGTCTCGGCCTCGCCGGAGCCGCGCTGCAGCTCGTGAAGTTGGCGGACCATCGTCTGCGGGATCCGGTCGTAGGCGTGGCGGACGATGGAGTCCCTCGGTGGCTTGACCGATTCGAGCTTGGCAATGGCGATGTCGAATGCGTCGCCTGCCTCTTCGAGAAGGTTGTCTTCGGCTGTCTGGTCCCAGAGGCGACGCGTCTCGAGGAAGCTGCGGAAGCGTGCCACCGGGTCTTTCGGGCGCCATAGGTCCTCTTCAGACTTGGGACGGTAACGGCGCGCGTCGTCGGCGGTGGCGTGAGCCCCGAATCGGTAACACACCGCTTCGATCAGAGTCGGGCCTTCGCCGGCACGAGCCCGTTCCACAGCCTCTTTCGTGGCTTGGTAGGTCGCGAGGACGTCCATGCCGTCGACCCGAACGCCCGCAATGCCGTATGCGGTGGCTTTCTGAACGATCGTCTCGCTGGCCGTCTGTTTGGCGAGTGGTACCGAGATCGCATAACTGTTGTTCTCGCACACAAAGACTGCCGGCACTTTCCACACGCCGGCGAAGTTGAGGCCGCTGTGGAAGTCGTTTTCTGACGTCGTGCCGTCGCCGAAGAAAGCGGCTGTCACAACGTCTTCGCCGCGCTGGCGGGCAGCGTATGCGTGGCCAACCGCCTGCGGGATGTGGGTGGCTATGGGCACCGTGTTGGTCATCATCTTGAACCCATGGACGTCCCAGTCGACTGTGGGCAGGCCCCGCCAGTAGGAGAGGATCACGTCGAGAGGCATGCCCCGAACCATCTGGACGGCGTGCTCGCGGTATGCCGGATACACGAAGTCATTCGGGCCGAGTGCATAGGCGGCGCCGACCTGGGCAGCCTCGTGGCCTTCGAGCATGGGGTAGGTACCGATACGGCCTTGCCGCTGTGCCGCCATTGCCCGCCGATCGAAATCGCGCGCAGCCGCCATGAAGCGGTACATCTCGACGAGCTCCTTGTCGTCGAGGTGCGGCATGTTGCCGACGAGGTTGCCGTCCTGGTCGAGGATTTGGCGCAGGGTGGTGTCTACTTCCGGCATCTAGATCAGTTCTCCAAGCGTCTCGAGGAATCGAACGTTTTCTGGCTCTGTGCCGACGGTGACACGGATGAAGTCTCCGAACTGGCGCACGATCACGCCCCGCTGCAGCAATGATTCGGTGAGCTCACCCGCATCGACCTCTGGTTCGAGCAGCACGAAGTTGGTCTCGCTTGGAACGTGTTTGATGCCAAGCTCGGCACAGCCGGCCGCCAGTTGGTCGCGGCCTCTGGCATTCGTCTTGGCTCGTTCTGCCACGAGATCCTGATGGCGGAGCGCTTCGCGAGCTCCGGCCAAGCTGACATTGGAAATCGCAAAGGGCGCCTGGAGCCGCCGCAGCTGCATGATGGTCTCTGCCCGACCTAGCGCGTAGCCGACGCGTAGCCCGGCGATTCCGTAGATCTTCGAGAAAGTGCGCATGACGACAACGTTCTCGTGCTCGAGCGCATGGGGCAGCGCGCTGCGGTGGCCGGAAGCCGTTACGTACTCTTCGTATGCTTCGTCGACCACGATGAGGACGCGCTCCGGCACGTTTGCGACGATACGGTCGATCTCTTCTGGGGCGAGGTATGTGCCGGTGGGGTTGTTGGGGTTACAGATGTAGAGGACGGTGGTGTCGCTACGCACTCCGGCGATCAATGAGTCGGCGTCGTGGCGCAGGTCTTCGTCAAGCGGAACCGCTATTGCTTCCGCCCGGCTCATCGTCGTGATGATCGAATAGAGGAGGAACGAACGCTGCGCGAAGACTGCTGATGTCCCGGGGCCTCCGACTGCGTGCGCTGTCGACATCAGGATCGGTGAGCTTCCCGGCCCCACCAGGATGTTGTCACGGTCTATCGAGTGATGATCAGCTAGCGCCCCGCTGAGGTCGTGAGCCATGGTGTCTGGGTAGCGGTGCGATTCTGCGGCCGCTGCTGCAACGGCTTCTTGAACGGCTGCGAACGGCTCCTCGGGGCATTCGTTTGAGGCAAGCTTCGCGATGTCGGTCAGCCCGTATTCGCGCATGACGTCTTCTATCGGCTTGCCCGGGATGTACACCCCGATCGATTCAATGTCTGTGCGGAACGTTGGCACCGTGATCCCCGTGTAGCGCATGGACAGGATGCTCAGTAATTGTCGGCGAAGCCGTCGTTCGCGTCAATAGGACTGCTGTATGCTGAACATATTGTTCAAGATTACTCAACGAGGTGGAGCGATGGCTGCACATACTGATTACCGGATCGACGAGCTCGATGCCCGCATCATCCTGGACATGGCCGATCACCCCAGATCCGGTGTCCTCGAGATGTCGCGGCGACTCGGCGTGGCTCGCAATACCGTGTACGCCCGGATAGCGAGACTCGAAGGCTCCGGCGTAGTCACCGGCTACGGACCAGATATCGACCTTGCCGCAATCGGGTACGACGTGCAGGCCTTCTGCACGATTGAACTTCTCCAGGGCCGCTTCGGGGAGGTCGCAGAAAAGTTGGGAGCAATTCCAGAGGTGATCGAGGTCCACACAATCGCGGGTCAAGGCGATCTCGTCTGCAAGCTGGTGTCGACCAGTAACCCGGGCATCATGGCGGTTGTCGAGCAGATTCTGAAGATCGAAGGAGTCGACCGGACTACGACAGCAATCTCGCTGACGGAGCAGATGACACGCAGGACCCACCAATTGATCGAAGAAGTGCTCGAGTGAGGCTCCGCGTTGATCGAGCTTTCGCAGGCGGTAGTTTGACGATAGTGATATGTCATCCCTGGGACGGAGGTTGAGATTGTGGAGGAGTCAGGGTTCCAGGTTGCCGCCGACTCGCCGCGCTCTTATCAGGAGAATGTGCGGTTCTTCATGGCGCCATTGGCCGAAGCACTCGTGCGCAGCGTGGAAGTAGGTGAAGGCGACGCCGTGGTCGATGTTGCTACGGGGACGGGATTCGCGGCTCGCATCGCGGCAGAGACGGTGGGCCCCGACGGGAGAGTTGCCGGAATCGATATCAACCAAGCGATGGTCGCATTTGCGAAAGCCCTGTCAGCGGAGACCGAGGACGGCATCGAGTGGTCGGAGGCTTCCGCTCTCGAGCTTCCGTTCGAAGATGGCAGTTTCGATGCTGCGATCTGTCAGCAGGGAATCCAATTCTTCCCCGACCCGATGGCTGGGCTCAGAGAGATGGCACGGGTGACAAGACGCGGTGGCCGGGTGGCAGTCACGGTGTGGAGTGATCTTCAGGGAAGTCCGTACTTCGAAGCGGAGCACGAGATGTTGATTCGTTTCTGTGACGTCGCTCCGGAGGAATTGACGTGGACCGTGACGGCAGAAGAACTGACCCGATGGTTCGTCGACGCCGGCCTTTCAAACGTCTCGGCGCGGGTCATCAACCCAACAGTTGCGCTGCCGGCGGTCGAGGAGTACTTACCCAAGCAGATCAACGCCATCCCTTTTGCCGAGCAGTTTGCTGCGCTCACCCCGCAGCGGCGCGCAGATGCGATCCGGTACGTGGACGAGCGCCTTGCGCCCCATGCCACCGCCAGGGGTATCACGGTGCCGTTCTCATCCCACCTGGTCGTAGCCACGCTCTAGGCGGGCGCAGGTTCACCCTGGCGCCGTACGACGCAGAGCCGATCGTCGGAGCGCCGGTCGGCAGCGAAGCCGGTGCTGCCGGGGCTGCTCGTGCCGACCGTTCAACGCAGTCTCTCGACCGATTCCACTAGCGCTGTCGCCCGTTGGGCAACGTCAAACATGTCGTCTGGGCCTGTCAGCCATCCGCCGACCCCTACGGCAACAGCTCCCGCCTCCAGATAAGCCGCGGCATTGTCGGCGTCGACCCCACCAGTTGGGATCAACGGAATATCCCCAAGCGGGCCACGGAGAGCCCATAGGTACTCCGGCCCACCGACTGAAACTGGGAAGAGCTTGACCGCACATGCTCCGGTCCCCCACGCGGTTGTGATCTCGGAAGGGGTCAAGGCACCGGGGATCATTGGAAGCCCGAGCGTCGCGGCGGTTCCCACAACCATCGGGTTGAAATCCGGGGCGGCCGCGAAAGCGGCGCCGGCTCGATTGGCTGCCGCTGCGAGTTCGGCGCTACGGACTGTTCCGGCACCGGCGTAGTGGCCATTGGCTCGGAGCCACTCGATCGACTGGAGCGCCTCCGGCCCGTCGAGCGTCACCTCGAACACATCGATTCCCGCTTCTTCGAGGATTGGGGCAAGTGCCTGGATCCGCGTTGTGCCGAGGCGGCGCATGACGGCTATCACCCGCTGCTCTTTGATGGGCGTTGGGAGGTCTGAGCGGTTCATGATGCCTGGGTGACGGACCAGCCGCCTTCGACTGCTACGAGCCTCCCGGCAGTAGCTGGTGCGTGGTTGCCGGCCAAGAACGCCACGGTATGGTCGGCTTCTGTGATGCCGGAAGATTCGGTGTCGAGTGCCACCTTGTGTGTGAGTGAGGCCATTCCTTGGTTCTACCACAGTACGCACCGAGGGCTAGGGCCAAATGCCGGGCCCGGTGCTTAGACGACTGGCCGGGCGCCTCGAGTGCGACCCCTTCACAGCTCCAGGCCCATTTGGGCTCAAGGAGTCGGATAGACGCCGGGCGCAGGGACGACGACGGGCCGGGAATATCGGATGTCCTCGACGACTCCAATGGGGAAGCCTTCATTCTCATCCGAGGCGACGAGGGTCAACGTGCTCCGCACTAGGTAACCGGCGCTGTCGAACTCGAATGTCTGCTGGTATTCGCCGAAGTCCGTCTCGTACGACTGGGCAGCGACAACACCTCCCGCATCGGTACGGCTGGTCGTGACATCGAGCATGCCAATGACCTCGAGCAACGATCCCCGCAGCTCCGGCGGAGCGTTGACCCGAGGGCCGAGGAGCTGGGCCGCAAGTTCGACGATGCGCACCTCATCATGGACCGTGAACTCGGAGTTCTGTGGGAGCTTTTCGAGGAGCTGGTCCAACAGCTCGTCCGGCAAGGTCGACAGCCCCCGGATCGACTCGTCATTGAAGACGCCATCCAACTGCAGCAAGCGTGTCTCGCCGATGCCCTCAACCTCAACCAACTCAGACGCGTAGAACGCTGCTTCGTCGTCGGGAGATGAGAAAACGGGTGGCAGGGCGGTCCTCCGGCGGAGTTCGCTCATGCCAAACACCCACAGGTCCTCCGTGGCCGGAAGCTGATAGGAAAGAGGACTTCCTGCCGCGGTCTCACTCTCGGTGTAGACCGTGCTTTCGACGCGGTAATAGACGTATGAGCCTTCCGGAAGGCTGAGCCGGTCCACGGTCCGCGCTACCGCAGCGATCCGGGCGAGATTGGCGTCGACTTCCCTTGTCGTCGTCGGGACAACAAGCACAAACGCAATCGTTACGGCCGCCAAAGTGGCGACGCTCCAGCCAACGGCGGCTTTGCGCCACCACGGGAGAGCTGCTCGAGGTGCGGCGCGCATTGCCCCGAGGAGTTTGCGGTGTGCGTGCGCCCGCTGCTCTGCGGAGGGCTCCGGCACCTCGCCGAATCGATCGAACATCCTCTTGAGGCGATCGTCAGCCGGCATCGACGCCTCCCCCGTCTTCGAGC
>JAHEJX010000002.1 GCA_024638645.1 Actinomycetes bacterium
TGATGACGAAGCTCGATTTCGCAGCGCTGGCCACGCGGCTCAAGGAAGATCATGAGGTGCGGCCCGCATGTGACGTCATTGTGGACCAATCCGCTGTTGCCGGCCTCGGCAATGTCTACAAGTCCGAGCTGTTGTTCGAGTTCGGAATCCACCCGGACACTGCGATGGCGCGAATAGACCCGAAGCTCCTCACCCACCTCTTGGAACGGGGCCATGCCATGCTCAACGCCAATCGGGGGAAGTTACGCACTACGACAGGAAGCAGAGCACCGGGACAGGCGACGTGGGTCTACGGACGTTCCCGGAAGCCGTGCCGCCGCTGCGGCACAACGATTCAATTTGGGACTCGGGGACCGTTGGCTCGTGACACGTATTGGTGTCCCGACTGCCAACCTATGAAGCAAGTAGAAGGCCCCCCGCCGTAGCGGGGGGCCTTCATTGGGAGGATCTAACGTGAGGGGTCTTCAGATGAAGACGTCTAGATTCCTGCCGCTTCTTTGCTTGATTCCGTGTTGAGCATGACGAGTTGTTCGTCACCCTTGCCTTGGGCAACCCACATCAGGCCGAGGCCGGAAATGAGGGCGAAGATGCCAACCCCGGCGAATACGCCGGAGATTGCCAGGCCCATCTGCAGAGCGGAGTGAGTGACGGTGCCAACACCGAGCTCACCAATGATGCCCTGAGCCGTTCCGGACCATGCCTGACTGCGGGCGGGACCCTCGAGCGGGTGCCTGCGGTCGAAGTCGGTCCAGTAGCCGCCGAGGCCTGCCGCAACCCTCTCCGGGCTGCCGATCTGGTTGACTTGAACTTCGTATTCGCCTGCCGCGAAGACTTCGTCGTTGTACTCGACGTCTTCAGGCAAGATCACGGTCTGAGTGCCATGGGTGACGTGGTAAGCCACGGTCGCCATCTGGAACATGTATTCAGTTGCCGTGTTGACCAACGGGTCGTTTGGATCAAGGTCCGAGTCAACAATGGCGAAACCCCAGTCGTCGGCGAGCATCGACCTGATGGCGTCTGCGCCCTCAGTCGTGCCCCGGTCTACGAGCTGGCCGTCTTCGTTGTAGCTGAGTGTGACGTTTTGAGCCTCGCTGAACTTCTGCAGCGAGTTGTAACCGTCCTGGACCCTGAAGAATGCAACGCCGCCGGCGATGACGAACACCAAACCGGTCAATGCCATGACCAATCCAAGTGTTCTGAGTCTGTTCTTCAAGAGCTCCTCCTTTTGGTAGCGCCTGTGCCTTTTGTTTGGCTTGTGAATTATTTCACAATCTCAATATGCAAGAGTAGTCAAGAGGTGCGTAGATACAAAAGACCCTATTGGGAGGGACGTTTGACGACGGGCCTGCGGTACAAAGCGGCGACAGCCAATGCGCCGACAATGACTAGTCCTGGCCAGACATATGAAAAACCACCGGCTGTGTGACCCGGTTGGGCAGCCCGCACTCTGAGGTCGCTCACGCTGATCGGATCCCCCAAGGCCACAACCAACAGGGAGGAGACATCCCTATCAGCCACCGCCAAGTTGTCGACCTGCGTGATGGCGACGGTCGTTGCGCCTGCTAGGGATTCTGTGCCGGCGGACAGATCCACTGGGAACGGCGATCTCACCGATATCGGATTGGTTGGCGGCAGTGCGACCGGACCCAGAGTCGTTGTGGGCGCCGCCTCTGTAGTCGTCGGAGGCGCAGCCACCGAAGTCGGCGGTGCAGCTGGATCAGGTGGCCCAAGGGTCGGGGTCGGCGGTGGGGCCGTCGTCGTCGTTGACGGCGGAGGCTGAGTGGAAGTGGTAGTCGAGCCGGGGGGCTGGGTGGTCGACGTCGTAGTCGTCGTCGTGGCCGGAGGTTGGGATGTGGTCGTTGTCGTCGGAGGATCCGCCAGTTCGGCCGTGATCTGCACATTGTCGAAGTAGAAGCGGCCGCCTTGGCCCGGCGTGGACTCGGCTCTGAAACGAATCACCGTCTCGGGCGAAATCCATGATGAGATGCCGAGAGACTCCAGGAGCTGCGCGTCGTCGGATGCGTCGAGAGCCAACACCGCGACCGTGCTCCACGAGCCACCACCGTCTCCAGAAACCGAAACTCGCACGAGCGCCGGATCGTTGCCAACCTTGGTGCGGCGATGGCTGAACGTCAGCGTGGCCGACGTCGCGGCAGACAGGTCTGCGGCCCGCAACATCCCAACCGTGGCGTTTCCGGATGCGCTGAGGTAGCCACAGCTTCCAGACGCACACCGCGAGTCGCTGCGCACGCTCACCTTGCCTGCTGCCGGACCGTCACTCTCGCCGAGCTCCACCCAGTTTCCGTCCCATTCGGCCGATCCGTCGTTTCCGCCGTAAGACACAGACGCAAAACTGTCCCGAAACGTGGTGGACGCCGCTGCCGCTGCCGAGCCGGCGAGTATCCCGATCGATCCAAGCCATAGCGCGAGACCCGCAACCAGGGCCGGGGCACGACGTTGACCGACGCGGCTCATGCAGCGCCCTGGGCGGAGGAGGCGACGTCCGCCGGGCCTTCATCTGTGAAAGCAAGGCAGAATCGAGTCTGCTCTGCCTCACGGCGATGGGTCAGTTTGGCTCCGATGCTGTCGGTGAGGCGGTAGGCAATCTCGAGCCCATTCCCAGATATTCCGAACCGGCCTGAGCCCGGCTCGACACCAGTTGGCAATCCGGGACCGTGATCGATGATCACGCACTCGACCCGACCATCTACCTCGCTCACCTCGACGAAAATCGGCTCGGCACCGTGGGACACCGCGTTAGAGATGAGGTTGCGGACTATCTGCTTCACCTTGGCGGGATCGCTGAGAACCCAAACTTCGGGGCATTCGACCTTGATCTCGACTCCGGCGGCTTTCGCCGGCTTGGCGGCGGCGTCGACAATCTCCGGCAATGCAACGATCTCAGCCGACGCATGCAACGTATCGGCGCGCAACTGGGCGAGAGCCAGGTAGTCGTCGGCGACCCGATGCATCTCGCTCGCCTCGGCGTGCACGAGCGTTGCGAGCTCGCGCTCGAGCCCAGTGACGCGCTTGGACTGGGAGAGCACCTCGGAGAGCCCATAGAGGCTCGTGAGCGGGGTGCGCATCCGATGCGAGGCATCTGTCAGCAACTCGCCCGCCTTCGCAGCCTCACCATCCAAGTCATGCATCATCTCGAGAAGCTGGCTGCGCTCCGCGCGGAGCCGGCGCCTGCCCATCAGATGGACGAGCAGGGCTGCTGCCACCGGAACAGCGATCACAGCTGCGATTCTGAGCCAGCCCGCCATGGCGGCACCCAGCGTGGCGGCTTCATCGATTGCAGAGACAGCTGCGCTCCTCTCCGATGACAGCACCTCGACAGCCACCCCATATGCCAACTGCAGTTCGCCGTCGAGAAAAGCACGGGCCTCGGCTACCGCACCTTGCTGCAGCATCAATAGGAGTTCACCCGTCGCGTCGCCGAATGTGATGCCTGGAACGCCAGTCCGTTCCACCAGCTCTCGAAACGCAGCTTGGTTGGCGGATAGTTCGGCTAGAGCGCCGACCATCGCTTCGGCCGACGCAGTGCCTGAGGAGTGATTTGTCGCCATGATCACCGCTTGGCTGGCACCGGCTCGCGTCACGGCCGCAGATCCCAGGGTCAAGTCAACCGTGTCCAACCGGCCGGCTTGCCAGCTGAGAGAATTGGTCGCCGTCGTCCATGCGAGTGCTGTGGAAAACGCGACGGCAAAGACGACCACAAGCCATGGCCAAACCCCCTTGCGCTCGACCCAAAGGGCCATACAAAACGCCTATCTCCTGCGCAGCATCTCCACCCCGGCTATCGGCAGGACCCGGTCGGTTGTTTAGGACGGACAGTGCTACCCGGCCACATCTGAACGAGCGGAATCCGACGGTCGGCGCGGGATGCGGGTGAGTGCGAGTAGCAGCAGCGCCAGAACAAGGGGAATCAGCGCCGGCACCGCAAATTCAGCCCATGCGAGCCAGTCGATGGCAAGCCCGGAGCCCGGAGCGGGGGCCGGCGGGTTGGCGGTGAGCGGGCTCACTTCTAGTCCGACGCCGACTTCCGTCACAACCAGGTCGGAAACGAGATCCGGAATGAGGAGCGGTTCGGGCAGAGGCGGGTCGAATGGGCGGATGGGAGCGCGGGTTGTTGTCGGTGGGCCTTCGCGGCTCTCCTGAGCCATTACCGCCAGAGGAGTCAATGCCATCAGCAAGACCGCAATGAGCCCGACTGCGGCGCTACGCCTCATTCGTGACCCTCTGCGGCGTGCAAAGCGGTAGCCGGCTCGCCGTTCTCGACCCCATGCGGTTCCGCAAGCGGCCGGGGCAGCCGGCGCAGAACGCGGCGCTCGTCCCCGGTCAGGGCTGCCGCGGACTCATCCTCTCCGATGAGCCGAAGCGTGAAGCACGTGCGATCTCCGTCGCGGTAGTGATCGAGCTTCGCCTCGATCAGGTCTGCAAGCTCGTAAGCGACTTTGAGGCCGAGGCCGGTGGCGGGGTCGTAATCGACCTGATCGCGCCGCACGCCGGTGGCCACCTCCGTGCCGTGGTCGATCACGTCGCACTCAACGGCTCCTGCAGACTCGGCAACCTCTACGAAGATGGGCTCTGCGCCATGGGTGGCCGCGTTGTTGACGAGGTTGCGGAGAATGTGCCGGACTTTGGTGGCGTCGGTTAGGACCCACGTCTCGGGACAATTCACTTTGACCTCGACGCCGGTCGAGCGAATCGGTTTTACCGCTTCCTCCACGACTTCGGAAAATGCAACGATGGTGGCGCTCGCCGTCATCTTCCCCGACGCCAACTGCGTTGCCGCCAGAGCATCGTCGGCAATTCGCGTCAACTCAGATGACTCGCTGTGAACCAGAGTGATCAGCTCGCGCTCGAGGTCCTGACGCTGGTGCTTCTGTACCAGGAGATCTGACAGTCCGTAGATGCTCGTCAACGGCGTGCGGAAACGGACTGCCAGTGACTCGAGGGCGTTCTCGGACCGTCGCAGATCCGTTTCGAGCTGATCGATCTCAACGGCCGCCTTCGCCCAGGAGCGCCTCACCCTGCGCCTGCCCGCGGCCCAGAAGACGATCGCTAGAATCCCAGGGATTACCAGAGTCGCAACGATCCTGGCTGCGCCCTCCAACCAGGCCGGCACGCTGCTGGCCCCGTCGATTGTGGCGACGAGATCAGCCCTGGCTGCAGCCAGGGCTGCGCCGGCCGCATCGGCAGCCGGATGCAGGTCGGTGTCGAGAAGCGTTCGCGCCGCGTCGACGTCATTTGCCGCGATCGCATCGAGAACGGCTGCGGCGCTCACAGCCAGGGCAAACACCGCTGCGGTGTCGGGGGGATTTGCCTGGTCGGCAAGCAGAGAGTTGAGACGTTGCAGCGCTTCGATCTCTTTGGACGCACTTGCGACGGCCGAATCGAGCGCTGCGCCGCTCGAGGTCATATTGGCTGCGTCAACAGCGAACACCACGGCCTGGCCGGTTGAGCTCCGCACCAGCGCGGCCGACCCGAGAGCCAAATCGACCTCGTCGAGATCGGCTGCCGCGGAAGCGACACCTGGCACCGCGTAGCTCCACGTGACGGCAACGCCCACTGCAACGGCGCACGCGAAAAGCAGGATTCCTCCGATTGATTTACGCGCTCGGCGCACCATCGTTGTAGACAAATTCGACCCTGACTATGCAAACGCAGCTGCTCAAGGGTTTTCGGCAGAGCACGGCCGCTTGTTTAGGGCTGGCGCAACACGAGTTTGCGGGCCATGTCACCGGCAATGTCACCTGGCCGGGGCGGCACGCCCGCGAAACTTAGACACACGCAGTCGTTGACCACGCGTTGTGGTGGTGCGAGACTCCTGAGTAGTCGAATTGGAGGAGATGCGTGCGCGTCGTCGGGTACGTGCGCGACTCGCCCGATCCGTCGGAGGCCGAACCGGCCTTTGCGCAAGCGGAAAGGGTGAGGCGTTGGATCAATGACAGTGGCCACCAACTGGTTGCCATCTGTCAGGACGTGCGCACTCCGGGCCGGCCTCTCGGCCGTGACGGCTACCGAGCAATGATCGGAATCATCGGGACGGGTGAGGCCCAAGCCGTGCTTTTGCCGTTTCTCGAAGCGCTCTCCCCGGACAAGGTGAGCCAGGAGATCATGTTGTGGGATCTGCGCTCTCGCGGCGTCGCCGTGCTATCGGCTGCCGAGCAAGATCTTCAGCTTCTCGCCGATCCGCCGGCCGATTCGCTGCGGATCCTGGTTCGCGACGTCCTGGCGAAGGTGGGCACCCATGTTGAGATGGTGGGAGCTACGGCGCTTCCGATCACGGCACCTGCCGCCCAGCGCGAGCTCCCTGCCATCGAACGAATTCAGCCAGATTCTGAAGAAGACGGTGACGTAGTTGTGGAACTGATCCCTCCAGTTGCCTCCGAGTCTTTCGAGGCAGGGCGAATCACCCCGGCGCTGTGAGCGCCCGCCAGGCTGCCTGCGCTGTGGCATACGCATCGCCGGCCACAACAACGGCTGAGCCCACCTGCTGGCCGTGACCAGCGACTTCCAGGAGCACAGTCACGATCTTGGCCTTGCCCGCATCGGTTCGCTCCGTCGCCAGGTGGTCGGCTTCCAAGTCGAGAATCTGACAAAGCGCAGCGACAATCGCGCCATCCATGCCGTCTGGGCCGGATCCGACCTGGCGAGTCACTGCCTCGCCGCCCACGGTGATGCGGATTGCTATGCCTTCGCGGCTTTCCTCGACGGCGATGCTTTCGAGCGACCGGCTCTGCGCCACCGGGGTTTCGCGCTCGGCTGAGATCATGGTGCTGGTACTAGTTTCGTTTACGGCGCGCATCGGGAGGATCGCCGCGTCGCCTCCTGCCCCGGGTGGCGGCGGCGGACCTGGAGCGCTGGTTGCGGCCCCGGCATCGGTTGCGGCTTCCTCATCGTCTCCGGCCCGATGCGACTTCATGCCGTGACTCGCCAGAACGCGCTCGACTGCGATGCCCACCGACTCGGCGTTGGCACCGGCCGCCAGTTGTACGCGAACACCGAGCGGGGCGTCTTCGGTCCCCTCCAGTTCGGCGGCGGCAATGCCTTCGATGGCGAGCAGCTCAGCCCGCAGCGAGCTAGCCAAGAGCAGCCCCCTTGCCGGTCGCCGCCCTGTAGCGCTGCCGCCATTCGAGGTATTCGACAATGTCTTTGGCGGTTGGTTCGGCCGAGTCTGAACCGTATGCCGTTGCCACCCGCCAGGCCAGATAGGTCGGATCAGGACGAGGAATGAAAGGTCTGGTCTTCCACCAGCCGCGCGGAGACAACGCCCCCACCGTCCTGACAGCTTCGCCCCAGAGCCGCGGGCGGCGCAATATCGCCCAGATCGCGCCCGATCCCCACATGGGTCCATCGTAACCAGATCGCGACGACTCCACTGGTCGCGAAACGTGTTTGTATTTAGGCTCATAACTTCGCTGCCGGAGGAAGGAGCACGCGTTGACGGTTACCGCAGCCGAACTTGAGGAGTTCGGAAAGCGATTCGGCGCCATCGTCGACAACATCGAACGCGTCATCCAGGGCAAACGCGACACAATCGAGCTAATGGTCATCTGTCTACTGTCGGGGGGACACGCTCTCGTCGAGGACGTGCCGGGAGTAGGCAAGACCCTTCTTGCCAAGTCACTCGCGCGCTCAATCGATTGCAGTTTCCAGCGAGTCCAGTTCACGCCGGATTTGCTGCCTTCAGACGTGACGGGTGTATCTGTGTGGGATCGGGACTCCTCGAGTTTCGCTTTCAGACCCGGTCCTGTGTTCGCCAATGTTGTTCTAGGTGACGAGATCAATAGGGCCAGCCCCAAAACGCAGGCCGCGTTACTGGAAGCAATGGAGGAGCGACAGGTGACTGTGGACGGCGTCACTCGTGTCCTCGATGTGCCATTCATGGTGGTTGCCACGCAGAACCCGATCGAACATGAAGGCACATACCCGCTGCCTGAGGCTCAGCTCGACCGCTTCATGATGAGGCTCGACATTGGGTACCCGTCACGCGACAAAGAACTAGAAATGCTCGATGCGCATGCCGACCACTCGACCTTCGAGGATCTCGAGCCGGTGCTGCACGCTCAGGATGTCATCGAGATGGCGGCGACGGCGCGCGCGGTTCACGTAGCCCCGGTTATCAAGAGCTACCTTGTGGACCTTGCGGAGGCGTCGCGCAACGATCCTGAGCTTTTGCTCGGCGCGTCGCCGCGCGCAACCCTGTTCCTGCAACGGGCTGCCCGCACCCATGCGGCGGCAAAAGGACGAGACTACGCCGCCCCCGATGACATAAAGGCCGTGCTGCAACCCGTGCTCAATCACCGCCTCATACTGTTGCCGGAGGCGCAGATGCGCGGCGTGTCGATCGAACTCGTCATCAGCGGCATCGCCTCGGGCGTTCCCGTGCCGGGCACTCGAGCAAACGTCTGATGCCGACACTGCGTGGCTGGGCTGCACTCGGGGCAGCCTTGGCCCTCGCCCTGTTGTGGGTTGGCTTTGGAGAGCAGCTTCTGCTCGCGCTTGCCGCCTTCTTCCTGCTCGCGGTGCTGCTCGGATCCCTGTATGTGAGGCGAGCAGGGCTCAACGTTGCAATGGGCCGGGTTGTCGCGCCGATACAGGTTCACGACGGCGACCGGGCAATTGTCGAGGTGAGAATGACGTCATCACGTCGCCTGCACGAGGCGGTCGTCGAGGACATCGTCCACGGGTTGGGCGCCGCCTCGTTTGTCGCGAGTCAGGTGAGACCGGCCTCTCCGATGGTTGCCCGTTACGAAGTGTTGTGTCGGCCGCGGGGCATCTACAAACTGGGGCCGGCGACGGTGAAAGTGCATGATCCACTCGACCTGGCAGAGTTTGCGGTTATAGCGGGCAAGGCCGACCGGTTGGTTGTCTATCCGCAGATCGAGCCGTTGGACGGTGTGCCGACAGTTCGTGGCCAGGATCCGAATGTCAATACAGCCTCCGCCAACTTTTCGCTGACCGGCGGCGAAGACTTCTTCACGTTACGGGAGTATCAACAGGGAGACGATCTGCGCCGAGTGCATTGGCCGTCTTCCGCCCGCCGCGACCAGCTGATGATCAAACAACTGGAGATGCCTTGGCAATCCAGGGCGCTCGTGATCCTCGACCCCCGGGCACAGAATTATCAGACACCAGAAGCATTCGAGCATGCAGTTCGCGGCGCAGCCTCAGCGCTGGCCCATCTCTACCGGCACGGCTACTCGCCATCGCTGTGGGTCGGCGAGCCGACAGTCACCCAGGTCACCTCGAGCCAGGCCTACGCAATTGCAATGGAGCAATTAGCCACCGTCGGCACCTCGCCCGGACTCGACCTCGCCGCGGCGGTAGCCCGCATGCGCCGCAGCGGCATGGCAGGCGGCGCAATGGTGCTTGTCACCGGAACACCTGATGAGTCTCACCTGGGCGTTTACCGGACTCTGGGCCAGGACTATGTCAGAACCCTGGTGATGTCTGTCACAAACACCCCCAATGACGCCATACTGAAGTTCAGAGCGGCCGGTGCCGTGACCGTACTGTCGTCAAGCACCTCGAAGTGGGCGCCGGCCTGGCAAGAAGCAATGGAGCGAGCATGGTCTTCCGCTACAGCTGGCTAGCCGGCGCGGCCGCGCTGGTCTTTGTCCTCTATCAGCTCAACGGTCTGCTGCGCCCAACGGTCGAAGGTCCTCCATGGCAACTGATTGTCGTTGCGGCGCTCGTGCTCGGCGTGATCATTACGTGGACTGCTCTGTCCTACCGAGTACCCACCTGGCTTGTCGTCGTCATCAACGCAACTGCGGCAGTGATTGCGGTCGCCAGGGTTTCCGCCCCGGAGACGACGTTCGCTCTTCTGCCGACCGGAGAAACGCTCACTCGGTTGGACGCGCAGATGACCCAAGCGTTCGAGACCGTCCGCAACGGCATTGAACCGGTGATCCCCCTTGCCGGCCTCGTAGTGTTGCTGTTGATCCTGTTCTGGGCGGTCGGCTTCTTGTTCGCATGGGGCCTCACGAAAGGCCACCCATATGTGGCGTTGTTGCCTCCCCTCGTCATCTCCCTCCAATTCGCCACGATGGACCGCCAGAGCACAGGAGCGATCAAAGCAGCAGTCTTCGTCGCGATCGTCGCCGGTGTGCTGCTGGCAATCTCACTCGACCAGCGCTCCCACGGCAGCGGACGAATGGTTGCTGTTGGAGAATGGGCTCGCACTCCCCGCAAGCTCTCCCGATCAAGTGGTGGTTTGCTGGCCGCAATCGTCGGCGTATCGGTCGTCACTGTCACGCTTTTCAGCAACTTCGTGCCGGCGGACGGAATCATCGATTGGCGCAGCCCCACCGGCCTCACCGGCGATTTCTACGGCTCCGTTTCCTACAACCCGTTCATCGGCATCAAACAAAGCCTGGTAGCCAACTCGGACACTCCAGTGTTCGCAGTCAGGGTGGACGGCGACATTCCGGCCGATCAGTTGTACTTCACGCTGCTCACCATGGAGACATACGCCGGCGGGCAGTTCTCCGCATCCAAGCCCGAGGTTGTGCCGCTCGAGGAGACGCTGTGGGTCGATCCGGCACAAGACTTCGACGGCCCGGCGGACACGATCATTGCCGACATCGAAATCCAACGACTGCGGATGGAATGGCTGCCGAGTGCGCCGTTCCCGCAAGACTTTGCCTCAACCGCCAGCATCGAGAGTGCCGTCAGGGTTCGCACAGATGACGGAGCCATCCGTTTCGAGGGTGGCCTGACGTTTGAGGATATGCGCTATCAGGTGCGTTCCGACGTGCCGAGGCCCGACGTCGCTGCACTGGCGGTCGGCGAAGATGGGCAGCTGTCCGCTGCGTTCCGCCTCGCGGCGGAGGCCGACGAGACTGTCCCCGACCCTGCCGACACGATTGTGCTGCGCCCAGAACCACCGGATGTTGAGCGGTACCTGGAGCTACCGGACGATCTCGACGGCGGCATCGCTGTTCTCGCTCGCCAACAGACCCGCAACCTCGAGACCCATTTCGAAAGGGGCATCGCCCTCGAGAGCTGGTTCCGCTCCCCCGCCTTCCGCTACTCCACCGACATCCAGCCGGGGCACGGTGCCAGCGATTTGGCCGCATGGCTCCTCGACCCCAACCCCGCGAGCAGCCCCAACTATCGCACGGGATACTGCGAGAACTTCGCAACTGCCATGGCTGTCATGGCTCGCACGTTGGGGATTCCAAGCAGGGTCGTGCTCGGTTTCACCCCCGGCACTGCCCAAAGCGACGGCACGATAATCGTTCGCGACCGCAACGCTCACGCATGGGTCGAGCTGTGGATGCCCACTCAAGGCTGGGTTCGCTTCGACCCCACCCCCCGTGGCGACCGCGTGAACCCGACCACGTATGAGGAGATCGAAACCTCGCTCGGATTCCCGCTCACGAACTACCTCGACGTGCCAGATCCCGACGCAATAGACGCCCCCGCCCTCCCCCCGCGCATATTCGAGCCGGCGCCGGATGAACCCGCGCTAGCTCCGTTCGGCGGAGGCGGCGAGACGGACGGCGGTAGGTTCACGCTCCCGCCGTGGCTGAGAATCACCGGGCCATGGCTTGGCTCCGCTTTCCTGCTGTTCTTCGCCGTTCCGGCAGTGAAGTGGTGGCGCCGCCGCCGTCGGCTACGCCGACTCCGCAGCGGCGACATCAGTGCCGCATGGGACGAAATCGTGGCGCGTCTCGATGACCTCGGACGGTCACCAAGTCCAGCAGACACACCTAGCGAAGTGGCCGACAAGGTCGACCCCGCCATGTCCCCGCTGGCAACGGTGTACGCCCGGTCCCTTTACGGAGCCACGAAGACGCTGCCGGAGGAACACATCGACTCGGCGCGCAAGTCGTTCGAACAGACAGCCGATCGGCTCAGCACTCGTCACTCACGCTGGGAGCGAATCAGAGCCAATTACCGGTTGAAGACGCTGTTGCCGAAATGGGTAAGACGTCGGCAAAGCCGTCGCCGCTAGTCAATAGTCTGTCTACCGAGTACCAGCGCAGCCAGAAGCTGCGGCAAGCTAGATCGCTTCACCCTCGACGTCTTCTTGGACGCGGCGCAGCATTTCCAAGAAGCGCTCCCGGTCGAGCTCGAATCGAGTGACGTCTTCCTCCACGCTCTGGGCGATTTCATTGATCGCCACGAAGAACGCCAACTGGCCCTCACGTAGCGCGTCGAGAAGCTGATTTTCGTCGTGAGCCACTCGGAAGATCGTTTGCCCGTCCGTGATCAGTTTCACCTCGGCGAGATGGTCGTCGAGCTCAGCAGTGCGGCGTAGGTAGTCCCACGCTCGCCGGACCCTCTGCACGGACATGCCGTTGTCGAGGAGGCTCTTGACGACCCGCAACGCCACGAGGTCGCGAAACGAATACAGGCGGCGCCTACCCGGACGGCCGCCAGTCCTCTGCAATGACGGTTCCACCAACGAGACCTTGTCCCAATACCGCAGCTGATGCGGTGTACATCTCGTCAGCGCAGACGCCTGTTGCGATGTGAACCCTTCCAACAATCCCTCTCCCGTAGATCGCCCGGGGGTTGCGGTGGATCTCACGCTCTGCGCGCCGATGGCAAACCGACGGCGGCCTGAGACGCTTTTTACCCGACCGGGTGCGCCACTCTAGCCGTCGCGTTGCCACCTCTGTCGGACACGCGAAATCCATCCTTCGACGGGTCCAGAGCCGCCGGCTCCGGTCGTCCGCCGCCGCAGATCCATGGCGATCCAGCCCGCCGACGCGACCATGAGAACGAAGCCGACGCCTGCGATCAGGACCTGGTTCGTGAAGAACGCCAGCATGATGACGACGCCGACGACGAAGACACCAATGGCTATCGGAGTCCACCGTTGGCTGACGGACTCGAGGGTGGTCTTGGCGACTGTTTGCGCGAGCTTGGGATCATCGGCATAGAACTGCCTCTCGATCTCTTCGAGGATCTTCTGCTCTCGGTCATTAAGCGGCACGATTCTCTCCGTGGGCTCTCCAGTGCAACCAGTATAACTGTGTGGCGATTTCACCCATTCGTGTCATCGGCAGGAGGGGTCGCCAACCGCGCGGGTAAAACCGCATCGTCGCCGAAGCGCTCACGCACCTCGGCTGCCGCCTCGGCCAACGCAACTCTGTCGCTGCCATCGAGCGCCAGCTGAGCCGGTTCACCTGCCGACAAACCCGTCACGCCGACACCGAGTAGGCGCACTCCCCTGCCATCGAGCTGCACCTTGCTGAGCAGATCGTTGGCGAAGGGCCAAATCTGCGAGGTATCGGCAACAACTCCATCGACGGTGATCGAACGCGAGACTGTCGTGAAGTCTCCGAACCGGAGCTTGAGGCTGATCGTGCGCCCGCCGAGGCCGGCGTGTAGCAGCCGGGCCGAAAGCCGGTGGCACAGGGAGAGCAGCGCCCGTTCGACCTCGTCGAGATCGTGGATATCGGTCGAATAGGTCGTCTCCACTGAGATCGACTTCGACTCGCGCCCGGTATCGACATTGCGCGGGTCGCGTCCGTTCGCCAACGCCGCCAGGTGAGCGGCGCTGGCTGCTCCAAGGTGGCGGCGCAGCAGCGACTCGTCAACCGCAGCCAGTTGACCAATGGTCTCGACGCCTAGGCCAACGAGCGACGCCAGCGTGGCCTGGCCCACTCCCCACAGCTCTGAGACGCTGAGCGGCGCCAGGAAGGCCGCTTCGGAGCCCGCTGCGACCACGCGAATACCGTCCGGTTTGGCCGCCTTGCTCGCCATCTTGGCGAGGAACTTGACCGCGGCGATACCCACGGAAGCCGGCAGCCCGAGATCCTCACGAATCCTCCTGCGCAGCTCTTCAGCCACGTGGCGTGGCGATTCGAAATGGAGGCGGAGGCCAGACACGTCGAGGAACGCCTCATCGATGCTGAGTGGCTCGACGAATGGAGAAAACCCTTCGAGGATGGTGAACACCTTCTTCGACATCGCTCCGTACTTGTCCATGTCGGGCGGCAAGTAACGGGCCCGCGGTAGCCTGCGCCGTGCCTCAACGATCGGCATCGCCGAACCAACTCCCTGGAGGCGGGCCTCGTAGGAAGCCGCGGCGACCACGCCACGCGTTCCGAGCCCGCCGACCACTACCGGCACCCCGCGTAGCGATGGGTCTCCAAGCCGCTCCACCTCCACATAGAAGGCGTCCATGTCGACGTGCATGAAGCGCGTGGCAAAGGCGTCCATGCCTCTCACGGTACCCCCTCTACAATCTCGTCTGTGAGCGCCTCGCTGGTACACCTCATCCGTCATGGCGAGGTTGAGAACCCCCATCACGTCGTCTACGCCGATCTCCCCGGATATGGATTGAGCGAGCGCGGGTTCGCACAGGCCGCAGCAGCTGCCCGACATCTCGCGGACAGCGATGTCAGGGCAGTGCTGACATCACCGCTCCAGCGCGCTGTCGAGACTGCCACGCCGATTGCAGAGAGGCACGGCCTCGATTTGACTCTTGACGATCGGCTCGTGGAGTGGGGTGGCGGCGTTCGCTGGGCCGGGGTCCGTTGGGAGCAGCTCGACGAGGCCTTCCCCGGCGAGCTTGCGGCCTATCTCGAGACGCCGCTGGACCTGCCCTTTCCGGTTGAATCGATACTCGACTGTGGTGCGCGTGTTGCTGCGGCCGTGCGCGAGGCGTCACAGGCACTCGACGGCGGCGATCTCGTCGTGGTGTCGCACCAGGACCCAATCCACGCCGGTTACCTCGTGCTGGCCCAGTTGCGGCCTGCCAAGTACCACGCGGCCAAGCCAAATCACGCGGGCATAGTCAGCGTCCGGCCACTCGAAGGACCATGGGAGCGAGTCACCTACTGGGAGCCTGATCAGGGCCCCGAATTCCCCCCGATCGACTAATGAGCGCGGAGAGGTTGAATCACTTAGACTGCCGCCACGGTTGGATAGGAGGCTCCTTGCGGATTCGTTGGTTGTTGGTCGCCGCCGTATTCGCGCTGGTTGCAACCGCCTGCGCCAGCGGTCCATCGAGCGAAAATCTCAGGCCTCCAACGACTACTACGACCACAGAGCCGCCGCCGGAAGGTGTGGTCATCGTGTCGATCAACAACGGCGCGTTCCGACCATCCAACCTGGACGTGGACATCGACGAGACACCGATCGTTCGTTGGGTTCACGAAGATACGGCAGACCGCGAGTATGTCGTCGAAGCTCGCAATGGTGAGTTCCAGAGCCCACCGCTGAACACGGGCGACACGTTCGAGTTCGACTTCTCGACACTCGAACCGGCGATCTATCGCTATTTCTCCTTCCTGGGCCTCACACGGGTCCCCGGAACCGTCGATACCCGGCCAGAGCAGTAACAACTGCCGGTTGCTGTCGGCACAACGCAATAATGCCCTCATGACTGTGGCCCCTCGCCTGATTGCCGTATCGCTCGTCGCCGGCGCTTCACTCTGGTCGCTCGCCATTGTCACGCGAGTGGACGAGCCATTCGGCACCGATTCCGGCGTGCTGGTGAGCATTGGCCTGCTCACCTTCTCGCTCATCGCCGCTGTCGGCCTGCTGATGCCTCGGGGACGGTGGGCCCGAAATCTGGCGCGGGCGTTGCTCGGCGGCGAGGCTCTCCTGGCCACCGCCGTGCCGCTCATGGGTTGGGCAATTCCGGCCCTGCTGGCCACAGGCGTCTCGGTCATCGGGATTCAAGGCAAGTGGCTCGACGGCTGGCTGAGGCGACTGCCCGCGGCTGACGGGCCCGGCCTCAAAGCCATGCTCTACGCACTCGGCGCCATAGCGCTTGTCCCTGCGATCGGCTTGGCCGCCCCCGGCGGCGTCGAGATCCGTCACGGCCTCCTCGGAGCCCTCGGCGTCCTCATCGCATGGGGCTACGGCAAGGCCCAACTGTGGGCGCTGTGGGCCGGGCGCCTCCTGCTTCCAATCTTCACGCTGGTTGCGGCGATCGCATCCGGACCACTCGGCTCCATTGCGCTCTTGATCATCGGACTCTCGCTGACCTACCTGGCGTGGAGTGCTGCAACCCGGCTCGCCATCCGCCCGCTGATGGACAACCTGCCCGGTCCGCGGCGGATGCAACCCAAACCGGAGCCCAATTCGTGAGACCGGCATCCGACGTCGTGATGATCGCGCTGATGGCAGCAATCGGCCTGCTGTTTGGACTGCTCTTCTCTCCCAGTTCAGCTTGGGCTGTACTGGGACTGGCCGTCGGTGTAGCGCTGGGCCTGGCAATGGCTCGCTATCGCGTCCGTCCAAGCATCGGACCTGCCGTCGCCGCAGGAGGATTGGTCGGCGCATGGATCGGGCGAGAAATCGTCAGAGCACTGTGCCTGCCCGGCAGTTGCACCACCGTCGAAGTGGCAGGCGCGATCTTCACGGCCGTCGGTTCGATGGTCGGAATCGGACTGGTAGTGGCCCTCGTGGTGAGGTCTTTCGACGAGTACCGCGAAGGCGGCGACACGCGGCGGGTCTAGACCCCGCCGAACACCAACGCCACGTTGTGGCCGCCGAATCCGAAGCTGTTCGACATGACAAACGAGATATCGGAGTCCCTCGCTTCGTTGGGCACGTAGTCCAGGTCGCACTCAGGGTCAGGCGTTTCGTAGTTGATCGTCGGTGGCAGCACGCCGTCTCGGATCGCCAGGATGCAGAGCAACGCTTCCAGCGCACCAGCGCCACCGAGGAGGTGGCCCGTCATCGATTTGGTTGAGGACACCGGAATGTTCTTGGCATCTTCACCAAACGCCGCCTTGATCGCCGCAGTCTCGGTTGAATCGTTGGCGGGCGTCGATGTGCCGTGGGCATTGATGTAGTCGATTGCCGCGGGCTCGAGCCCGGCATCACGCAGGGCATGCTGCATGGCGCGGGCCGCTCCCGCCCCGCCCGGACGCGGCATTGTGATGTGATAGCCGTCTGCCGACATGCCGTAACCAAGCACCTCTCCGTAAATCGTGGCGCCGCGGGCGATCGCGCGCTCTCGCTCTTCGAGGATCAGAACTGCGGCCCCTTCACCCATTACAAACCCGTCGCGGTCCGCGTCGAAGGGACGGCTGGCTGCGGCAGGTTCGTCGTTGCGGGTACTGAGCGCTCTCGCCGAGGCGAAGCTGGCAAGTGACAGTTCAACAATGCCTGCCTCAGTGCCTCCGGCGAGCATCACGTCGGCGTCGTCGCGGCGAATGATCTCAGCCGCGTCGCCTATGGCGTTGGCCGACGCCGCGCATGCCGTGACTGTGCATATATTTGGCCCGAACAGATTGAATTGGATGGAGGCAACTCCCCCAGCCATGTTGGAGATGATCTTGGTGATTGCCAGCGGCGAAACCCGACTCGGCCCGCGGTCGAGCAGCACCCCGACTTCGTCTTGAAAAGTGATGATGCCGCCGATGCCAGATCCGCACGCGACACCGGCGCGTAAGGCTTCCGGATCGTCTTCGTCGTAGCTCAATCCCGAATCCGTCATTGCCTGGTCGGCAGCCGCCCAGAACAATTGGGCATTACGGTCGAGGCGTCGCGACTCTTTGGTTGGCATGTACTGCTCGGGATCGAACTCAGTGACTTCGGCTGCAATCTGAGCTTTGAAGTCCGACGGGTCGAATCGCGAAATCCGCTTGACGCCAGAAGTGCCCGCCTGGGCGTTCTTCCAGGTGTCGGCAACGTTCAGCCCAAGCGGATTGACGGTGCCAAGCCCCGTCACCACTACACGCCTGCGCGACATGTGACCTCCTAATGCACCGCCGCCACCGGCGGCGCGGTAACCGAGTTAGGCGTTGACCTTCGCTTCGACGATGTCCACAGCTTCAGACACCGTTGTGATTGCTTCCGCTTCCTCGTCGGGGATATTGACGTCGAAGTTGTCCTCGAGCGCCATGAGCAGCTCTACAACACCAAGCGAGTCCACCTCGAGATCCTCTTCGAACTTCGCAGCCATCGTGATCTTGTCTCGCTCGATACCGAGCTCCTCGACAAGCAAATCAACCATTTTCGATTCGATCGCAGAACGTTCCATGTCTTGTCTCCCCTTCCTCAAGGATGTTGTTCAGAGGGCCAGGCCACCGTCGACGACGAGGGTCTGACCCGTTATATACGAAGCATTCTCGGACGCAAGATAGCCCACGGCCGATGCGATCTCGTCTGGCTGACCGAGGCGCCCAACAGCGATGTTGCCGGCTGCCGAAGAAGTCACATCTTCACCGAGTGCGGCAGTCATGTCAGTCTCGATGAAACCGGGCGCGACCACATTCACTGTGATGCCGCGAGATCCAACCTCCTTGGCAAGAGACTTTGAGAAGCCGATGATGCCCGCCTTGGCCGCTGCGTAGTTGGCCTGACCAGGATTGCCTGCGATGCCGGAGACAGATCCGACTGAGATGATGCGGCCCCATTTAGCGCGCAGCATTCCACGCAGAGCAGCCTTGGAGCACAGGTACACGGACCGCAGGTTCGTGGCAATCACCTCGTCCCACTGTTCGACCTTCATGCGCAACATGAGATCGTCACGAGTAATGCCGGCGTTGTTCACAAGGATCTCGACCGGCCCCATCTTCTCCGCAATCTCGGAAAACATGGCATCAACCGCTGCGGCGTCGCCGACGTCGGCGCCTATGGTCATTGCCTCGCCGCCGCCGGCGCGCACGGCGGCCGCAGACTCTTCAGCGGCCGCGGCGTTCGAGGCGTAGTTGATGACCACCCTGTGGCCGAGGCTGCCAAAGTGGGAGGCGATGGCGCGGCCAATCCCGCGGGAGCCGCCGGTGACTAGTACGACCTTGGGTTCCACTTCTGCTCAGACTCTCGGACGCGCTGCAAGCAGCTCGAGTCCGGTCTTGTCGGTTGGTGGCAGCGCGGCGTCACTGGTGCGAATCGGCTCGGTACGGTCGCCCCAACGCAATGCCAGGCCGCCCCAGGTGAGACCGCCGCCGAAAGCCACGAACACGATGACGTCGCCCGGCTTGATGCGGCCCTCCTCGAGCGCTTCTGTCAGCGCGATCGGGATGGTGGCCGCGGAAGTATTGCCGTATGAGGCGATATTGACGTAGACCTGGGCAGGGTTCAGGTTCATTCGCTTGGCAGTCGCATCGATGATTCGCACATTTGCCTGGTGCGGGATCAGCAGGTCGACATCGGCGAGAGTGAGGCCCGCCTTTTCGAGAGCATTCGTAGCGGACTCCCCCATCTTGACGACGGCATTGCGGAAGATCTCACGGCCCTCCATGTAGACAGTGCGTTCCGCATATAGCGGATCTCCCTTTGGATACTCGGTCCCGGTATGGGTGACCGACAGGAGCTCAGTCATGCGACCGTCCGAGCCGAGCTCCGTGCTGAGAATGCCCTCGTTCGCATTCTCAGTCGCCTCGAGAACAACGGCGCCCGCGCCATCGCCAAACAGCACGCCGGTGGCACGTTCGCCGATGTTGAGGAATGCAGTCAGCTTTTCAGCACCGATGACCAGCGCCCGCGTGATCGCCCCAGACGCGATCAAGCCCGCTGCCGCAGTCAACCCGTACAGGAATCCGGTGCAGGCCGCATTCAAGTCCATAGTGCCGGCGTTGTGAGCGCCGATCTTGGCCTGCACCATGGCGGCTGCCGACGGGATGAGTCGATCTGGCGAGCAGGTGCAAACCAGCAGCATGTCGATGTCCTCCGGCTCGAGGCCCGCGGCGGCGATCGCATGTTGGCCGGCAACTGCGGCCATGTCGGAAACCTCGACGTGGGCGATGCGGCGCTCCTTGATGCCCGAGCGGGTGTGAATCCATTCGTCGTTGGTGTCCATTACCTGTTCCAGGTCGTGGTTGGACAGCACCGCGGGCGGCACACACTTTCCCCATCCGGTGATGGCTGCTCGCGTCATAGATCCCTCCGGTAGCGCTGTGGCCTCATTGTACGGAAAGCTCCTGTGCCACCAACGATGCTTCCTCGAGTGAGGAAATCACACGTGTTGTGGCTTCCTTTGCAGTCCGTTTCGCCAGTCCCGCCGTGACGTCACCGGGCCCGATGTGGACGAACGTGTCGATGCCGGCCGCAACCATGTTGAGCAGGGTCTCCTCGAAGCGCACCGGGCTCGTCAATTGAGCGGCCAGGCTGGCTGCGACGTCTTCGGTGGGGGCGGCAGTGGCATTGGAATAGACCGGAAAGGCGGCATCTCGGTAGTGAACCGCTCCGAGGGCGCTCTGTAGTGCCGCGGCGGCCGAAGCCATTAGCGGTGAGTGAAACCCACCGGCCACGTTGAGTTGAACTGCTCGGCGGATACCGAGATCGCGAGCGTTCTCCACCAACCAATCGATGTCGGCAATCCCTCCGGCGATGACGACCTGTCCGGGTGAGTTGAGATTGGCAACCCAGAGGGCGCCGCCTTCGTCGCGACGCAACCTGGCCACGTTCTCCGCAGTCTCCGCGTCCGCCCCGAGCACCGCAGCCATCGACGACGGATTCGAGGCCGCAGACTGGGCCATTGCTTTGCCTCGAGCGGCGACGAGATTGAGCCCATCCCAGTAGTCGATGACTCCCGCTGCCACCAGCGCCGTGTACTCGCCAACTGAGTGCCCCGCTGCCGCGCTTGGTGGGGTGGCGACGGCATCTCGAAACGCCTCCCACATTGCATATGCGGTCGCGTAGAGACTCGGTTGGGCCCGATCCGTTTGGGTGAGCAGCTCAGCTGGGCCGTTTCGAATCGTCTCGGCGAGATCCCAGCCGAGGGCTGCATTGGCGGCGTCTCCGAGGAGATCGGTACGGCCGGCGAGGACGTCCTCTGCCATGCCGACGGCCTGGCTGCCCTGGCCAGGAAACAAAACGGCGTAGTGCATTACGGGTCAGACCTCGATCGGGCGGGAAGGGTTACGGGCTACTCCAGCTTGGCCAACGCGGTCTTGACGCCGCGGATTCCCTGGTTGATTCGGTGTTCGTTCTCGACCAAAGCAAACCTAACGAATCCCTCGCCGGATGGGCCGAAGCCGACGCCCGGGCTCACCGCAATGTTGCCCTCCCGAAGAAGGTGAAGAGTGAATTTCATCGATCCCATGTGTTGAGCAACCTCAGGAATCCTCGCCCACACGAACATCGTGCCTTTCGGCGGCTCCACGTCCCAGCCGACGCGCGCCAAGCCGTCAACGAGCGTGTCGCGACGGCGCCGGTAGATATCGTTGACGTGGTCGATGTATGCGTCGCATTCGTTGAGGGCGATGATCGATGCGATTTGGATTGGCTGGAACGTGCCGTAATCGAGGTAAGACTTGAGCTGTCCGAGAGCGCCCACTATCTCGGCGTTGCCGACGACAAACCCCACACGCCAGCCCGGCATGGAGTGGCTCTTGGAGAGGGTATACAGCTCGACGCCGACGTCCTTGGCGCCGGGCACTTGTAACAAACTCGGCGGTTGGTAGTCATCGAGGATGATGTCTGCGTATGCGAAGTCGTGGACCAGGAGCACATTGTTCTCCTTGGCGAACGCCACGAGCTTCTCGAAGAACTCGATCTCGACGCAGGCCGTCGTCGGGTTGTGCGGGAATGACGTCAGGATTACACGCGGCCGCGGCCACGACGACATGAATGATTGCTGGAGCCGGGCGAAGAAGTCCGCCGACGTATCGAGGGGAACCTGGATAACTTCTGCGCCAGCCAGGATTGGCGCGTAGATGTGGATCGGGTACGACGGCTCGGGGACTAGAGCAACGTCACCCGGCTGGACGAGTGTCCACATCAGATGGGCAAGGCCCTCCTTGGCACCGATCGTGTTGATGATCTCGGTATCGGGATCGAGTTCGACATCGAAGGTGCGTCTATAGCGAGCGGCGACAGCCTTGCGGAGGTTGGGCAGTCCTCGCGATGCCGAATAGCGATGATTGTGCTCTTTCTGGGCGGCCTCGACCAGCTTCTCCACGACGGCTGGCGGCGAAGGAATGTCCGGGTTGCCGAAGCCGAGGTCGACGACGTCCTCGCCGGCCCGGCGAGCCTCGAGTTTGAGTGCGTTGACCTCAGCGAACACGTAGGGCGGCAGGTTGTCGATGCGACGGAAGTCCATGTGCGCGGGAGGGTAACTGAAGAAGGCCTGTATCAGGTGTTACGTATCAGGTTGGTGTGGAGGGCATTTCAATACCTGATACCTGATACCACTTGCGGGGCGCAGCAGCCCTCACATCGACAGGAGGTTCCGCACCGGTCTCGGCATTAGATCCGATCCCCATTGCACGATGCCGGCGACGATGTCGAGTGCGTCTTCCGAGCCCTCCCAATAGTCATTCACCTTCTCCTCGGGCACGGACTTGATGAGGTGATGGATTGCAGCTGCCAACAACACGATGTCGTCGACACGACCGATGAAAGGGATCGCATCGGGAAGCAGGTCCCACGGTGATACCACGTAGGCCATGGCGACGCCGGCGAGAACCTTGCGCTTCTTTGGTACGTCCGGATCGGCCAGGAGTCGCCCCAGCAGCACCACCAGGTGCGGCACGGCAAGTGCGGCTTCCTTCAGTAGCTCGCCCTTGTTCCGAGGGCGCTCGGGCACAACTTCGAATGAACCGTCCGAGAAGTGGCGTATGACGGGTCCGTCTTCGGTCATTGTGTCTCCTCCAGTGCCAACAGCGCCGCTCCGACTGCGCCGGCCTGTTCCCCGAGCTGAGCGCCAACGATGTCGGGCAACTCCTTGTGCTCGGCGGCGTAGCGGGCCTCGTTGGCGCTTGCCCGAATCGGGTCGAGCAGGATCTCTCCGATCGATCCGAGTCCGCCGCCGATTACGACACGATCCGGATCGAATATCGAGATGACTGAAGCGAGACCCTGGCCGAAGTTGCGTCCGACCTGCGAGATCAGAGCAATGGCCTGCGGGTCTCCTGCCGAAGCGGCTGCAGAGATGGCCGGACCGCTCGGCGCGACATCGTCAACAACAGTTGCCAAGGAACCACGCGGATCGTCCGAGATCAACTGCCGAGCCAGGCGTTCCAGCGCAGGCCCGGCCGCTTCGGTCTCCCAACAACCCCGTTGGCCACAATCGCAAACGTGCTCGCCACGGGCGAATCGGGCGTGCCCGAACTCGCCGGCGAAGCCTCGCCCCCTGTACAGAGAGCCACCGAAGACCATCGCACCGCCGATGCCGGTGCCAAGCGTCAACATGACCATGGCCTCACTCCCCTGCCCCGCTCCGAGCCGATACTCAGCGAAGGCGGTGGTGTTGGCGTCGTTGTCGACCGCAACGGGCAGCCCGAGCTCGGTGGACAGCTCGTCGCGCACGCGGATGTTTACGCCGTCGACGTGTGGCCCCCAGGCGAAAGTGCCCGTCTCGAAGTCGACCAGCCCAGCAACGCCGACGCCGATCGCAGCAATCTCATGACCCTGCGCCAGCTTGTTGAACGCGGCAACGATCCCTTCAATCATCACGGCGCCATCGTCGGGCTTCGACGTCTTGAACTCGTCGGCGAGGTTGCCGTCTTCGAGACGAACCGCCAGCAGCTTGGTGCCACCGATATCGACGCCGATTGCCGAGTTCATCTTGGCGCCATCACTCGACCTCGATCCGCTGCGACCGCGGACCGTCTTCCTCGGCCTCCGAAGAGCTGCCCCCTACGGCCTCGAGGAATGCACTGACGCCCGCCAACAGCTCTGAGCCGGCGCGCATTACGTGGTATCCCGCGCGACGCAACCCAATTCGCACTGCCTCGGTCAGCTCCGGATTTTCATCGACGAAGTCGCCGTTTTCGTCAGTCATCGAGGCCGAACGTTACCCGTAGCTCCGCTTCAACCAGCTGCGCGCGACGCACGTGGCGGCGCTTCAACGAATCCGGCAGCACGAAGGAACGGCGATAGGGCCCGACCGTGATGAAGAGCTCGTCGCCGTGGCGCAGCACGTCGACGTCTGCTTTGTCCACGAAAGGGACGGCAAGTACCAGGACTACGTTGTCTCCCTCGTCCTCCACGCGGAACGGGCGGCCCTCTGAGAAGTGGTCCGTCGGATCACGTCCCGCATACAGCTCCTCGCCCACGAGCTGGAGACGGTCAATGCCCACCATCTCCTCGTCGAATAGGCGAAGCTCCCGGATGTCGACATCGGCGAACCCCTCGTACACAGATTCGAGGTGATCCTTCTGGATCTCGTGCCACCGATGGAAATATGGATCGGTGACGGTGTCCGGCAGGACTCGGTTGACAACGGCGGTGTCGACGGCATATCCGAACAATCCGAGGTATGTGTATGTTCGCCTCGCCTCGGAAATGACCATTTTTTCCGGGTTCATGACAAGCCGAGCGCTGGTGATTTCTGGGTCGGCGAGGATGTCACGAATGCCGTCGAGCCGTTCATAGAACGAAGCCACTGCGGCGAATACCTTGTCGTCGGCAACCGGGAGGCTGGTGACTTTGTTGAGCACAGGACGAACAAAACTCGCCACCCTCCTCCCAATCGGGAAGATCTTCTCCATGTACCAGGAAAGCACCTCGGGCAGGCTCAGCAGGCGCAGCGTTTCTGCGGTCGGAGCGCAGTCGACAACGATGAAGTCGTAGTCCCCGGAGCTGGCATGGTCACGGACGCTGGCGAGCGAGAAGATCTCGTCCATGCCTGGGAATACAGTCAGCTCTTCGGCTTCGATGCCCTTCAGCCCCGACCAGTCGAATAGCTCCGTGAGATGATCCCGGACATCTCCCCATGATTCCTCGAGTCGTTCTTGTGAATCGATCTGTTGGGCATGAAGTCGGTCGACCACCAGCGTTGGATTGTCGCCGAGCTTCACCTGGAAGGCGTCGGCAAGGCTATGGGCTGGATCGGTTGACGTTACGAGCGTGCGATAGCCCATCTCGGCGGCTCGCACCGCGGTCGCAGCAGCGACAGTGGTTTTGCCCACGCCACCTTTGCCGGTGATGAGCAGAATCCGCATTAGCTGCCTTCGGCGCGCTTCTTCAGGCCACGCAGAGCGCTGGACACGATCTGCTTCTCGGCCTGGCGGCGGAGGAAGCCGGGCACTGTGAACGCAGGGTCGACGCGCAACGCGTAGAGCACTTCTGTGGAGCCATCCTCGAGTTCGTTGAACTCGTAGCTACCGTCCATCGCCGTTATGTCATCTCCCGGCTCGGCCGTCCAGGAGAATCCATTATCCATCTCGTACGAGTAGACCAACGTGTAGTTGATCTCCTTGATCATGGCATCGGCACGAAACTCCACTCGCAGCGGCCGGCCGTGTTCGTCCTCTTCGAGAATCTCGACTTCCTTGACCGCGTTGGTCCACTCTGGGTAGGCCTCTAGATCGAGTGCGACTTCGTAGATGTGCTGCGGCTCCGCAGACACCTCGATCCGCTGCACTGTTCCTTCCATTGCCATGTGGCGGCCTTTCGGTCATCTAACGCCCCGGCATGGCGGCGTTCCTCATCTACCGGAAAGGGTAGTCACGGGTGGTTGGTAGCCCGTCCTGTGGCCCGGAAATACCCGACGTTGCGACAAACCGTTGCTCCGACGCGCCAAGTGAAGGCCTGCGGTTGATGAACATCGCCGTAGTAGTGGAATGGAGGCTGGTACTCCTTGATGTAATCCAGCACGGCGGCAGAGCCCTTGGCGCGCCCCGCTATTACGTCTTTTTGGAGCGCGTCCACAGCGGGTGGGACGTGGGTACAGAGCATGTCGACGGGTCCGAGTTTGGCGAGTTTGGCCGCCATGTCCGGCTCTGAGACCTCGCCGGGAGTGTTGATAGAGACGATGCCGCCGCCGGCGAAGCCGACTCTGATGCCCTCTATCTCGATCACTTCGCCGTCGACGAAGCGGGCGCTCTGCGGCAGTTTGGACTTGAGCAGCTCGGGCGAGTCGACGTTGCCGTAAGTGGCGTAGACCTCAGCACCCTCTAGGACGGGAAGGATGTCGTCGTAGGCCGCTTCTATGGCCGAGGTGTATGCACGGCGCAGCTCCTCTTCCCTTCCTTGGCGATAGTCGTTCCAGAGCGCTCCGGCGGCAACGGCTTCCCCGGCGGTTCGCAACGCCACCATTTTGTCGGTGAAGTCCCTGCCGGAAACGTCTGTCACAATGCCATCGTTGGTCCTGTAGTCGATGAAGTTGATGAAGTCACCGAGGATCAGCAGTGGTCCGGGCTGCTGAGCTACGAGCCGCAACGCTTCGGTGGCACCGTGGACGTCGGCGATGAGTCTCACTCGTCGTCCGCCGAGTCGCCGAAGTCACCGACAGGGGCATAACGAATTCCGAGGTAACCAAGCGCCGCTGCGCCGGCCAGCGCGGCGACCGCCGCGAGGCCGGCCGACCATCCGGCAAAGGACGCTGAGATGCCGGCAATGCCAAACCCGAAGACGGCCAAGACGCCGACGCGGATTCGGCGCGGCAATGGGGGCCGTTCCGGATTCATCGACAGGCCGACGGCGAGCAGCATTCCAAGGGCGCCGACAAAGACTGTGATTCCGTAGATCGCATTCATGACGGCAGAACGCTAGGCGGATGCGGCGAGCGCGGCTTCGATTTCGGCGCGGACGTCGTCGTCTTTCTCCGCGACGACCGCTGCTTCCAGCCCGGCTCGTTCCAGGCCGAGCTCGCCAAGCGCCCATGCCGCATGGACGCGCAGCATCGGGTCGTCGCTTCCCAGATAGTCGACCAGCGGACCGGCGGCGGCTTCGTTACCTGAGTTGCCCAACGCAACGAGGAGGTTGCGGCGAAGATACGAAGCGCGACGCCGGGGCACGTAGAAGTGGTCGAAGCGGGCGAGCAAATCGTCGTCGGAGAGCGCCAACAGCTCCAAGAGGTCGTAACGCGGCGTCGCAGCAGCAATGTGCAGGAGCTTGTTTCCCGGCGGGCAGGCATCGAGGCAGTCGTCGCACCCGTAGATGCGGTCGCCGCTCGCTTTTCGCAGCTTCCGAGGTATCCAGCCTGGCGCCTGCAAGAGATGGGCAAGGCACAATCGCGCATCGAGGACGCCGGGCTCGACGAGAGCTCCAGTAGGACAGGCAGGAAGACAAGCACTACATGTACCGCAGTCGCGCACCATCGGTTTGGTCGGCTCGAGAACAGCGTCCGTGACAACGGAGCCAAGCAGCATCCATGGCCCGGAAGCTGGTGAAAGCACCATCGTGTTCTTGCCCCACCAGCCGAGGCCGGCTCGTACCGCGGCCGCCCTGTCGACCAGCCGGTTGTCGTCAACGACCATCTCTGCCTCGCAGCCCGCCTCCCGCAGCGCCTGGACGGCAAACGTCAGCGCCGCCCGCAGCGGCCGGTAGTGATCCTCGGTTGCGAACCGCGCAATGCGACCATGGTTGGGATTGTCCTCCCCCGGCGATCCGGACGCCGGCAAGTACGCGTACCCCGCAACAAGCAGCGACGCCGCCCACGGAAACGACCGCCGGATGTCCGCAGAGCGTGCCGGATCTCCAAACGTGAAGTGCATGTCGCCGTGCATGCCGCCGGCCTTGCGCTCTTCGAGGTTGGAACGCACAGATTCAAACGGCGCAGCTGAGGCGGCCCCGACCGCGGCACACCCTGCGTCGAGCAAGATCGACCGCAGAGTTTCTAGTGACGGTGGAGTGTTTTCCATACACGAAGGCTAAGCCGCCAGCTCTCCGGGCTCGACAGCTCGAGCCATTTTGCGCATGATGACTCATCGCATTGAGGTCTTGTATGAATGGGGAAAAGCGCGCGGAGCTCGCCAGGCGGGCACTCGCCGGGTACGTGAGTGGGCCCGGTGCCCCGGCAAAGGCAACGGAGCTCGCTTTGAGAAAGGTAGAGACGGCGCGGGCCGTAATCGTGGTTGAGGGGATCAGCGATCAGATTGCCGTCGAGACGCTGGCGATCCGACGGGGAAGAGATCTCGATGCAGAAGGTGTCGCCGTGCTACCGGTCGGAGGTGCTCAGGCAGTGACTCGGTACCTAGAGAGATTCGGGCCGGCCGGCGAGGACCTCAGACTGGCCGGCTTGTGCGACTCGGACGGAGTGGAGACCTTTCGTCGCGCGCTCACCCGAGCCGGCGTCGGCAAACCAATCTCCATCGGCGACATGGCGGGCCTGGGGTTCCACGTCTGCGTAAGGGATCTCGAGGACGAACTCATCCGCGCCGTCGGCTCGGAGGGTATTGAATCCGTTATCGACTCCCAGGGCGATCTCGGGTCCTTCAGAGCACTCCAGAACCAGCCCGAGTGGCGGGGACGACCTGTTGCCGACCAGCTTCATCGGTTCTTTCGTAGCCACTCGCGCCGGAACCTGCGCTACGCCCGCTTGCTGATCCAAACGCTAGAGCCGGCAAAGGTCCCTTCTCCGCTGGATGCGGTTCTCGCTGCGGCCTAGCACTCGACCCAAGAGGGAACCTGGCGAAACCGAGGCCGGGACCGAATGCAGGACCGCCAATTCCCACCTGCACTCGACCCCGGCGCCGCGTGACCTGCGGTCACGTTCTGACGCTGCGGCCGCTGATCTGTTAGCTCGCCGCAGCCTCTCCCCCAGCGGGCAGCTGTTCCCCTTTGTTGAGGGGAACGAGTCGCAGCGGCGCCACCATCCCGGCATCCGCCAGGTTCTCCAACGCCTCATGCTCCTCGCCCGACAGAACGACCGGCTCGCCCATTTTGTGAAGTAAGACGTTGACGACACAGTCGGAACACGCAGACGTGTGCTGCATCTCGCACTCGTTGCAATCGATGATCATGAGCCGCACCGTGCCATTGTCTCGCCCTTTCCCTAGCCGTCCGTCCTTGGCCTGAGGTGAAAGTAGAACTCGGGTGTGACAGAAAATGCTGTGGCTCGCATCTGCTATCTCGTATCTGGTGGTCGAGATACGAGATACCGGATAACGGCTACCGTCATCCGGTAGGAGGACACATTGAAACTCGGACTGAATCTCGGCTATTGGGGCGCTCGCCCGACGACGGACATGGAGATGGTGCAAGCCGCCGAGGATGCCGGCTACACCCACGTGTGGGCTGCGGAGTCGTGGGGCTCGGACGCGGCAACTGTGCTGGCTTGGATCGGCGGCCAGACCAGCACGATCCGCCTCGGGGCCGGGATATTCCAGATGCCGGCGCGCACTCCGGCGATGACCGCCATGACCGCGGTCACGCTCAGCGAGCTGAGCGGAGGTCGTTTCGACCTCGGCCTCGGCCTGTCGGGGCCTCAAGTCGTCGAGGGATGGCACGGCCGTCCATACGGCAAGCCGATAGGCAAGACTCGCGAGTATGTCGAGATCGTTCGCAAGATCATCGCCCGTGAAGAAGCGTTGACTCATGAGGGCGAGCACTATCAGATTCCGTACACCGGTGAGGGCGCCACCGGGCTGGGCAAGCCCCTGAAGCTGATTACACACCCCCACCACGAAATCCCGATCTACCTCGCCTCGATCGGGCCCAAGAACGTGGCACTGACGGCCGAGATTGCAGATGGCTGGCTGCCGATCTTCTATTCGCCGGAGCACCCGGAGTTCCAGGAGTCACTCGAAAAGGGATTCGCCGCGTCTGGCGACCCCGACCGCCGATCCAAGTTCACCGTCGCACCCGGTGTGCAGGCCGTCGTCGACGAAGACTTCTCAGCTGCTCGCAACGCAATGCGTCCCATGTTGGCCTTGTACATCGGAGGGATGGGAGCGAGAGGCCGCAACTTCTATCACACGCTGGCAAGCCGCTACGGGTTCGAGAAAGAGGCGGACGAGATTCAGGACGCCTTCCTCGGCGGCAAACGTATGGCAGCCGCTGTGGCGGTCCCCGACGGTCTCATCGACCTGGTCTGCATCGCCGGCCCCCGTGGGCACGTCAAGGAGCGTCTGGCAGCGTGGCGAGAATCCGGCGTCGATCTCCTCAACATCAGCACGAATGACATCGACACCGTGCGAGCCATATCGGAGCTGATCTGACGACGACTCTGCTACGCATGGGACGTCCACGAGAAGGAGGAACTCGTGTCAGATGACGCAACGCCGCTGATGATTGCGGCAACGATCGACGTGTCCGACCTCGAGCTGGCCGCCCAGTTCTATTCCAATCTCCTCGACCTGGAGGTGCGGGGCATCATCGATCCCTTCGCGTTCTTGAGTGCGGCCGAGGATCGCAAGGTTGCCATCTGGCTGCAGAAGGTGCCCGAGGAGAAAGCAGGAAAGAACCGCTGCCACCTCGACTTCGTCTCAAATGACCTCGAAACGACAGAGCGACGGGTTACCGAGCTCGGCGGATCATTGGGTGATCGGCAGACTTGGCAGGATCACAAATGGCGGACCTGCCGCGATCCCGACGGCAATGAGTTCGACGTGATGCAGGCACAGAACGTCTAGCCGGCCGCTTCTCCACCGATCTTCTCGATGAGTGGGCCAATACGGCGCGGCACATGCTGCACGAGGGAAATCGACGTCGATGTCCGTTGCACTGCCGGTGACTTCAGCGCCTGCTCGATCGTATAGAAGAGGTCATCGGTCGACTTGGCGGCCAAATAGACGAGCACGTCGCCGTCGCCCGTGACGGTGTGGGCCTCCAGCACCTCAGGGATGTCCGAAAGGCTGCTGGCGACCTCCGCGATGCTCCCCTGGCTGATTGCCAACGTGGCGAAACCCGCGATCGGATAGCCGACGGCTGCCATGTCCAACGACACGTCGAGCTTCACGATGCCGTTGTCGAGCAGCTTGTTGAGCCGAGCCTGCGCCGTGCCACGGGCCACGCCCAATCGACGGGCGAGTTCCATCACGCCAATACGTGGGTCGTCGATCAACTCGGCAATGAGCCGAGCATCGAGCTCGTCGATCTGCTGGTCAGTACTCACAGTCTGCTCCGACCTAGACAGCATGAACTATGCAAATTGTACAACCGAACAGGAATCAATTGACGAAGTCACCAGTCGAACCCACAATCTCTATTCATACGGAGGTTTAGATGACTGACTTGATGCCACTTCTGGGCTACGACTACATCGAGTTTTACGTCGGCAACGCCCGCCAGGCGGCCCACTACTACCGGACGGCATATGGCTTCGACGTCGTGGCCTACGCAGGTCCCGAGCACGGCGTGCGAGACCGGTGCTCGTATGTCCTCCAGCAGGGCAACATCCGGTTTGTCATGACGGCCGGCCTGCTCCCCGACTCAGAGATCGTTCGGCACGCCGCCCTGCACGGCGATGGCGTCAAGGACGTCGCGTTTGCAGTACCTGATGCCGAAGAAGCGTTCCGCGTCGCTGTGGAGCGCGGCGCCGAGCCATACCTCGAGCCGTGGGTCGAAGAGGACGAGCACGGCAAGATCGTGAAGTCAGCCATCAAGGCTTACGGCGAGACCATCCACACCTTCGTCGACCGCACCAACTACTCGGGCGTGTTCATGCCGGGGTACAAGCCAACCCAACATCAGGTGCCTGCGCAACCTGCCGGCCTCACCCTCGTCGACCACGTTGTGTGCAATGTGGACCTCGGCGATATGGACAAATGGGCCAATTATTACGCTGACATCATGGGTTTCACCCAGCTGCACCACTTCAACGATGAGCAAATCTCCACGGAGTTCACGGCGCTCATGTCGAAGGTCCTCTGGGACGGCACTGGTCGCATCAAGATGCCGATCAACGAGCCGGCCGAAGGCAAGAAGAAGAGCCAGATCGAGGAGTACCTCGACTACTACCAGACCGCCGGCGTACAGCACATGGCTCTGGCAACCGACGACATCGTCGAAACGGTTCGCCACATGCGCCAAGCGGGAGTCCGCTTCCTGACGACTCCGCGTACCTACTACGACGAGCTGAGGGATCGCCTCGACTGGTCGACCATCGATGCCAACCTCGACCAGCTCGCCGAGCTGGGAATCCTGGTTGACCAGGACGACGAGGGTTACCTACTGCAGATCTTCACCAAATCTGTGCAGGACCGGCCGACCGTCTTCTACGAGATCATCGAACGTCACGGCTCGAGGGGTTTCGGCATCGGCAACTTCCAGGCTCTGTTTGAAGCCATCGAGCGGGACCAAGAGGCGCGCGGCAACCTCTAGCTGCGCGGTGACCGTTGCTTGCGGCCGATGAAGCCGCTGGTTAGGAGTCGGAATCTGGGTCCACGACTGAAAACGGCCAGTTCAGCTCGTAGCTGTCACCCTGGCTGACGACAGTCAGCGGCAGCTCGTAAGCGCCCCGGGGTACATCCTCGGCAACGGCAAGGTGAACTGTGACGTCGTTGGTGACGAGGTTCCTCTCGACAGTCGCATCGACACCACTCGGGGCGGCGCCGACGGTCAACTCCATCTCGGCGGTCATTGGTACCGTCAGCGAGAAAGAATTGCCCGCCTGGATCTGAGCGCTGACATCCAGACCGAGACTCTGGAGGCTGGGTGGCTCAGAGCCGTTGCTGCATGCCCCGACCAGCAGTGCGGCGGCTAAGAGCGCGAGCAACTTGTTCAATGAGTTCGACTTTCCTATGTGCGTGCATGACGCGATCTGAGATCTGCCCGTTGTGCGGACGGGCTGATGGGCGGGTAGAACATACATCCCGACAAAGCTTTAGGTCAAGATACTTCTTGGGGTTCGGCATCAACAACAGACAGCGCTCGGAGAAGGCGCTGCGGTCTCAGCGCTTGGGCGTGTCCTCGTCCACCTTGAGTACACGATCGACGGATGCTCGCAGTGGCATGGTCGAGATCTCGTAGGCGGCGCCCACGATTTGGGCGGGCGCCCGCGCAGCCTCGATCAGGCCACGCCCCAGCACTGCCCCGGCGCGCCGCCCTGATGGCCGGCGCATCCATCCGAGCGAAACGAAGATGCCGAGCGATACGACCGCGATGACTGCCATCACGACGGTCACGACAATCCAGCCGCTGCTCGATTCAACCCCCGGCAGATTCGTGAAGTTCATTCCGAAAAAGCCTGCTATCAACGAGAGCGGCAACATGATGGCCGCATAGATGGTCAGCACTTTGGTGACGTCTGTCGCCTCTCTGGCCTCGGCTCCTCTATAGGCATCGAGGATTTCGGCAAGGCTGGCGCGAGCTGAGTCAAGACCTTCGGCGGCTCTCGCCGCCACGTCGAAGACGTCAGAGAATCGACGCCGCCCCGCGTCGCTCAGGAGCGGAGAACTCGAACTGCGCAATACGTCGAGCGCCTCTCGCTGCGGATTGACGATCTTGCGCACTGCTACGACATCAGAGCGCACAGCGACTAGATCGGTAACGAGCGTCGGATCCGCAGATAGCGCTCCCGCGATCAGGTCGTTGCTGCGGTCATCGAAGGCGTCGAGAACTGCAAGCAATCGCCGCGTGAGGGTGTCGGCAAGCCGTGCCAACAGTTCGTCGACTCCACCGATTGCGAGATCGGGAACCTCGAGCGCCCGCAGCCACATTGCATCTATCGAAGGCGACTGATCCGAATGGACCGTCACGAGGATGTCACTGGTCATGAACGCGTCTACCTCGTACGTTGCGACTCGCTCGCTACTCAAGCCGTGAAGGATCACGACGAGGTGGTGACTGAAGTCGTCGACCTTGGGAAGATCGATCTCTTCCACAGCGTCTCGGACGGCCATTGGGTCGAAGCTCAGCTGCGTGGTGAGCTCGAGCAAGGCGTCGGTGTCGCCCTCTCCAATTCGGATGTCGATCCAGACCCACTCCCCTGAACTCCATTCGTCGGGGAATTCATCGACCACTAGGACGTCGCCGTTGGCGCGCCTGTGCATCATCCGAATCTCCATGTGGATCATGATGCCGCACCAGGCCGCTGCAACAAACGACCCCGGCTGCAAACGTGTGCCAACCAACCGCGACTCGGCACGGGTGCAGCCATCGAATGTCATACCTTGACAGCACGTCGGAACCATTCGATACTCGTTGCCCAATGACCACTGACACCCTGGTACTTATCGATTAGGCGCCCCGGAGAGATCCGGTTCGTGCGCCATGCCCTCCGCCGACGGAGGGTTTTTTCGTATCAAGGGCAAGTACCGCCAGATCCGCGTCACCAACTTCCATTAAACAGGAGCCGTCCATGAGCCAAACGATGACAGGAGCCCAAGCTCTCATCTATGCCCTCGAGCGTCAGGGCGTAGACATCATGTTCGGCGTTCCCGGCGGCGCAATCCTCCCTGCGTATGACCCGATTCTCGACTCGAAGATCCGTCACGTTCTGGCCCGCCACGAACAGGGCGCCGGTCACATGGCGTCGGGATACGCACATGCCACCGGACGAGTAGGTGTGATGGTCGCCACGTCTGGTCCTGGAGCGACCAACCTGATCACTCCTCTCCAGGATTGCTACATGGACTCGATTCCGGTTGTGGCGATCACCGGTCAGGTAGCGACTCACGCCATCGGCAACGACGCGTTCCAAGAGGCTCACACCTGGGGCATCTCGATGCCTGCGACCAAGCACAACTATCTGGTGACGGATGCCAACGACATACCCGAGGTCATCAACGAAGCTTTCCACCTCGCCGCGACCGGGCGCCCCGGTCCCATCTTGGTCGACCTCCCCAAGGACGTCCTGGCGGCGACGATGACTTGGCACGAACCAGAGGAGATAAAGCTCCCCGGCTACAAGCCGTCCGTCAGGGGCCATCCCAAACAAGTCAAGGCGGCAATCGAACTGATTCAGGAGTCAGCGCGGCCCGTCCTCTATACCGGCGGCGGCGTTATTCGCGCCGAGGCCTCTGCCGAACTGACGAGGTTCGCCGAGATGGCGAACCTCCCGGTAGTAACGACGCTCATGGCCAGGGGTGCCATTGCGGATTCGCATCCGCTCACTCTCGGTATGAGCGGAATGCACGGCTGCTACACCGCAACGACCGCCATTCAGCAGTCAGACCTGCTCATCGCCATGGCCGCGAGGTTCGACGATCGCGTGACAGGGGACGTTGCGGCCTTTGCCCCGCACGCCAGAGTCATTCATGTCGACGTCGATCCTGCCGAGATCGGCAAAGTGCGCAATCCGGACGTGCCGATCGTTGGCGATGCCAAGGTCGTTCTCGAGCAGTTGCTCGAAGAGCTTGAGAAGAAACTGGCCGGAGGAGCCGCACCTGAGCGCGCCGAGTGGTTCGATCAGCTTGCCCGCTGGCAGCGTGACTACCCCTTGGCCTTTGACCAGGACCCACATGGTCCCATCCAGCAGCAGTACGTCATCTCCGAGATCAACCGTATCTCGGGCAAAGACACAATCGTTGTCGCCGGCGTAGGCCAGCACCAGATGTGGGCGGCCCAATTCTGGGGATTCGAGAAGCCGAACACCTGGATCAACTCGGGCGGCCTCGGCACGATGGGCTATGCAGTGCCTGCGGCGGTAGGAGCTCAGGCCGGGATGCCGGAAGAGACTGTATGGGCGATCGACGGCGACGGCTGCTTCCAGATGACCATGCAAGAGCTGATCACGGCCAGTGTCGAGGGTATCCCGGTCAAGATTGCCGTGATGAACAACGGAGCGCTTGGGATGGTCAAGCAGTGGCAGAAGCTCTTCTACCACGAGCGTTTCTCGGCCGTCGACCTCACCGACCACACCCCCAACTACGTGAAGCTGGCGGAGGCGATGGGTTGCGTTGGCATTCGTGCGGAAAAGCCTGAAGAAGTCGCGCCCGCCATCGAGAAGGCCATGGCGACAAAGGACCAACCCGTCGTGGTCGAGTTCGTGTGCGATCCGGAGGCGATGGTTTTCCCGATGGTCGTCGCCGGAGGCAGCAACGACAACGTGATCATGCGCCCCGAAGATCTTCCCGATCCGAGAGGACCGCAACCGGAGGACGAGATTTGAACCACGTCATAAGCGTTCAGGTTGAAAACAAGCCCGGCGTGCTGGCGCGGGTTGCATCCATGTTTGCCGGTCGCGGATTCAACATCCATTCGTTGGCCGTTGGACCGACTGCAGATCCGACATTGTCACGCATGACCGTCGTCGTCGACGGGCCGGAGATGGAGCAGATCATCAAGCAGCTCTACAAGCTCGTCCACACCGTGAAGGTCACGGAGCTGCCCGCAGGCCAAGGTCTCGAGCGCGAGATCATGATGCTGCGAGTGAACGCCGAAGCATCGCGCCGTGGCGAGATCATGGAGTCGGCGGCGATTTTCAAAGCCAAGACCGTTGATGTTGGCGTTTCCACTTTGACCTTCGAGTTGTCGGGCGACCCGGACGCTCTTGCCGACTTCCTGGAGCTGATGCGGCCCTATGGCATCGTCGATCTCGTCAAGTCTGGGCGTATTGCAATGGCCCGCGACACCAAGAGCAAAGACGGAAACAAAGCACGGCTGCGATCGGCTTGAATGTCGTCTTTGCAGAGTCAATGAACCGAGAGAAGGCACCCACCCGATGACAACCGTCTACTACGAAAAGGACGCCAACCCGGCGCTGATCGCACGCCGCAAGGTGGCTGTAATCGGCTTCGGCAGCCAGGGCCACGCCCACTCGATGAACCTCAAAGACTCCGGCATCGACGTCGTGGTCGGACTTCGTGAAGGCAGCCGTCGCGAACCCACCGCATCAGCGGCGGGAATCAAGGTCGTGACACCGGAGGATGCGGCCGACTGGGCTGACGTGATAATGGTTCTGGTACCCGATCAACATCAGCGCGACCTGTACTCGGACGTGATCGCGCCCCGCCTCAATAGCGGCGATGCGCTGTTCTTCGCCCACGGCTTCTCTGTTCACTTCGGATTCGTCAACGCGCCGCCGGACGTCGACGTCGCCATGGTCGCCCCCAAGGGGCCCGGCCACCTCGTAAGGCGCCAGTACGTCGAAGGCAGTGGCGTGCCGGCTCTCGTCGCCATCCACCAAGACGCCACCGGCGAAGCCAAGCCGCTCGCACTGTCATATGCGCATGGAATCGGTGGCACAAGGGCAGGTGTGATCGAGACGACGTTCAAGGACGAGGCGGAGACGGATCTCTTTGGCGAGCAGGTCATCCTCTGTGGTGGGCTCGATTCGATGATCCTTGCGGCATTCGAGACGCTTACCGAAGCCGGGTATCCAGAAGAGATGGCCTACTTCGAGGTCCTCCACGAGCTCAAACTGATTGTCGATCTCCTGTTCGAGGGTGGAATCTCCTGGATGCGCCACTCCGTGTCGGACACTGCCGAGTACGGCGACATAAGTCGTGGCCCGCGCATCGTGCCACCAGAGACAAAGGCGACGATGAAGGAGATACTCGACGAGATCCAATCCGGCGCGTTCGCCCGCGAGTGGATGGCCGAGAACGAAGCGGGTGCGCCGAAACTGCTGGCCGCACGCGAAGCCGTGGCCAATCATCCAATCGAATTGGTAGGACGCCAACTACGAGCGATGATGCCCTTCCTCAACGAGAAGTCTCCGGAGGATGACATTTGAGCTCCTCCAACAGTCCCGGCGTAGCAAGCGGACACCTGCTCCTTACGTAGCCGGACCGGCCTGCGCGGCCCGTCCGGCAATCCGAACGACCCTCACCGCATTTCCCGTTAGGAGCACCCATGTCCGACCGCCTACTGATCTTCGACACAACCCTGCGCGATGGCGAGCAAGCGCCGGGTATCGCGCTCTCCCCAGATGACAAGGTCGCCATCGCCCACCAGCTTGCCCGTCTGCGCGTAGACATCATCGAGGCGGGATTCGCCGCCTCTTCGCCCGGCGACTTCGAAGCAGTTTCTCGGATTGCGCGTGAGGTAAAGGGCCCGAAGATCGCGACGCTGGCTCGCACCCACCCCGATGACATCGACCGGGCGGCGGAGGCGATCCAGGACGCTGCGCAGAAGCGGATCCACGTGTTCATCTCAACATCCGCCATCCACATGCAGTCCATGCTGCGAATGACCGAAGACGAGGTCATGAAGGCGATTGTCGAATCCGTCAAGCGCGCCAAGGGCTACGTCGATGACGTCGAATTCTCTCCACAGGATGCAACGAGAACCAACCCCGACTTCGTAATTGCAACGTGCCAAGCCGCAGTCAAGGCCGGGGCGACCACCATCAACATCCCCGACACGGTCGGATATGCGATGCCGGCCGACTTCGTCGACCTCATGGCGCGGGTATACAAGGAGGTCAGAGGCGGTAACGAAGACGTCGTGATCTCGACCCACTGTCATAACGATCTGGGGATGGCAGTCGCCAACTCGCTGTCGGCAATCCACGCTGGTGCCCGCCAGATCGAGGGCGCCATCAATGGAATCGGCGAGCGCGCCGGCAACACTTCGACGGAAGAGATCATCATGGCGGTCAAGACACGCGAGGACTACTTCGGTGTCGAGATCGGCGCAGACACGACGGAAATTGTCGAGACGTCGCGCTTGGTGTCACGCCTCACCGGATACCCCATCCAATACAACAAGGCCGTCGTCGGGCGCAATGCATTTGCCCACGAGTCAGGCATCCATCAGCACGGCGTGCTGCGCGATCGCCTGACCTACGAGATCATGGATCCGGAGTCTGTCGGCCATGCCTCGAAGATCGTGCTCGGCAAGCACTCCGGCCGAGCCGCCTTCGCAGACGCGCTCGACAAGATGAACATCAAGCTGGAAGACGAAGACTTCAAGCGGGCATTCGAGCGCTTCAAGGAGCTGGCCGACCGTAAAGGCGAGATCGGTGAGGAGGGGCTGCGCGCCATCGTCGATTCGGAGTCTGGGCTCGTAACTGGAGAGATTCAGCTTCTCGGCATCCATCTGTCTGGCGGAGACCACGAAACTCCCCTCGCCCAAGTGCGGGTGATGCACCGCGGCGAGGAGAAGGAGTTCGAGGCAAGCGGCGACGGCATGGTCAACGCAGCCTTCGTGGCCATCCAGGACGCATTCGCCATAGCTGCGACGCTACTGGACTATCGCGTCTCACCGATCACCTCCGGGGCAGACGCGATGGCGGAAGTGAACGTGATCATCCAGATCGACTCTGAGACATACAACGGTCGCGGTGTTTCGACCGACGTCGTCGAGGGTTCGGCGCGCGCATTCGTGGCAGCTCTCAACAAGGCGGCGGGAAACGCGCCGGTGGTGGGCAAGTAGTGCAGGCGCGCTTCGTACTCTTGCCGGGCGACGGGATCGGTCCGGAGGTAACGGCCGAGGCTCGCAAGGTCCTCACTGCGGTCGCAACTCTGCACCGTCACGAATTCTCATTCGAAGAGAAGCCGATGGGCGGCATCGCGATCGACGAATTCGGCGATCCCCTGCCGGCGTCGACGGTGGTGGCCTGCCGTGCCGCAGACGCTGTGATCTTGGGTGCCGTAGGCGGACCGAAGTGGGACGATCCGACTGCCAAGACGAGGCCGGAGGCAGGGCTGCTCGCAATCCGTCAGGAGCTCGGCCTGTTCGCCAATCTCCGCCCGGTCAAACCCAATCGGCACCTCATCGAGGCTTCGCCGCTGCGACCCGAACTCGTCGAGGGAACGGACATTCTGTTCGTTCGCGAGCTCACCGGGGGCATCTACTTCGGGCCGAGCGGCGTCAGCGATGACGGTCGCTCCGCGTTTTCGACGATGGTTTACTCAGTCGGGGAGGTTGAGCGCATCGTCCGAATCGCCGCCGAGGCAGCGCGAAGCCGCAAGGGTCACCTGACCTCGGTCGACAAAGCCAACGTTCTCGAGGTATCGCGGCTTTGGCGGCGGGTTGCCGCCAAAGTCATGGAAGAGGAATACCCGGACGTGCACTACGAGGTGGTCCTCGTCGACGCCATGGCGATGCACTTGATAGCGCGTCCCCGCGACTTCGACGTCGTGGTCACCGGCAATATGTTCGGCGACATACTCACCGACGAAGCATCGATGCTGCCGGGCTCACTAGGGCTTCTTCCTTCAGCATCGCTCGGTGATCCGGGGCCGGGCCTATACGAGCCGATCCACGGCTCGGCACCGGACATTGCCGGTCGTGGCATCGCCAATCCCCTGGCCACGATCCTTGCCTCAGCCATGGCTCTGCGGCATTCCCTAGGACTCGAAGCCGAGGCGCTGAGCGTGGAAGCGGCCGTCGATTCTGCTCTCAATGACGGGCTACGGACCGTCGACATCGCGGCCGGGGCCAAAGGCGTCAGTACGGTTGCCATGGGCGACGCCGTGGTGGCCCGGATCAACTGACAGGGCACTTCGCCCACTCGATGAGCGGCCCGCAGCGGGCTTGGACCCCGGCCGTTTTGGTCGAGATCGAAAAGGTGCAGTCGTTGCAGGATTCGGCTTCTTTCATCCACAAGGCGCGGCGGACCTAGTCTTCTCGCCGTGACATGGTCACCCCGCACCTTGCCCCTTGCCGCCGTGCTCATCCTGAGCCTGCTGGCGGCAAGCTGTTCTGGCACAAATGGGGCCCCCACCACAGCTTCCACCGAGACCCCGACAACAACGAGCCAGACGTCAACGACAACGACAACGACAACAACGGCTCCAACCACAACCGCAGACGCCTTCTCCGGCCTCATCGCGCCGGAGGCGCAAGCGCTCGGAATTGGCGATGAATACTTCCCGACTCTGGGCAACCCTGGATATGACGTCGATCACTACACGATCGACATGGTGTTTCAGCCAGATACGACGACACTCGACGCCGTCACCACGATCGAGGCGACGGCCACCGTCGAGCTGACATCCATCAATCTGGACTTCACGAAGCTGGAGGCGACCAGTGTCCACGTCGACGGTGTCGAGGCAGCGTTCCTTGCGGTCGAAGAGGATCTCGTCTTGACACCATCGTCCGCGATTGCGCCGGGGGAGGGCTTTGTGATGGATATCACCTATGGAGGGACTCCTGGCCGGGCGCGGTCGGCCGCGGTGCCATTCGGTATCGGCTGGCAGACGGTCGATGGACAGAACTACGTCGTAGCTGAACCCGATGCCGCTCACAGCTGGTTTCCGAACAACGACCACCCGCTCGACAAGGCGACGTATACCTTCCGAATCAACGTTCCTGACGGCACCACGGCCGCAGCAAACGGCAACCTCGTGGAACGCATCACCGACCTCGGACGCGAGATATTCGTGTGGGAGGTGACCTCGCCTATGGCTGCCTATCTCGCCACCGTCGTCATCGGTGACTTCGATATCTTCGAGGACCCCGCCGCCTCGGCCGAGTCCGGAGTGCCGATCCGTCACGTGCTGCCGGCCGGCACGACCGTCGCCGATTATCCAGGCCTGGAACGCACCGGCGAGATGATTGCCTTTCTGGAAGACCGCTTCGGTCCTTACCCGTTCGACACGTACGGCATTGCGATCGTCGATGGATTTGGAGCAGCGCTCGAGAACCAGACCTTGTCTCTCTTCGACTCGAACATCGCCATGTCATTCTTCTTCGAAGATGTACTCATCCACGAACTGGCGCATCAGTGGTATGGCAACAGCGTCAGCCCGGGGGCCTGGCAGGACATCTGGCTCAACGAGGGATTCGCTTCGTATGCGGAATGGCTGTGGATCGAACGAGAGTCATCCCGTGAAATCTTGGAGCAGGAGATTGCGCTCGAACGAGAAGACTTCGCGGGCGCCGGATTCCCAGCGCCGGGCCGGCCGCCGGTTTTCGAGCTTTTTGGCCCTGCGGTCTATCGCGTCGGAGCTATGGCGCTGCATGCTCTGCGCCTTACGGTCGGCGATGAGGCCTTCTTCGACATCATGCGAGAGCACGCGTCCCGATTCGCCGACAGCACGGCCCGGACGGCCGACTTCATAGCGGTCGCCGAGGAGGTATCCGGCCAAGACCTGAGCGACCTCTTCAACGAGTGGCTCTTCGAGCGCCGCGTCCCGGAATTCCCGGCAGCAAGCTGACTGGTCGCAAGTGCCGGGCAATTCCGTAGGGCTCGGAAAAGGACCTAGCTAACGACAGGACATGACGACGATGCCGACTCGGTTGTGAGCACTGGCATCGATTTCACGCCACCAGCCGCGAATCCTCACTTCTTGACCAGGTGAGTTGTATCCGCTCGGCAAGGTGTAGACCCCCGCCGTCTGCACCTCAGGATCGACGTCCACCGTGCCGCCGCCTGAGGGCCACATGACAAGCTCATCGGCATTGTTCGACTTCGTGATGGTTACGTTCATCGGATTCGTGGTCGGCGCCGTGTTCTTCATCCACCAGCGCACAATCGGAGTGCCCCCGCTGCAGTCTTGACCTGCCACGAAAGCGGGCCCGCGCGCCGGTTGCGGCAATCCGGCCTGGCAGATCGACGCTCTCATCAGCAGGGTGGGAGCTTCCGAACCGGACACGCCAACCCAGCTCGCGATGACAGGCTTGGGATCGTTGCTGCCGCCGGTCCCTGTGAACGTACCCCACTTGCTCTGTCCACCGCTGACAGAGACCGAGTCCACTCTTGTGGATCCGTTGAATGTGATCTTCAACGTCTGAGTCGTGTTGTTGTTGTTGGTAACCCGATATCGAATGAATGCGCCATTGCCACTGCAGTCGGCGCCTGCCAGAAACACCGGAGCTATGGCATCGGACGGCGCTGCCGTAGTTGTCGTTGTCGTCGGCGGCCTCGTGGTGGTTGGTGAACCAGGAGGCTGTGACGTCGTGCTTCCTGGAGATTGCGTCGTTGTTGTTGTCGAAGGCGACGCCGTCGTCGAGTTTCCAGGCACGGTGGTCGTCGTCTGGCCGGGCACCGTCGTCGTCGTCTCTCCCGGCTCGGTGGTTGTCGTGGTGCCATCAACCGCGCCTGCTGTCGTCGCGACCGGCGGCGGTGTGGCAAGAACCTGGTTGAGCGGATCTCCCGTGGTTGCCGAGCCACCCTGGCCGACAAGCGTCGTCGCGGCGTTGCCGCCTGCGAGAATCTGCGTGTCCGGCGCACAAATGGGAATCACCATCTGCGTCCACGTCTCGGCAATGCCGCCGCTACCTTCTGCCCAACCGGACACCCGAATGTTGCCACCCAGGTCGTAGTCCGCAGGGATGTCGTTGACACCACTGGTTTGGGATCCGGCAAACATGAGCTCGGCGGCGCCGTCAGCCGGCCAGATCGTTTCGCCGAGCGTGCCTTCTTCGTCACTGATCGAGACGTAGATGTTGCGGTGCTCCTCTGCGGAGTTGGACAACCACCAGCGGACGACCGCCACATCGTCTCTGCAATCTGTCCCTGCCATGAATGATGGGCCCGTAAAATCGCTGGCCGACACCGTCACGCAAGGATTCGGGGCCACGGTGATCGAGCTGGCCGGTGCGTCGGTGTTTGTGGCCCACTTGGCTTCGAGAACGACAGATTTCGCCGCACTGCCGCTCCACTCGATCCGTCCACGCTTGGTCTCTTCGGCCCCGAGGCGGGCGGATCCAATGACGGCCTGCTCGTCGATCGAGATGGCAAGGGTTTCTTCGCCTGGCGTCTCGTTGGTTACCCGATACTGGACGAATGGTCCGTCTTCGTCGCAGTCGGAACCGGCCAGCAATAGCGGTCCAGGCACTTGCTCAGCGCTCGCCGGAGAAGATGAGACCACGGCGACCGCTGCCCAGGTGAGGGCGAGCGCGACAATCGCCACCAGCCCATAACGGATGCGCGAGTCACGCCGCCTACGCAAGATGCCTTCCCCTTGACGATGCCCTACTCGATGGAGGCCCTCTACTGCTTCACCATCGGTCCCAACCCACCTGTGGCGGGATCATAAATCAGCCGGCCGCCTAGCAAAAGAGGGAGGTGGCGAAGTTCGCGATGACTAGCGCATATCGACTCAGCCATCGCTGCGAACGTCGACAACACCCGCAATGAATTCGCCGTTCGGGATGTCAACGGATCTGCCTTCAGAGACTTCAATGCGTGTAGTCGACAAGCCAATCTCGGCGATCGTGCCGTCGATGTCGCCCACACGAATCCGGTCGCCCGGGCGATAGCGATTGTGGACGTGGCGGCCGGCGGCAACATGGCGAGCGATCGGGACAGAGCCGAGACCGATGCTGAGCGCCATCGTCAGCGTAAACCCGAACGCCAGAGCGGCCACCAGGATCAAGATGATGTTGGTGGAGATCCCGACCTGTTGGAGGGCGATCACCACTCCGATGCCGAGGATCATCGACGACACGATCAACCTGCCGCGGCTCGCCAGCGCCGGGGAAACCCTGCGCAGCGCCGTCTCGACCAGCAGGCCCGCGATCTTGCCGAGAGCCTGAGCAATGACGACGAGCAAGACTCCGATTGTGATGGACACGACTGCACTAGGCACTGAGTCGGTGAGTGCAGATGCCTGGCCTGGGTCGATGACGGTCAATGCCCCGAACACGAGCACGGCGAAGACCAGGACCGGCATCAACTGGCTGACCAGCTCCTTCCACTTGTCGCCCACCCTGGCCTTGATGATCTTGGCGATCAGCCAAATCAGGATCGCAACACCGATGGCGACGGCTGCGGCCGTAATCCGTTCTTGAGTCATGGCTCTACTCCGTGTCGGCCGATTCGTCGGAATCGGGTTGGTTGGAATCCAAGACTTCGGCTGCGCCGGGACTGTATTCGACGACCGCCCTTCCCATGGCCGCGGCGACATCTGCTCCGAAGCGGGCGACGTGCGCCACGAACTCCGCAAGCCTGATTCGCTCCATCACAGGCTCGGTCAGGTCCGCCGTCAACTCGCCCTGCCACAGCTCGGCTAAGAAAGCCTGGCATTCGTCACAGTCGACCACATGTTCGTCGAGGCTCTCGTCGAGCCCATCGACGAACGCAAAGAGGAGGTCGTCGGTGGTCTGGCAGGACCTCATTGCCACTCCTCCATAGCTGTGCGCAAGGAGCGCCTCGCTCGCAAGATTCTCGTGCGGACCGTATTGAGCGGCATGTCGAGGTCGTCTGCAATCTCTTGATAGGGCATACCGCCGTACTCCCGCATAACCAACGGAATCCGCAGGTCATCGGGTAGAGCTTCGATGGCTGCCCTGAGGTCTGCTGCCATCTGCCCCCGCATGGCGTCGCGCTCCGGTCCCGACGCGGCGGGAGTCTCGGGAAGGGCTTCCGCGGGATACTCCCTACGGCGCTGCACGGCATTCAGCGCAAGGTTGGTCGCAATGCGATACAACCAGCTGCGGACTGCGGCTTGGCCGCGAAAGTCCGCAAGAGCCTTGTATGCCCTCACGAATGCGTCTTGTGCCACGTCTTGTGCGAGCACTGGGTTCCTCACCACTCTCAATGCGGCTCCATAGACAAAGTCTTGGTGCCGTCTGATCAATTCGCCGAAAGCCTCCAAATCCGACTCGACCGCAGCAACGAGTTCAAGGTCCGTCATATCTCGGTAGTCAGCCATGGCCGGCCTTCCCCGAGACGGGGACCCCCTTAGGTTTGTACTCATCGCTTGTGCGCGATCACTTTCGTTTTTGACACCGGTGAACGGCGAGAGTTCCCGGAGATTGCCGCGTTGCGGGCTCCAGCCGGGATTATGGCCCATCGATACCCAGAAACCGTTGCAACAGGCCGTTTCAGGCTGCCGCGGATAAAGACTCCAAGGATTTCCGATCTCGGAGAACTTTCGTCGTACTGCCGTGTCATATCTTCGAAACTCAATTCCTCGCCAGGGGTCGCACCGCCCCCGGCAGGATGGCGTCCGACGGGTGATCGTCTGTACCAACCCCCTCACGGATCTGCTCGTAGGGGCGCCGCTAGCGGTTAGGGGCCTGCATTGCAGGCCCCTGACTGCGTCTGCGAGCTGATTTCGGGTAGCGTCTCACGCTATGCCCACAGTCGGAGTGCCAGCGGAGGTTGCCGAAGGCGAAAGACGAGTCGCACTCGTTCCCGCCACGGTGGCCAAACTCACCTCTTCGGGCTGGAATGTCAATGTCGAGAGCGGCGCCGGGACGGCTGCCGGGTTCCCAGACGCGCAATACTCCACGGCCGGGGCGACAGTTACGGATCGGGCCGCGGCCCTTGCGTCAGAGGTGGTTGTCGGTGTCTCCCCTCCACCAGCCGACTTGGTCAGGTCATTACAACCCGGGTCCACGGTTGCCGGATTCCTGGAGCCGTACGTCAACGAAGAGCTGATGCGGGCCACCTGTGAAAGCGGCCTCACGGCAATTGCCGTCGAGGCGATACCGCGAACAACGCTGGCGCAGTCGATGGATGCGCTCTCCAGCCAGACCAACCTCGCCGGATACGCCGCAGTGCTGCTCGCGGCACACGACGCCCCGAAGGTGTTCCCGATGATGGTCACCGCAGCCGGCACGATCGCCCCCGCCCGCGTCCTCATCTTGGGTGTTGGAGTGGCGGGCCTGCAGGCAATAGCCACTGCACGCCGGCTCGGGGCAGTAGTGCACGCCTACGACATTCGTCCAGAGACGGCCGAACAGGTGGAGTCCCTCGGGGCCAAGTTCGTTGCCGCTCCCACTGCCGACGCCGATGCGGGCGGATATGCCGTAGAGGTCGAAGAAGACATCCAGGCAAGACAACACGCGGCGCTCGCCCCATACGTCGCCCAGGCGGACATCATCGTCACCACCGCCCAGATCCCTGGTCGCCCGGCTCCCCTTCTCGTCACCACGGAGATGGTGAGCACCATGCACGCCGGTTCGGTGATAGTCGACATGGCAGCCGGCACGGGCGGCAACGTCGAGCCGTCGCGGCCGGACGAGGTGATCGATGTCGGAGGGGCCCGGATCCACGGTCCGACCAACCTGGCTGCGCACGTGCCCGGCGACGCTTCACGGATGTACAGCCGCAACCTCGAAACGATGCTCGAGCGGTTGGCGAGTCTCGAGGACGCGCTCACTGAAGATGCGATCTTCTCAGAGGCAGCCGTGATCGTCGAAGGCAAGGCGCAGCACCCGCGAACCAGAGCATTGCTCGGATTGGACGAAACGTGAGCGCCGTATTCATCTCGGGCATCGTGGTTTTCGTTCTCGCCGCCTTCGTCGGGCTCGAGGTCATCTCCAAAGTGCCACCCACGCTGCACACGCCACTCATGTCGGGAGCGAACGCCATCTCGGGAATCACAATCGTGGGCGCCGTCGCCGCCGCGGGCATCGGGGAGGGCACCGTTGCCGCCGTGCTCGGGTTCCTGGCCGTGACAACTGCGACGATCAACGTCGTAGGTGGGTTCATGGTGACGGACCGCATGCTCGAGATGTTCAAGAAGAAGCCGAGCAAGCCCAATGGTTGAGCTTCTCTACCTGGGCGCGGCAGTCCTGTTCATTGTCGGGTTGAAGATGCTCGGCTCGCCGCGCAGTGCCAGGCGCGGGAACATCCTGGCGGCGCTGGGGATGCTCCTCGCCATCGTGGTAACGATGGTCGATTCCGAGATCCTGAGCTGGCGTACGGTCGTGGCCGGCCTTGTCGTCGGCAGCGTCGTTGGTGCAGCTCTCGCCATTCGAGTCCAGATGACCGCAATGCCACAGCTGGTCGCGGCGTTCAACGGATTCGGCGGAGCAGCCTCCGCCCTCGTCGCGGCGGCCGAGCTAGAACGTACCGGCGGCAATTTCTCCGCCGAGATCGGGTCGGTCGTGGCCGCATCGATTGCGATCGGCACCGTCACTTTTTCCGGATCATTCGTAGCATTCGGCAAGTTACAGGGCCTCATCCCGGGCCGGCCCATAGGCCTCAAGGTCCAGCAAGCGATCAATGCCCTACTGGCGGCCAACGTCATAGCGTTCAGCGCCTGGGGAATAGCGAGTGGGTCGCTTCCGCCCTATTGGCTCGTGGTAGCCGCTGCGTTCTTGCTCGGCATATTCGGTGTGCTCCCCATAGGCGGCGCCGACATGCCCGTCGTCATCTCACTGCTCAACTCCCTCTCCGGAGTTGCCGCAGCCACCGCCGGCTTCGTAATTGGCAATTCTGCTCTGATAATCGGCGGCGCGCTTGTGGGCGCGGCAGGTCTGATCCTCACCATGCAGATGGGCGAGGCGATGAATCGCAGCCTGGCCAACGTGCTCTTCTCCGGATTTGGCGGCACGAGCACTGCCGGCGAGATGTCGGACAAACCGGTCAACCGAGCAACGCCGGACGACGTTGCCATCGCGCTCGGCTATGCCGATAGCGTCGTGGTGGTTCCTGGATACGGGCTGGCAGTTGCTCAGGCTCAGCATGCAACCCGCGACCTCGGCGAGGCTCTCGAAGAGCGAGGGGTGAAGGTGACCTACGCAATCCATCCCGTAGCAGGGCGAATGCCCGGACACATGAACGTCCTTCTCGCAGAAGCAGACGTGCCATACGAGCAACTTCTCGACCTCGACCAATCCAATCCACAGTTCCCACAGACCGACGTCGTGCTCATCGTGGGCGCCAACGATGTGGTCAACCCGACGGCGCGCGACGACGCAACGAGCCCGATCTACGGAATGCCGATTCTCGAGGTCGATGAAGCCCGCACGGTCGTCGTGATCAAACGTTCGTTGTCGCCCGGATTCGCCGGCATTGACAACCCACTCTTCTATTTCGACAAGACAATGATGTTGTTCGCCGACGGCAAAGCCGCCATGGAGGCCATACTGAAAGCTCTCAAGGATGTCTGACCCATCGGTCCCCGTCTGCGAGGGATGAGTCAGCGGTAGGCAGTCAAATCTGCAATCTGAGGTTGGTCCTGTGGAGTTCTATGAGGCTGTTCGACAGCGCAGGATGATCAGAAGCTACCGCGCCGATCCGGTGGATTCTGCCGCGATCGACCGCATCCTCGATTCGGCGCGACGAGGACCTTCGGCGGGATACTCACAGGGCATCGAGTTCGTGGTGGTCACTTCCATCGCAGGTCGCCGGGCGATCGCGAGTGCCGCCGGCGAGGACTCATACTCCGAGCGTGGATTCACGCCTTGGCTGTCCGGCGCACCGGTCCACGTTGTCATCGCCGTAGACATCGAACGGTATCGCGAGCGCTACGCCGAGGCGGACAAGAGCGGCATCGACCACTGGAGCGTCCCCTACTGGTGGGTGGATGCTGGGGCGGCGCTGATGCTCATGTTGCTTGCGGCCGTCGACGAGGGCCTCGCGGCCGGGTTCCTCGGCAGCCACGCCATCAATGAGTTGGCGGAGACTGTCGGCTTGCCCGATCGATTCGAAACACTGGGAGTTGTCACGATCGGGCATTCCGAGGCGGCGGAGGTGGTCGGGAGTGCAGAGCGGGGTCGCCGGGACCGATCGGACGTGGTTCATACCGAGCTGTGGGACGAGGCAGCCGGGATCGACTAGCCCGGGAGGCGATACCGGTAGGCTCACCCGGCTCATGCTTCAAGTCAGAGAACTCACCAAGGCCTACGGCGAGATCATCGCGCTCCGGGGCGTAAGCATGAATGTCCACAAAGGTCAGCTGCTCGGCTTTCTCGGACCCAATGGAGCAGGCAAGACAACGACTATGAGGTCGGTCTTCGGTCTCGTCGAACCGGACTCAGGTGAGGTCCTCTGGAACGGCGATCCAATCGCAGCAAAGGATCGCCTCGGCTTCGGATACATGCCAGAAGAACGCGGCCTCTATCCCCGAATGCGCAACCTGGAACAGGTTGCGTACTTCGGCATGCTGCACGGCATGAGCCGCCAGGCCGCCTACCTCGAGGCCGGTCGCTGGCTCGCCGAATTCGGTCTCGCCGACCGTGCCGAAGGAAGGCTCGAGGAACTCTCCCACGGCAACCAGCAGCGGCTTCAGCTCGCAGCCGCGCTCGTTCACTCCCCCGAGCTTCTGGTCCTTGACGAGCCGTTTGCCGGGCTCGATCCCGTCGGAGTCGGCGCAATGGGCGAGATCCTGGCCGCTCAGGCTGCGGCCGGCACAGCGGTCGTCTTCTCGAGCCATCAGCTGGACCTCGTCGAAGACCTATGCGACGACGTCGTCATCATCAACGAGGGAGCCGTTGCGTTGGCCGGCGCGGTTCGCGAGCTGAGGACAGGCGCGGCGCACCGGCATGTGACTGTGGAAGTGCGCGACGGTGATCCCGGATGGGTTCAGGCTGTGCCCCAGGCCGCGGTGCTGCGTCGTGACGGGGATCGAGTCTTGCTCGACGTGAGCAACGGGATACAGCTCGACGCCCTCCTGGCTGCGGCCCAAGCTGCCGGCGAGGTCGTCGAATTCTCCTATGAGCCGCCGAGCCTCAACGAGGTCTTCCTGGACGCAGTTGGCGGATCGTGAACGACTGGCGGACCCTCTTGTTGGTCGGCAGGCGCGACTTTGTCGAGCGACTCAAGTCGCGGGCGTTTCAGATTTCGACCGCCCTGACGATCGTGCTTGTTCTCGCCGCAGTGGTTCTCCCGCAGCTTTTCGACAATGGCCCGAACGAGTGGGAAGTCGGGGTGGTTGGCATCGATCCGAGCCAGTTGGAGATCACCATGCAGGCGCTTCAGGCTTCAAACGACGCCGTCGCGGTGAATGTGCGCACCGCAGTCTCCCGAGACGATGTCATCGTCCTCTTGGAAGACGGTGAGATCGACGTCGCTGTCGTGCGAGGTGAGGGAGTGATCGCGGGTGACGGCACGTCGCGGGCGCTTTCCACACTCGCGGCGGCCGCCGTGACGGCAGTTGAGCTCACCAGCCGGGCCGAGCAGCTTGGGCTCTCGCCTGAACAGGTTGCCGGCCTCCTCGGCATCGAGCAGCCGCCAATTCGCTCGATCGGCGGAGACGAGGAACCCGACGACCGCGGCGCTGAGACCCTTGCTCTTTTTGCGACCATTCTCCTATTCGTCTCCATCGTGACCTATGGCCAATGGATTCTCATTGGTGTCATCGAAGAGAAATCGAACCGCGTCGTAGAAGTTGTCGTCGGCACCGTCTCTCCCCGGACCCTGCTCACAGGCAAGGTATTCGGTATTGGGCTGCTCGGTCTCATCCAGCTGGTTGTCATTGCGATCGTGGCGTTTGCCGCCCTGCGGGTCACAGGAGCAGGCGACCTACCTGACACGACCGGCGCCGTGGTCTTGGCGAGCGCTTTTTGGTTCCTCGGCGGTTTCGCTTTCTACGCAACGGCGTACGCAGCCGCCGGCGCTCTGGTGTCACGCCAAGAGGAAGCCCAGAACGCAGCTTTTCCGCTGACCCTCGTGCTGATGGCCGCTTACTTCGTCGCCACGTTTTCGATAAGCGGCGATAACCCCGTGATCCGGGTGGCTTCGCTGCTTCCACCATTCGCCCCAATGACCATGCCGCTACAGATTGCCCTTGGCAGGGCATCTACCACCGAGATCCTCATCTCGTCCGCCCTCATGGTGCTCGGGGTCTACTTCTTGCTGCGGGTCGCGGCTCGGATCTATCGCGGCGGCATCCTCCGTTCAGGAGGCAAGATCCGGATAAATGAGGCGTGGCGATCGGCAGAGGGGCGATGATCAGATTCTTGGTCGTATTCACTCTCTAGACTGCCGCTTCGTGACTACACAAATGTTCACATCCGAGTCCGTCACCGAAGGACACCCGGACAAGATCGCCGATCGGATCTCCGATTCAATCCTCGACGCCTATCTGGCCGGGGATCCGGCGAGCCGCGTCGCCTGCGAAACCCTTGTTGCAGGCAACAGAGTGGTCATTGCCGGTGAGGTCTCGAGTGATGCCGAGATCGATGCGGCGACCGTCGCCCGTCAAGCTATCAGCGACATCGGCTACAACTCGCCGGATCTCGGCTTCGACGCCCAGTCATGCACGGTCGAGATACACCTCGGCATCCAGAGCTCGGACATAGCAATGGGCGTTGCAGAGGCCACCGAAGCACGCGGCGATGACGCTTCGGGTGATCGTTACGACTTACAGGGCGCCGGCGACCAAGGAATGATGTTCGGGTACGCCACGGCGGAGACCGAAGCGCTGATGCCTCTTCCCATCCACCTAGCCCATCGCATCGCTGAACGGCTGAGCGCAGTCAGGAAGTCGGGTCTGCTCCCATACTTGCGGCCGGATGGCAAGACCCAAGTGACGTTTGAGTACGACGCCACGGGTAGGCCTGTTCGCCTCGACACCGTCGTCACCTCTACTCAGCATGACCCCGAAGTCGAGCGAGACGAAGAGTTGATGCCCGCCCTTCTCGAGCATGTGATTCGGCCGATGCTTCCCGAAGAATTCGCAGACGACGACTTTCGCGCCATCATCAATCCGACGGGGCGTTTTGTCATAGGGGGGCCGGTTGGAGATGCCGGCCTGACCGGCCGCAAGATCATCGTCGACACCTATGGCGGCATGGCTCGACACGGCGGCGGCGCTTTCTCCGGCAAGGATTCCTCAAAGGTGGACCGCTCGGCTGCATACGCCACCCGATGGGTGGCCAAGAACGTCGTAGCCGCCGGCGCTGCCAACAAGTGCGAAGTCCAGGTGGCCTACGCCATCGGTGTGGCCCGCCCGGTGTCAATCCTCGTGGAGACCTTCGGGACAGAGACCGTGGATCCCGCCAAGCTCGTCGCCGCAATTGAGGAAGTCTTCGACTTGCGGCCCGCCGCGATCATCGACAGTCTCGATCTGAGACGGCCGGTGTTCGCTCCCACCTCTGCCTACGGTCATTTCGGGCGCACCGGGGAGGAGTTCACCTGGGAGCAGCTCGATAGGGTCGACGAGCTGCGATCGGCGCTGCGCCTCTAGAGAGCGCAGTTCGAAGCGGCTAGTGGCCGCGAATGTCGAAAACCGCAGTCTTCGCTCCGTACTTTGGTGCGGAGGCGCCCGAACGCTTGAGCATCGTTACAACTCGTCGTCTATGAGGGCGAAATGGCTCGAGCAACTCGAGCATCCTGGTGTCGTCTGCTCGAGCCTCACCGGCGAGCGTCCACGCGATCGTGTTCGGCAAATGGAAATCTCCGATCGGCACGGCGTCCCTATCGCCCCATGCGACTCCCATTACGTGCCCCGAAGTCCACGGCCCAATGCCTCTGATCGCATGGAGCCGAGCGTAGGCGGCGTCCTTGTCCATGGTCAGTATCTCTTCGAGGCGTTTGGCGCGGCGAGCTGCTTCGCGCAGTACATCGGCTCGGCTGCGTTCGATGCCGTGGCGATGGAAGTCTTCGTAACTGAGGCTCGCGATCGCCTCTGGGGTGGGCGGCAGCTTGAGACCCGCCGGGCCTGGTGCCGGCTCCCCGTACGTATGGACGAGGCGCTGATAACCCTGCTTGGCCTCGCCGCTCGTTATGCGCTGCGCCAGAATCGTGGGTGCAGCCACTTCCCAGACCCGCTGCGTCGAACCGAGCCGAAGGCCCCGCAGCCTGCGCGCCACCGCGCGGACGGCTCCTGGGGGCGGCTTGAATTCCGCCGGATCATCGTCGAGGCCCAACAATCGGGGCAACGCTTCGAGCTCACTGCCGGCGCCCAGTCCCCAAGCCCTAGCTACGATTCCCTTGTTTTCGCGACGAACGACAAGCTGAACGGGACCATCTGCGTTGCGGCAGGCCACGTGGAAGTCGCCGCCCGAACGGCGCGTCGTATGCCCTCCCGGCCCGAGAAGCGCGAACATCACGGCCGCCAAGTCGAACGGACCGGCAACGTCTATTTGTCGGGTTGCCACCATGACCTCCAACGCTAATGGCCGACCTACCTGTGCTAAACCTCTGCGGAGTGTGCGCCGAAACCATTAGTCGCGTACGAGAACGCTCAGAATCGAGGGGGCCCACCCATGACCGATCGCAACGATGGCACCGACGCCGCTAGCAGCGAGGACCTGATCAGGCAGGCTCGCGAGGCCTACGTCGCGCCAAGCGACGCTCCTCCGGCGCCCGCTGCCGACGCCGAGACGTGGGCTGCAGCTGAGACTCCCTCGCCGGCCGCGACGGAGACCGTTCCTCGGCCTTCCGACTACGTACGTGCCGAGTACCAGGATTCCGTCGCTGCCCCCGATAGCGCTCCCCCTGCCGGAGCCGTGACCTATGAGGCGCAACGCCCGTCGTTCCTTCAGCGGTTCGGCGGTCTCTTGGTGGGTCTTGCCGTGGTTGGCGGCTTCATCGCATTCGCCGCCTTCGATCGGACTACGAGCGTTGATGATCTGGCCGTCGGTGACTGCCTGCGGATGCCAAACGCCGAGGAGATCAGCTCGGTCGAGTCTGCATCATGCGCAGAGGATCATGAGCTGGAGGTCTTCGCCCTCGTGACTCTCGCCGAGAGCACAGTCGCTCGCTATCCGGGCGAGGATGCTGTCGCCAACGCCATCTTCGACCTGTGCCTGCCCCGCTTCGAGCCATACATCGGCGCCTCTTACGACACGTCGGCGTGGTACATCAACGCCATCTTCCCAACCCAGGAAAGTTGGGAAGAGGCAGACGACCGTCAGGGAACTTGTGTTGTCTACCAGCCCGGAGCGAACGATGAGGCAGTCACCCTCACCGGAACCGCCCGCGGCTCCAACACCTGATAGCTCCACCCCCGGTGGGTCGGCGCGCGATATGGGGGATGTTCGCGGTGCCAATGACCGGGTCCCGCAGCGGCCGCAGAGCATTGCCGGGGGACATGTAGTACCGCAGGCGGCCGGTCGTTCGGTATTCGGTCGAGGCATTGTTGGCCCCGAGACCGGGCAGAAACGGTCGGCAATTGCGGCGGCGCTCTCGCCGGCAGCGCCCGCTAGCGTTGCGGCTATGCGCCGAACCATCACTTTTCTAGCCGCCGCCCTGACGATGCTGATGGGCCCGGCAGCCTTAGCCCAGCAGACCAACTTCGATTGCGGTGAATACCGCGGCGTCGTTTGCGCAGGGTTCTTCACCGACTCAGCCGACATAGTGGACGACGATCAGCGGATCGAGGACGCAGTCGACCGGGTGGTGACCAGGTATGGCAATCAGATCGCCGTGGTGACGGTGGCCGACAGTTCCCCGGAGAGCCCAGCCGACTTCGCGGACAACCTCGGCAACGACTGGGGAGTCGGCGGGCCCGATCAGGACGGCATCGTGGTGCTCGTCGACATTGCCAATCGACGCACCGAGGTTCGGACAGGTCAAGGGCTATCGATCAACGCCAGCCGGATCGCCGGCGCCGGCGACTCGTTCTTCGGGGTTGGCGATTTCGAAGGTGGCTTGGTCGCCATCATCGGGAGCATTCAGACGGCATTGGAGGACGAAGAAGCAGGCATCACGGGGTCCGCAGGCAATGCCGACACCGACGACTCGGGTGACCGGAGCTATCTGGGGCTGATCCTCGCTGCCGGTGCCATTGCTGGTGGCGGGTTCCTAATCAACCGCAACCGCCAGAAGCGCAAGGACGAAAGGCTCGCCGTGCGCATCCAGCTCGTCGACGATCAGCTGCGACGGCTCGACGTGCCCGGCCACGAGTTGCCGCAACTGGCGGAGTACACGATTGCCCCACAACAAGGCAGGGGCGACATCTCGACGGCAGATGCCGTCGCTGCGCTGCGCGATTTGGAGGTAGGCAAGGCACCGTCGGATGATTCGATTCCTCCCCTCCAGATTGCCGGTTTGGTTGCCGTGATCGATCGACAAAGGCTCCTTGCCGAGACGGCAATCCCGCTGGAGCTCGCCGCATCCGACGAACGCGACATCCTGGAAAATGCTGTACAGAACGCAGCCCGACGCGCACAGGATCGCGAGATCTCAGATGAAGCCTTCGAGGTCAATCTGCAAGAGGTGAAGCGCCTTGTGGAGTCGCTGCGGCCACATCGAGTCGCCGCCGATCGTCGTCGCTTCGGGATTGCAATGGCGGACCGGTCGGTAGCGACAGGTCACGGAGCAGCGACACTGACTGAATCTGCCGACCGGTTTCTGGAGGCGGCGCCGGCGTTCGACGGCAGCCTCCCCCTCGCCACCAGTCTCGAAGAGTTCGCCGACATCTACAGCGTGGCGGCAATGAAGACCGACCGGATGGCAGAGCTGATGGACCGTTTGCCCGACACGACCGCCCGTGTTGCCGTGGCCGCAGCACTCGCCGACGTGAGTGACGACCTCGATGCATCCGTCGAGGAGTACGAGGCCCTCCGCCACAAGCTGGAACGTGAGGGAACGGCACTCGCCGCCGACGGGCTGGACGTCCCAGCCATCGCTGCGCTCCTCCTGATGAACCACGACGAGACCAACGCAGGCGAGTTCATCGAGGCGTACAACGCAAACCGCCAACGCGGCCTCGACCCCGGCGAAGCAGTCGAATTGGCGCTAGCTGGGCTGCGCCATCCCAGCGACATCAAGCTGGTGCGAGCCGAGGCCACCCGTCTTGGACTACCCGTTTCGATCACAACCGCGCTGCTGCGACGGCGTGATGACGGTCCGGACGTGTACCAGGGACTCCTGCGCGAGCTCGCTAGTGAAGGCGTCGAGGGCGACACCCGGCGGACCGTTGCTGGAATCCTCGCCGTTTCCCTCGAACCGTCACAGGCCGTCGTTCGTTGGCTCGAGGCCCGCAAAGCGCTCGCCGACCTGGGCCTCCAGGGGGCTTACGCAGATGTGGCTGCCGCCTTTGGAGCCTCGGACCACCGCGGCCCCCGCAAGTTTGCTCTGGCATACGCGGCCCAACGGCAAGCGCTGGCTCGCAGCGATATCGAGGGCGGCGACCGGTTCGCGCCCGAACTTGCGCACGACGGCACATCGCGCCAGACGGACAGCTGGACCCGAAGTCGTATCCCTCCGGGCCTCTATGACTTCGATCCGTTCACGCTGCTTTATTACCACTGGGTCATAACCCGCGGCCATCACGGCTCGTTTGGCTGGGAACCGATCTACAGAGACCAGAGCTGGGCCGGAGACCGTAACTCGTGGTGGGGCGGCGGATTCAGCGGCTGGGGTGGTGGCGGCGGCTTCGGCGGATCAGCCGGTGGATCCGGCGGCGGATCCAATTGGGGCGGGAGTTGGGGCGGCGGAGGATTTGGGGGCTGGAGCGGCGGCGGCGGATTCAGTGGGGGCGGCGGCGGTTCTGGCTGGTGAGCGACGCCGTGCGTCGTATCGACTCATCATCCAACTCGAAGGTCAAAGCCTGGCGAGCGCTCCACCAACGCAGAGGACGCGACGAATCGCAAATGTGCATAGTCGAGGGCGCGAGGGAGCTAGGAAGGGCTCTAGGTGCCGGACAGCATGTGGAAAGTGTCCTCGTCGGCGACTCCCCGGCTCCTTCCATCAGCGAGCTGGCTTCGGTTGCACAGCTAGGCGGCGCCGGCGTATTCGAATTGAGCGAGGCAGCATTCGCCAAAGTCTCGCTGCGGCGACATCCCGCCGACATCATCGGCATCGTCGAAGTGCCGGGCAGTTCGGTGCAAGCCATGACCGCACAGTCGCCGGCTCTGGTCCTAGTCGCCGACGCAATCGAGAAGCCGGGCAACCTCGGCGCCATGATCCGCTCCGCCGACGGTGCAGGCGCCGACGCCGTGATCGCGTCCGACTTGGCGACCGACCTCGGCAATCCGAACATCATTCGCGCCTCGCAAGGCGCCGTCTTCGGGTTCCCTTGCGGTACCGGATCGGCGCCAGAGGTCACGGACTGGCTCGACGCGAACGGAATCACTCCCCTGGTTGCCACAGACGAGGCCGGCGAGGCGTTCTGGGATGCCGACCTCACCGGACCGACGGCAATCGTCATTGGCAGCGAGGACGGCGGCGTCTCCCGGCACTGGCGCACCCACGGGTCTGTGTCGATCCCGATGCACGGTATGAGCGACAGCCTCAACGCCAGTGTCGCGGCGGCGCTCATTCTCTATGAAGCAAGGCGTCAGCGCCGGTCCGGCGCTGACGGTATCCGGTAGTCAATAGGCAGCGGTATCGCGGTATCGGTAACCGAGTAGGGAACATTCGCTACCGGCTGCAGTAGCTACCTCCTATCCTTGATCGAACATATGTTCGATGCTACGTTACTTGGCTTACAACGACGAAGGGCCAACTTCCCAATGCTCGGCCAGCGGAGCTTCGACGAACTCGGCACACCTCTCTTCGACGTGACGTTCGTTGTGCTCGATCTGGAGACAACCGGGGCGACTCCCAAATCTTGCGAGATCACTGAGATTGGTGCGGTGAAGTATCGGGCTGGAGAGCTACTCGGCACGTTCCAGACACTTGTGAATCCAGGAGCACCAATCCCGCCAACCATAACTGTGTTGACGGGCATCACTCAGGCCATGGTCGTCGACGCGCCCAAAGTCGAGGAAGCTCTCCCCTCGCTCCTCGAGTTCATTGGCGGCGCAGTCATCGTCGGGCACAACATCCGCTTCGACATGTCATTCCTGAACGCCGCAGCGCAGCGGCTCGGATATGGGCGCCTACCCAACCGAACGTCCGACACGGTGGCGTTGGCACGACGTCTTGTCCGCACCGAGGTTCGCAACCTGCGCTTGTCGAGCCTGGCGCGACATTTCCGTTCCCCGACCAAGCCGAACCACCGCGCCCTCGAGGACGCCAGGGCGACCGCGCACGTCTTCTTTCAACTCCTCGAGCGCGCCGGCGGTGTCGGGGCAACCTACCTCGAAGACTTGTTGCGTTTGCCGACGGCCAAAGGACAGCCGCACTACGACAAGATCAACCTGACCGACCGCCTGCCCCGGCGGCCGGGCGTGTACCTCTTCCACGACCTCGACGACAACGTCATCTATGTGGGGAAGGCCAAGAACCTGCGAGAGCGAGTCCGTTCTTACTTCTACGGCGACAAACGCCGCAATGTCACCACCATGCTCCGCAATCTGGCGAGAGTCGATCATCGCGTCTGCCCAACCGAGCTCGAAGCAGAGATCACCGAACTGCGCCTCATCCACGCCATGGCACCTCGCTACAACCGCAAGTCGCGACCCCCAAAGACCACCCATTGGCTAAAGCTGACCAAAGACCGTTACCCCCGCCTTTCGATTGTGCGCGCCTACAAAGAAGACGGGGCTGCGTACCTGGGGCCATTCCGGTCAAAGCGCCATGCCGAAACAGTCATGACCGCGATCTGGGATGCAGTGCCCATTCGGCGTTGCACCAACTCCAGGAAGGGCCGGAGCGTCGCCTGTAACTACTCCCAGCTCGGACTTGCCATGTGTCCATGCGACGGCGACATCGACGAATCTGCGTACACCGAGGTAGTACGGACGGTGCGCAACGGCATTGCGACCGATCCGGAGCTGCTCCTTGCTCCACTGGTGGAGCGCATGAGGGAGCGGGCGACCCAGGAGCGGTTCGAGGAGGCGGCTGCGGCCCGCGACCGTTATCAGGCCCTTGCCGGGGCACTCGAGCGAAGACGCAACTGGCAGACGCTCCAGGCGGCGGGCCGACTGTGGGCCGAGGCCCCGAATGGTGACGGTGCGTTTGTCGACCAGGGTCGTCTCGTCTCGACATGGCTCGGCGGCGACCGCCCTCCGCTCTTCAACGTGAGCGGTCGCAACGAGTTGGATCCGACGCAGGTACCAACCTCAGTCGCCCTCCAGGAGGAGGCCCATCTCATCTGGCGATGGCTGACCCGAACCGGCGTGCGCGTCATGGACTCGCGTGCCCCCCTGGTGTCGCCGTCCAATCCGGTGCCCAAGCTGGAGGCATTGGCGGGCTGATCGCAGGTTGGTGGCCCCAGCTAGCCTCACCGGCATGAAGTTCATCGTGCGTCACGGATCCGATCCGCAGGCCAGGGCCGACAAGGCCCTCCTCGCCGCCATGGGACTGCCGGGCGGCGGGATCATCAGAATCGGCCGCACCCACGCCATCGTCGTGCCCGGCGACGTCGCCACTACGAACACGATCGCAGTAGGAGATCGTGTTCGTAACAACGCCGGACTCGGAATCGGCGACTCAGTCGACGTTAAGCGAGCCATCCTGCCCGAGGCGAAGAGGGTGGTCGTCGGCGGCAGTGACGTCGAGCTCGACGCCAGACACCTCGCACGCTCCCTGCAGGGAAACCCTGTCACAGAAGGCGACATGATCCGCGTTCGCACCTCATACGGCGCAGACAAGGATCCCCAGGAAGTCGAGCTGCGGGTGCTCGAAGTCGAACCGGACGGAGCCGGCGTGTTCGGCGGCGCCACGGTGGCTCACGAGGAGGGCGAAGAGCCGCCTGAGGTCATCACCCACCCGGCCGGGCAACCCGGTGGCGAAACACCTTCGACCGCCGCAGCTTTGTTGGCGGGCCTCGACACGGAGCTCGAAACCCTGACCGGCTGGCTATCGCTGCTGACAAGCCCGGATGACCTGGCGGGAGCATGGAACCTGCCCAAAGTCGCAGGAGTCCTCCTGGCGGGGCCGACGGGCAGCGGCAAGTCGGAACTGGTGGCGGCTGCGGCTGACAAGGCGCGGGCCGACGTCATCGAGATCTCGCTGGAGCTCGTGTTCAAGCCGGACAAACTGCTGGAGCGCCTCGAAAAGGCAGTCACGTCCACAGTGGGACCGGCCGTGATCTTCGTCGATCGCCTCGATGCAGTTGCCGGTGACGACGCCATGTTTCGCAACCAGGTCACTGCGATTCTGCGCTGGTTTCTCGACGCGGTCGCAGACAAGCCGAGGGTGGCAACAGTGCTCGCCATCACTTCGGTGGGCAAGCTATCGCCCACAGTCAGCGGGTCCGCCCTGTTGCCGAGGACGTTGACGATCCCTCCGCCAGATCTCGAGCGTCGAACCAAGCTGTTCGCGGCGGCCCTGGCATCGGTACCGAGCAAACAAATCGACTTCGCGCGTCTCGCTTCGAGAACTGCCGGGTTCTCCGGCGCCGACATCATTGCGGCCGTCGTTCACGCCTCAGCCCTGATTGCCGGCTCGGGGGAAGAGGTCACTGACGAGCTCCTAGATCGCGCCATACAAGACACGACTCCCTCTCTGGGAACGGCGTCGCTCGGCGAGCTACCGACATATGGCTTCGAGCGGGTTGCCAACCTGGAAGAAGTGAAGCAGCGTCTGACAGAAGCTGTCATCTGGCAGATGGAGGAGCCTGAACGCTTCACCCGGCTCGGTATCGAACCTCCCAGGGGCCTTCTGCTCTATGGGCCGCCCGGAACCGGAAAGACCTTCGTCACCCGAGCACTCGCTCATGAGTCTGGTGCCGCATTCTTCACCATCAAAGGAGCCGAGCTGCTCGACAAGTACGTTGGCGAGTCGGAGCGAGCGGTTCGGGAAGTCTTCGCCAGGGCCCGTGCCGTGGCGCCTGCGATCCTCTTTTTCGACGAAGTCGATGCTCTGGCGCCGACGCGCGGAAACTCGTCCAACTCAGTGACTGACTCGGTCGTTGCGGCCTTGCTCACGGAGATGGACGGCGTCTCCGATCGCGGCGACGTCTTTGTCATCGGAGCTACCAACCGGCGTGACCTCGTGGACGCCGCCCTGCTACGCCCGGGCCGCCTCGAAACGCATCTTTACCTGGGCCTTCCCGAGCTGGAGTCGCGCCGAGCCTTCTTCGGAATCCAGGACATACCGTTCTCTGATGATGTCGACGTCGAGCACTACATCGCGTCCACCGACGGCCTGTCGTTCGCAGAGATGAGCGGGATGTTGCGCGAGGCCGCCCTCCAGGCACTACGGCGCGACCAGACGGCGATCGAGGTGACGAGAGGCGACATGGACTTTGCACTCGGCCGCTACCAGAACGAGCCAGAAGTCAACTAGCCCGTAGCCGCAATAGCTTCGGCCACGCTGAAGCGGCCCTCATAGATAGCACGCCCGACGATCGCCCCCGCCAGTCCCAGATCGCGGACCGCGATTAGGTCATCGAGTGAGCTGATGCCGCCGGAGGCGATCACTGCCAAGCCTGCGTCACTCACCGAAGCAAGCAAGGCGAGGTCAGGGCCGGTCAACATGCCGTCTCGAGCAATTGCGGTCACAAGCGCCTGCCCGATGCCGCTGGCGACCAGGCCGGCGACGACTTCCTCCAACGGTTGGCCTTCGTCGAGCCAACCGGCACCGCGAGCACGACCGTCTGCGACGTCGACCGCAGCGACGAGCCTGGCAGCCCCGACCAGATCGACCATGGCCGCCAATTCGGCCGCATCCCAGACTGCTGCGGTGCCCACGACGGCTCGAGCCGCCCCGTCTCCGATGGCTTCGGCCACCGCGATTGCCGTCCGTAGCCCTCCCCCGGTCTGAAATGGAACCCCCGAGGACCCGAGGCGCCGCCGCAACTCTCTATTCGGCTCGCCTCGGCGCGCCCCGTCGAGGTCGACGATATGGAGAAGCGTTGCACCCGCTGCCACAAACTCTTCTGCGACGGCGATCGGGTCATCGCCGTAGACCGTTACGGCGTCGTACTCGCCTCGCTCCAGGCGCACCACCTTGCCGTCAAGCACGTCGATTGCGGGTAGTAGCTGGAACATTTGAGGTTGCGCTTCTTCCTGGTGTGGGATATGTTGCTGTTTCTGTGTTTTAGCATGTTAAAACACAGATACGCACAAACAACCGGGAAACCACGATGACAACAGCCGCCAACCCAGACAATTGGCGCAGCGAGGAAACGGCGCAACTCTTCGAAGCCATCCTCTCGCTGCCGACCCAGGACGAAGCAGCGGCGTTCTTTCGCGATCTCTGCACCAGGCGCGAGCTCGAAGAAATGAGCCGTCGCTGGCAAGTAGTGCTAATGCTGGCAGAGGGAACTCCATACCGACGGATCGCCTCCACAACCGGAGCATCGACGGCAACGGTCACCCGCATCAACCAATGGCTGCGTCATGGACGTGGCGGCTATGTGGCGGCGCTCGAGCGGCTGGGGCTTGGTACCAACGAGCTGAGCGAGGAATCAAGATGAATCCGATGAGGTTTGCCGTGCCCAAGAAGGGCCGGCTCGAAGAACCGTCGACACGTCTGCTCCAGCAGGCAGGATTCCAGTACGAACGCGGAGAACGGACGCTCGCCGTGCCTGTCCGCGGACGCAACGTGGAACTTCTCCTCGTGAGAGCCGACGACATCTGCGAATTGGTGACGGACGGCGTGGCCGACCTGGGCATAACCGGCTTCGATCTGGTTGCAGAGAGTGGCGCCAACATCGAGGTGCTCGCTGAGCTCGGGTTCGGTCAGTGCCGGTTGACGGCGGCCGTCCCCAACGCCAGCGATATCGCTGCTATCGAGGACCTCGCCGGCATGAGGGTTGCCACCTCCCACCCGAGGGTTACCGGCGAGTTCTTCGCTGAGAAGGACATCTCCATACAAACTGTGCCGCTGCGAGGTTCCATCGAAGTTGCTCCCAAGCTCGACGTCGCAGACGCCATCGTCGACCTGGTGTCGAGCGGATCCACGATGATGCTCAACGGACTTCGCCCGGTTGCCGACGTCCTGTCGAGCCAGGCCGTCTTGGTGCGAGATCGCGCTGCCGAGCAGATGGACGAGGTCGATGCGGCGGTCACTCTGATTGCTTCGGTCGTCGCCGCCAGGCGCCGCAAATATATTCTGATGAACGCACCGCAATCGGCGGTTGGCGAGATCAGAGACCTGATTCCAGGTTTCGACGCACCATCAGTCGTTCCGCTCGCTGATCCCACCATGGTGGCCATCCACAGCGTCGTCGACGTCGACGCCGTCTGGGACGTCATCCCCCAACTGCAGGCGGCGGGAGCCTCCGGGATCCTCGTCCTTCCCATCGAACAGCTCTTGCTCTAGGAAACGCCTCGTGATCCGCACTATCGAGCTGTCCGAGCTGTCTTCCGTCACCAGACGAGAGTTGACCCGCCGTTCCCCCGTTGCCGACCCGGCGGTGCGCGACGGAGCGAGAGCCATAGTGGCTGCGGTCCGAGCGGGTGGCGACGCCGCTCTGGCTGATGCTTCTGCTCAGTACGGCGGTGCCCTTCGTGACGGATCGTTCTCCATCGACCCGGCCCAGTTCGCCGCGGCCGCCTCCCGACTCGATCCGGCGCTTCTCGCCGGCCTCGAAGCGGCCCATGCCGCTATTACAGCTGTGCACGGCTCACAACTCCCAGCCCCGACCCGGGTATCTCCCCTACCCGGCGTCGCCGTCGAAAGACGATGGTCGCCGATGCGGCGAGTCGGCATCTATGCCCCGGGCGGGCTCGCCGCCTACCCGTCCTCTGTGCTGATGGGAGCCGTCCCTGCCGCAATTGCCGGAGTGGACGAGATCGTCGTCGCCAGCCCGGCGGGACCCGACGGTTCCGTTTCTGATGTGGTGCTGGCAGCATGCGCCGTGGCAGGAATCACAGAGTTCTACGCGATGGGGGGCGCCCAGGCTGTGGCCGCTCTCGCCTATGGCACCGAGTCCATCGCTCCAGTCGACAAGATCGTTGGCCCCGGCAACGCCTGGGTCACGGCCGCCAAGCTGGAGGTATTCGGCGTATGCGGCATCGACCTGCCGGCGGGACCAAGCGAGGCCCTCGAGATCGTCGACTCTTCTGCGCAGCCCAGAGCGGTTGCCGCCGACCTGATCAGCCAGGCAGAACACGGTCCGGACTCGGTCGCAGTCATGGTCGCCGTAGGAGCGCCCGTCGCTGCTGCCGTCACGGCCGAGATCGAGCCGCTACTTGGTCGGCTCGACCGCTCTGAGATCATTCGATCCGCGTTGAAGAAGAATGCCCTCATAGCCATTGCCGAGGACCTCGAACAGGCGTGCTCCTTTGCGAACGAGTTTGCCCCTGAACACTTGGGGATCCACACCAGCGACCCGGAGAAGGTGATTGCCGCAGTACCGTCCGCCGGATCCGTGTTTGCAGGACACTTCGCTCCGCATGCGGCGGGTGACTACGCCACGGGCGCCAATCACGTGCTACCCACAGGCGGCCTGGCCCGGGCATACGGCCCGCTGGGCGTTGCCGACTTCGGCTCGTTCCGTCAGGTGCAGCGGATCACTCGCGTGGGCCTTCGTGCGCTTCAGCCGACCGTCGCGGCCCTTGCCGACGGTGAGGGTTTGACTGCCCATCGGCTAGCCGTTGACATCCGCTTCGAAGAGCTGCGATGACTATTCCCCGCTACAAATGGCAGCCGACTACAGCGGAAATCGCTACGGCCGCAGGCATCGAACCGAGCGATGTGGTCCGTTTCGACCACAACACGACGCCATGGCCGACAGAGTGGACCGTCGAGCTGGCGACGGCCGCCGCCATGTCTCTCAACGAATACCCCGGCGCCAGCTACCTGCCACTGCGCCGGGCCGCTGCCGATCGCCACGGCCTCGAGCCAGAGCAAATCGTGCCCGGGGCGGGCGCCGACGAGTTGATACTGTTGGCGGCTCGCGCCTTCCTCGGCACCGACAAGCGGGCCGTGACCATGGCACCGACATACCCTCTCTACAAGATCGCGTGCGCCCAGGTGGGCACCAACTTGCGGGAAGTCGCAGCCCAGCCGCCGAACTTTGCCGCCCCAACCGCCGAATTGATCGCGGCCGCCAGAGATGCCGATGTCGTGTGGCTGTGTGTGCCGAACAACCCGACGGCGGTCGAGCTCCCCCGGACCGACATCGAAGCGATCATTGCCGCCGCAGACGGAGTCGTCATCATCGACGCCGCCTATGCGGAGTTCACAGGAGACGACTGGGCCGAGGAAGTGAATCGCTATTCGAACCTGCTCGTGTTCCGCACGATGTCGAAAGCATTTGCGCTTGCCGGAGCCAGGGTCGGATACGCCATGGGCCATCCTGCGCTCATCGACAAGATCGACGGACTGCGCCCCCCCGGCAGCATCGCAACTCCGTCCGCCGAGCTCGCTGCAGCCGCCCTGGGCAGAGTCGACCGCGCCGAGCAGGCAGTGGCCGCCCTCGCCCACGCACGGACATGGCTGACCGCGAGTCTCGGCGAGATGAGCTTCAGGGTCTTGCCGTCTCGGGTCAACTTCCTCCTCTGCGAGGTAGGCCCTCACGCCGCGGAAACGGCTGCTGCCCTGCGAGCGCAGGGCATTGTCGTGCGCACCTTTCCCGCCGAGACGGGGCTGGGCCAGTATCTGCGATTCACCGTGCGTAGCGCCGAACAGAACCAAAGGCTGATCACAACCCTCAAGGAGGTGCTGCCGTGAGCCGCAGCGCGACTGTCTCCCGCCAGACAACGGAAACCAACGTGAAGCTGTCGGTTGAGCTCGACGGCACCGGCGCCGCGGCGATCGACACCGGCGTCGGTTTCTACGACCACCTTCTGGAGTCTTTTGCTCATCACAGTCTCATCGATCTCGACATCAAGACTGAAGGCGACCTTCACATCGACGAGCACCACTCCGTCGAAGACACGGCGCTCGTCCTTGGTATGGCCCTTGCCGAGGCGCTTGGCGAACGCGCCGGTATTCAGCGCTTTGGGAACGCAACGGTTCCGATGGATGAAGCGCTCGCTACTGCAGCTGTCGATGTCGGGGGCCGACCATACGCCGTCGTTGACATCGCCTTCGCAACAGAGCGCCTTGGGCAACTCGGCACTCAGATGATCCCGCACGCCCTCGAAGCATTGGCACGTGCGGCCGGCTTCACGATCCACCTGAAGGCGAGGGGGAACAACGACCACCACATCGCCGAAGCGGCGTTCAAGGCGCTGGCGAGGGCCGTGCGGGCGGCCGTCGAGTCCGATTCCCGCCGTACCGGCATTGCGTCGACCAAGGGGACGACTTGACCCGGATCGCCCTTATCGACCACGGAGCGGGCAATCTCGTGTCCGCGGCACGCGGCCTGGAACGCTGCGGCGCTCGAGTGACCGTCGTCCAATCCGCTGCCGGGCTCGATGTCGCCGACGGCGTCGTGCTGCCCGGGGTCGGCACCACCGGTGCGGCAATGGCCCGACTTCACGAGCAAGGCCTCGTCGCCGCTTTGGAGCAGTGGTCCAAACCGCTACTCGGAATCTGCGTTGGCCTGCAGCTGTTCTTTGCGGCCTCGCAAGAGGACGACACCCGCTGCCTCGGTTTCATCGAGGGTGAGGTAGCGCGGCTGCCGGCTGCACCGCTTCTCCCCCACATTGGATGGAACGACGTCGAGTTGCTAGATGACCCCCTGTTCGACGGCCTCGGCCCGAGTGAGCTGTTCTACTTCGTGCACAGCTACGCGCCTGTGCCACACGACGAAGCGGCTGTCATCGGATGGGCTGAGTACGGGTCTCGGTTCGTGGCTGCGGCCCGTTGCGGCAACCGGGTTGGCGTGCAATTCCACCCCGAACGGTCGGGGGCCGCCGGACTCGCAGTTCTCGCCAACTTCGTTGCCGGCTGCAAAGAGGCGCGCCGTGCTGCGTAAGCGTGTGATTCCGTGCCTCGATGTGACCGACGGGCGGGTCGTCAAAGGGGTGCAGTTCGTCGACCTCGTCGACGAGGGCGACCCGATCGAACTCGCCGCTCAATACGCTGCAGGCGGTGCCGACGAGGTGTGTCTTCTCGACATCACGGCATCGAGTGACGATCGAGCCACCATGCTCGACGTCGTGAGGCGAGCAGCCCAGAACGTGTTTGTTCCACTCACCGTGGGCGGCGGAGTACGTTCAGTCGAGGACATGCGCGCAACACTGCGGGCGGGGGCCGACAAGGTCACCCTCAATTCAGCGGCGCTGGCCAGGCCCGAGTTGATCAACGAGTGTGCAGCGGAATTCGGCAGCCAGTGTGTCGTTCTCGCCATCGACGCCAAGCGAGCCGGTGCGGCGGCCCTCTGGGAGGTCTACACCCACGGCGGCCGCAACCCGACGGGACTGGACGCCGTCGAGTGGGCAGCAGAAGGTGCCGCTCGCGGCGCCGGCGAGTTGCTCGTGACCTCAATGGATCGCGACGGCACGTACGACGGCTACGACATCGACCTGCTTCGCGCCATGAGAGCCGCGGTTTCAGTGCCTGTGATCGCATCGGGCGGTGCGGGCTCTATCGACGACTGCGTCGCGGCCCTTGACGAAGGCCTTGCCGACGCAGTGCTGGCTGCGTCTATCTTCCACCGCGATGAGATCAGCGTTGCTGTTCTGAAAGCAGGCCTGGCCGACGCCGGCGTGGCTGTTCGACTATGAGCCTCGACTGGGACAAGATTGTGTTTGACGACGCCGGGCTGATTCCTGCGATCGTCCAAGACGCGACCTCAGGCCAGGTGCTGATGCTCGGCTACATGAACCGGCAAAGCCTCGAACTGACGCACACAGAGGGTCTGGTGACGTTTTGGAGCCGGAGCCGCAACGAGCTGTGGCGCAAGGGGGACTCGAGCGGCAACCGCCTAGAGGTGCGCAGCGTCTCGCTCGACTGCGACGGCGACGCTCTCCTGGTGCAGGCAGTTGCAACGGGACCGACGTGCCACACCGGGACGATTTCGTGCTTCTCCGCCGAGCCGACTCAAGGGTTCCGACGGCTCGAGGGCTTGTGGAAGGTAATTGCCACCCGTGCCGCCGAACGACCCGAAGGGTCATACACCGCGGACCTGATCGCCGGAGGAGTCAACGCCACAACCCGCAAGGTCGCAGAAGAAGCCACCGAGGTGTTGCTGGCGGCCAAGGATCACGCAGCCGGGCGAGATGCCGGTGAACTTGCCGAAGAGACAGCAGACCTGATTTACCATCTGCTCGTTGTGCTGGCTGAACGAGGCGAATCTCCATCTGCATTCCTTGACGCTCTCGAGCGGAGGGCATGACACGCCTATTGCCGCTCCTTGTTGTGGCTGCGCTGCTGATCGTCTCCTGCGGCGGGACATCCCCAGACATCGCAGGCATCCCAGACTTGCCGGAAGCAACTACTGCAGACCTCGTCGCATCGATCGAGGCAGGGCAGCTGCCTGCCGTCGTGAACGTGTGGGCTTCATGGTGCGGGCCCTGCCGGTCCGAAGCACCGCTGTTGTCTGCAGCAGCAGGGGAATTCGCGGATCGAGTCACGTTCATCGGGCTCAACGTCCGTGACAGCCAGAACCGTGCCAAGGGGTTCATTGTGGAGTTCCTCGACGATGCTCCGATTGAACATGTCTTCGATCGTGACGGCTCGACGGTGGCCGACCTGGGGGGCACCTCGGGAGTACCGCTCACGATCTTCATGAACGCCGACGGAACCGTGTCCAAGATCCACTTCGGCGTGATCGACGAGCGCACTCTCGCCCTCGAAGTCGACGAACTCGTGCAGGCCGGCGCCTGATTGGAGTTCACACTTCTCTTCGCGGCTGCAATCGGCGTCGGCTCCGGCGCCATCGCGCTGCGCTGGGAAGCAGCAAGGGGTAATGCAGCGGATTGCGCCGCGGACCTGTGGGACGTGTTGATCTCAGGACTCGTCGTTGGATTGTTCGTCGGCAGGTTGGCCGCAATGGTTGGTGCTGGAATCAACCCGTTGACCAGCCTCGGGGACATACTGATCATTCGCGGCGGTGTGGCTACCGGGCCCGCAACGGTGGCGGGTCTGTCCACCGTCGCCGTGCTGGCTAGGGGCGAGATCGTCGCAGTGGCAGACGCCTTGGCAGTCGCGGCTCTGGCGACCTTGGGCGGCTGGCATCTCGGTTGCCTGGCACGGGATGCCTGCCTCGGCACCCCCACCGATGTTCCATGGGCAATGGCCCAGGCCGGCAGCCAGGTCGGCCGACATCCTGTCGAGCTCTATGCAGCTGCGCTCTTTCTCGTGGCGGCCCCGGTTCTCGCCCTCTATCGCAAGCGGCATATCGCCACGGGCGTTGCGGCATCCACAGCACTGCTGATTGCTGCCGGCGGGCGGCTCGTGACCGAGCCATACCGGCTCAGCCTCAGCGGCGGGCCCGTCTGGTGGTACGGGCTCGGCGTCGTCGTCGCGTTGGTCGGCGTCGTGATGGCATCACGACGCGCTTAGCCCTACTGCTTGCGCTTGCGTTTCAGCAACTGCGCCAGGGTCTCTTCCTCTGGCAGCGCCTCGCGACGTGGGGCCACTTGATCGGGTTGCGGAGTGACGCTCTTGGGCTCAGCCGTGGGCTCACTGGTATCTAGTGCGGTCACCGGCTCCTTCGCCTGGGGACGCACGGCTTCCCGCCACACTTCGAAGTCGCCCTTGGCCAGGACGAGACGGCGCAAGGCGACGTCGAGCATGAACAGGGCAAGCGCCACGGCAGCAAGCCACGGCCACATCGGCAGCGCGGCATCCCCCCGCGAGGGTGCCGGGTCGAACGTCTCCGCCGCAAGCGGGTTGACCCTTCCTGATGTCGTGTCTGCGATGTCGGAGGCGAGGTCGGGGTCGGGATCACGGAAAGCGAATTCGTCGGCATAACCGGCGACGACTCCCCCGCTGCCCGATGCAACGGTGCCCGTGGCGTCCTCGACTTGCACCGCAACCCAATAGGCACCGGCAGCGGGGACAGGAACCCTGGCCTGGAAGGTCGTCTCATCGGTGCGTTGCAGCGGCAGCATCGTGACGACACCTGCAGCGTTGCGGATCGTGGCAATGGCCACTGCGTCCAATGGCACCGTTGCCTGGTATTCGATCTCCAATGTGCCGCCGTCGAGGCGTACGGATGGCGGCGTGTCGCGGCCGGGTGGCAGGACGTCCGACACCATGCGGCCCCAGAAATCGGAGAAGCCCTCCCAACTGACCCAATCGGCCGACCACCGCGTTGTTGCATCGGATGTCCACACGGCGGCTCGACCCAAACCACGCTGCCAGGTCGCGAACAGAGGGTCGCCCGGCCCCAACTCGAGCGGCACGGCTGCGGTCGGCTTGCTCTTTGTCAGCACGTAGCCACGCAACGCCGGAGTCGCCGTGAGGCCCACCGTGACCTGGGAGACGGCTCCGAGGCTTGGCAGAAACGCGCCCTCCGCGATCAGCGGCCTGGCCACTCGCAGCGTCTCTTCGATGAAGATGTCGGGGATGGCCTGGAGGTCACGGCCGGGGTAGAACTGGCCTCCGCCGAGGGCCGCGGCACGGCGTAGGTTCTCCCCGCTCCCCTCTCCTGTGCCAAGGACGGATAGCGTGATGCCGGCGTCGGCGATCTCCTGGCTCACCGAAAGGAGGTTGGTGTCGTTGCCCCACCCGTCGGTGAACAGGACGATGTGGCGTATCTCCTCCGGAGCATTCTTCAGCTCTTCGAGGGCCACCCGCAGCGCTTGGGTTATCTCGGTATCACCCTCCGGGGTGAGTGAGTTCAACGCTTCGGCCACAGTGGACTGATCAGGCTTGGCGGCGAGCGGTAGCGCCCACCGGGTACCGGATGTGAACGCAAGTACACCCACCCGATCGCTGTCCTGTAGCGCGGAGATGGCGAGGCCGGCGCCGGCGCGGGAAATGTCCGTCTTGTTGACTCCGCCCTGCTGGGAAGGGTCGTGCTCCCCACCTCCACAGTGGCAATCAGCCATCGAGCCGGATGTATCGATGACGAGGACTTCGGCGACCGGCTGGCGCCGGATCAGATCGTCCGGGTCGCTGCTCACAGGCAGGATCTCTTCGAGCTTGGTTGAGGAGTAGTCGCCAAGGCCGAAGGCATTGTCGCCGCCGACAACGAGCAGGCCCCTCCCCAGATCCTCGACAAAGGAAGCCAAGTCGGCTGCCTGAACGTCCGCCGGGGCCGGCACGTTGACGAGGACCACCGCGTCATAGTTCAAGAGCTCGGCGGCAGAAGGGACGGCCGCGAGAGTGTCCACCGCCATGTCGGCCGCTTCGAGGGCTCTGGCGAGCTCACCACCATCGCCGACGGTTCCCTCGACAATTGCAACGGCTGCCGGCCCCAGGACCTCGACGATGACTTCGCTCGAGTTGTTCTCAACCACCGCATCGAACCCGGCACTCACTTCAGCCCTTATCGGAAGCGTTCCCTTCTCTCCCGCAGGCACCTCAAAGGTTATGCGGTTGGCGCCAACGAGCAGCTCAGTCTGGATTTCGAAGACTTGCTCCCCCGACGTGACGGTGACAGTGCCGGGACCTGAAGCCGTGGCTTGGACGGTCACCTCAACGGGGACCGTTTCGCCGGCGCGAACGACGACGGGGGCGTCGATCCGCGTCACCAGAGCGTCGCTGGCGCGTCCCGTGTCGAGCTGTATCACATCCACCGCAATTCCCTGGTCGGCGAGCTCACGGGCAGCCGTCCTCGCGTTGCCCGTTGTTTCAACAGCGTCTGTGAGCACGACGATGCGCCTGGAGCCTTCGGTTGGGAGCACGGCGGCCGCCCCGCGCAACGCGCCCGCCAGGTCAGTCGAAGAAGAGTCGACAATCGTGCGCACGCGGTCGAATGCAGGATTGCTCGAGAGCGCCGTGTCGAGACGAAGCTCGCTGCCGAATACGGCCACAGCCGACGAGTCCTCGTCGCCGGAAGCCTCGAGTGCCCTGGCCACAAACGCCTCCTGGGCGGCTCTGGCGTCTGCCGTAACCGATGAAGATCGATCCAAGAGGAACAAAACGGAACGTTCAGGTGAGCTGCGAACCAGCAGCGGCTGGGTCAAGGCCAGCACAAGCAAGGTCACGCCGATCATTCTCAGCCACACGGCGAATCGCAGCTGCCTGGCTGATACCACGCGGCGGCCCTTGCGAGCGACCAGGTAGACCATCACGAGGGCGATCGGCAGGGCGAGCAGCCACCAGGGCTGTTGGAGACTCATGTGACCACCTCTGCGTTGTCGCGGCGCAGGCTGGGCAAGGGACGCCCAAATGCCACCCACCACTCGAGCAAAATGATTGCGAGCAGCGCAGCGAGTATCTGTGGAGCCCACTCCCGCAGGAGGCTCCCCTCGTCTGCCTCGGCGACGTCCGGCTCGGTTGTCGAGATCTGGCGGGCACTTCCTGTGGACTCTGCCGCAACGAACTGGCGAGCGGCCACAGCTGTACCGACCGTGACACCTTCTGAGTCGCGATATTCGATCGAGTAGATCCCGGGTAGCTCCGTCGCCACAAACGTCGTGGCCTCTGCTTGGAGAGTGGACACTGTGTCATTGGGTGCGGTGACAACGGATATACCGGCTGCGGGAGGAGTGAGCCCGATCGGAGTGCCGGCGGGCGCAGTCGAGGTGGCGGCAACGCGATTGCCCCCAAGCCACTCGAGCACGCGTGCCCCGAGGATCGGGAAAGTGACCTGAACCGGCAGATTGGAGCGAACGAGATCGAAAGTGAAGTACATCGCGCGGTGACCATCGACCTCGCCCAGCAATACGAGCGGGACGTCGCCGGCTCTGACGAGCGGCAACCATCCCGGGGCGTCCACGATGTCCGCTTCGGCAATGGCGATCGAGGACAGGTCGAGACCATCGAGTATCGGTTCGCCGGGACGCTGGTAGGTGATGATGGGCTCTTCGAGACGACCCATCAGAGTCACACCGGTGGGCGGCGTCTCGGGGGCGATGATCCACGCCGGCCGATCCACGATGCGTGCATCTCCACCGTCGACTATGAGGACATCCGGTGGCGCGCCTGCGGCGGGTCGGAGTCCCGGCACCGAGTCGACAAGGGCATCGAGGAACGGAGAACCGGCGCCGGTCACCGTGACCGTAAGGTCGGTCCCGGCAGACAGCACCAGGCTGGCGGTGTTATCGAGCGTATTGGCATCCTCGAAGGAGGCGAGCACTGCGGTCACGGCCTGGCCCGGGCCGGCGTCGACCGAAACGACATCTTGGCGCCGCTGTCCCGCCTCGAGGTCGAAGTCGACCGATCCCACCTCGAGACCGTCGACTAGGAGGCTGACACGGACCGTCTCAGGCCCGACGGAGAAGTTGGCAACCTCGAGGAACAACCTCGTAGCCCCCTCTCCCGGCACGCCCGTGCCGAAACCCGTGATCGCAACGTTGTCCCCGCCGGCGTCGTAGAGCACATGCCGGGCGTCGGCGACAGGCTCACTAACTGCTCCTGGAATGCCGCCGTCGCTGAGAATGAGCAGCGTTGTCGGCCGGTCGGGTGTCGCCAGACCTCGCGCCAGACGCACCGCTCCTTCGAGGTTCGCAGATGTGCCGCCTGCCCGGATCGTATCGATTGCAGTCAGCACGGCGTCCGGTTCTCGGGCAAAAGCTGCCAGCACCCGCGGCTGGGCGCCGGCTTCGACAACCGATACGAGCTGTGCATCGCTGGCATCACCGGCCAGTTTGCGCGCTTGATCGAGAGCGGCATCCAAACGCCCGGCCGTCGCCATCGAGCCCGAGCTGTCAATCACCATCACCGTATGCGGGCCGAGAAGAGTCTGCTCCCGGAAAAAGGGCCGGCCGAGCAGAACGGCGAAACCGACGATGGCAAGCAGTTGGAGTAGCAACGCCCCGGTGATCTTGAGACGCTGCCAAGGAAGGGCGGCAGATACGAACTGTTCCTCACCCTGCCACATGAGAACGGAGGGCACTTCGAGCCGCTGCCGGCGGCTGCGCAGCATGTACAACACTACGAGCGGCACCGAAAGTGCGAGCAAGCCAAGGGCGGCCGGGGCCAGGAAGCTCATCGCACCACACCCGACGCAACCATGGCACGGAGAGCCCGGTCAAGGGCTGCTTCGTCGGCGGTCGCCTGAACATACTCCAAGCCGACGCGGCGGCAACGACGGGCAGCGTCCAACACAAAACCTCGCATCCGGTCCCGGTAGCGATCTATCGCATCACCGCTCATGGAAACCGGCACTTCGGTACGGGTCTCGATGTCGCGCAACGTCAGATCTCCAGTCAGATCGGGATCGAGCTCAGCGGGACTCAGGACATGCAGTACCAATCCACCCCTGGCCGTGCCGAACAGGTCAACGGCCTGCTGCCAGCCGTCCTGCATCAGGTCCGATATCAGGACGATCGGACCCCGGGACACGGTTGAGGCGACGATGCGGGAAGCTGCGACCAGATCCGTGCCGCCCGATGGCTCGAGGTTCTCGAGCCAGGTCTCCAGTTTGGGCCACGATCCAATATGGCGAGCCCAAGGACCGATCAAACCTGTGCTGCCCGGTCCGGGCACAGTGGCCAGCCGCACACGCTCCCCCGAAATCAGCGCCAAATAGGTGACCATGGCGGCAAGGCGCTGAGCCGTCGGAAACTTGTCCCCAAAATCCATGGAACGACTGGTGTCGACGACGATCTGCAAGGGCATCTCGTCTTCTGCCTCGAACAGCCGAATGAGTACGACGCCGAGACGAGCCCATAGGTTGTAGTCGATGCGCCGGTAGTCGTCTCCGGGGTTGTACTCGCGGTAGTCCGCAAAGTCGAGACTCTCTCCGAGCCGAGTTGAACGGTGCCGCCCCCCCCAGACGCCGCGCAACCGGGTGCGGTTGGCGAGGGCCAACCGCTCAAGGCGCGCCCGGAGTTGCGGGTCGAGGAGCATTAGCTCGCGACGGTCGGAGCGGGATTGGCGGCAAGCAACTCGTCGATGATGCTGTCCGCGTCGACGCCATCAGCTGCTGCTTCGTAACCGAGTACTAGGCGGTGGCGTAGCGCCAACTTGGCGACGGCTCTGACGTCGTCACCGCTCAGGTTGTAACGGGCTTCGGCGAGCGCCATTGCCTTGCCGCCGAGGACCATCGCCTGAGCCGCTCGGGGGCTGGCACCGAAGCGAACGTACTCCTTGACGCGCGGCGTGGCACTCTGGTTCTCCGGGTGGGTGGCCGCAACCAGCGAAGCCGCATAGCGCAGCACGTGGGAGGCGGCGGGCACCTCGCGCACCATTGCAATCATCTCACTCAATTCGCTTGCGTCCGAGATGTCACTCACTGATGGAGTGATGTCAGCCGTCGTTCGCTCCAGAATCTGGACGATGTCATCGGCCGATGGGAACGGAACCAGCACCTTGAAGAGGAAGCGGTCGAGCTGCGCTTCTGGCAGCGGGTACGTGCCCTCCATCTCCAATGGGTTCTGGGTGGCCATCACGAAGAACGGACGGGGAAGGTTGTGCGACTCGCCTCCCAGCGTCACCCGGCGCTCCTGCATGGCCTCGAGCAGAGCCGACTGCGTTTTCGGTGTGGCTCGGTTCACCTCGTCCGCCAAAACGACATTGGCGAAGACGGGCCCCCGGTGGAATGAGAATCCGCCGTCGCTCAGCACGTTGGTGCCGACGATGTCGGCCGGCATGAGGTCCGGGGTGAATTGAACTCGGCCAAACTCGACATTCAGCGCTTCGCCGAGGGTCCGCAACAGCAATGTCTTTCCCAACCCGGGAACTCCCTCGAGCAGAACGTGGCCCTCGGCAAGCATGCCGAGAACAACGGCTCGTACCAGATCCTCCTGACCCACTATCACCTTGCCGAGCTCACCCTCGATAGCGGCGACGCGGGCTGCGAACTCTTCTGGTGTCATTGACCTAGCTCCGTGAAATAGATGCGGACGATGTCTCTCAGGGAGGCTGGAATCGATATCCGATCCAACGCATCCAAGGCCTGCTGTTGGTACGCGGCATAGCGGTCGATATATGGCACGAGCGCATCGTTGGAGATGCCTTCACCCTGGGTGCGTCCCAGCGGATCGCCACTCGGATCTGAGGTGTCGAAGTCCACCCGATGCTCGTCGCCACGTTGAAATGGTGAGGGGTCGAAGACTCGGCCGCGCGCGGGATCGGCCTCCGGATCGTTGTCGTTGCCGCCTGCGGGTTGGCCTGGATTCCCCTGACCGCCCGACACGGGATCGGGGTTGTTGGCCCCACCGCCGGAGCCTCCTCCGCCACCCTGTCCTTGACCTTGGCCCTGACCCTGACCCTGGCCCTGGCCCTGCCCCTGACCCTGCCCCTGACCCTGCCCCTGACCCTGGCCCTGGCCCTGGCCCTGGCCCTGGCCCTGAGCATTCCGAGCATCCGCCAATCGCTGCTGGGCGTCGCGCACCTCGCCGCGCGCGGCGGCCAGATCGGAGGCATCAGCAACCTGCCCGGCTGCCTGCTGCAAAGCGCCCACTGCCTGTTCGAGTGCCCCCGCCACGTCGCCGGCGCTCGAAATCGCCGCTGATGCATTGTCCAGGGCCTGGCCGAGTTCGGGGGCCGTGCCCTCCAGTTCATCAGCCAGTTCGCTCAGACGACGGGCAGCTTCGGCGCGCTCGGCCTGATCAGCCCCTTCGAGCTCTTCAGCGAGGTTCGCCAGCTGGCTCTGGGCATCAGCACCCTCCGCCAGTGGATTCTGCGCAAGCTTGGCCTCGAGGCCAGACAGGGCGGTCTTGAGGGGAAGGGCCTCGGGATCCGACTGCGATGCCAAATCCTGGCGAGCGTCACCGAGCTGCTGGATGGCATCGTCAAGGGACTCGGCATTACGAAGCTCCTCCGCCTCACGACGCAGCTGATCCGCAAGCTCTTCGTCTTGGAGCTTCTGGGCCAAGTCTTCCAGCACCTTCGCTTCGGCTTCGACAGCCTCGGCAACCTCCTCGCGGCGCTGCTGCTCGGCGTCGGCCGGTGACGCAGGGAGCGCCAGCACGAATGCGGCAGCCAACGCCAGAGCGGCGAGCGCTATGAGTTGGCGACGCGGCATCACGGATCCGAGTTGCGCATTCTCTCGGCCCTCAGCCCATGCCGCGCTATGGGAGATCTGGCTATCGGCGAGACGCGAGCGGGGAGACATGAGCGACAGCTCGAGGGCCGTCGAGACTCGGTCCTTACCGCCAAGCCTTTGATCGATTTCCAGCGCAGCTCTTGCATCGCTTGGCTGCCTGAAGATGCTCCAGGCGATGGCGGCGATGACGGTTAGTCCAATCGCCCCGAACACGGCCGGCTCGGCCCAGGGCAGCACGACATAGCGGGCAACCCCGAGAATGAGCGCACCAGCCGCGGCGACGACGCCGATACCGGTTACGACTCGACGCAGCATGTCGCGAGTACGCAGGTGGCGGCGAGCCGCCCTGATGACCTTCTGAATCGACTCAGGAGGCATGCGCCCTCCTCCTTCGGAATAGACCGCGTGAGGGCACACGCGGCACCTGGATCTTTCTCTGTGCTCCCCAGAGCGCAAGAGCGCTGAGCAGCGCTTGGAAGAGCAGCGTGCGGGGCCAGACAGCACCGCGTATTGGCGTCACATTGGCTCGGGTCTGGCTGGTGATGACGGGGACACCGCCAAAGCCACGGTCGAAGCCTCCAAATTGATCGAATTGCCTTATCTCCAGTCGCGCAAGCTCGGACGGATCGAACCCTTGTCTGGCGACAAGTGGGCCTTGGAACACCCGGTACGGCGAAGTGACGATCTGGGTGCGGAAGTCGGTGGCGTCGGCGCTGGCGTCAACCATGCCGATGATCGGATTGATCCATGTCGAGTACAGCTCGCGCCCTTCGTCGCGCTGGAGCCCCGCCACGATTCGAGTCGAGCCCGTGTCCTCTGGTTCCAGAAGGAAGAACTCGGCAATGAGGAGACCCATTGCCCCCATCACGATGACCACAGTCCATACATAGGCCCCAAGCACCGCGCCCTGCATGGAGCTGGATCGAGCGGATAGCCACAGCGACACCGCACCGACCATGACCGCGGTGACTGCCACCATGCCAAGGCCTGAGAGAACGTTGCCGATCGTTACGCCGCCCAGCAGCACGGGAATGACGAGCAATGGCGTTGTTGCGATCAGCAACAGAGAGATGTACGCAAGCGCCGACCACAGTTTGCCGAAGATGATCCGCCATGCGCTGAGCTGGCTCACCTGGAGCAGTTGCAGAGTCTGCCGTTCTCGCTCGCCGACGACTGCCACGGCAGCTTGCCCGGGAACTACGAACAAGATCGCGACGATCATGCCCAGCAGCAACGAATGGAGAACGAAGCGCCCGATCGAAGATGCCGCGGCCACCGAGCCGAGCCCGCTGGCACTCACGTTCTCGAGCTGGCTACTCGCCGCGTTGGATGCCACCACAAATGCAAGGAAGGTGACGACGCCGGCGGCGAGCACCCACACGCTCAGGACGAGTGGTGAGCGAATCGTCCGGAACCGCTCCTGCAACTCCCGGCGGGCGACAGGGTTCACTGTCCACTCTCCTCAGTCGGTGCCTCAGGGCGGTTTGCGATCGACTCCGCTGGCGGCTGGGGAGCGGGCGGCGCAACACCGCCGTTGGCGGCCGTACGGGCCATGTCTTCCGTGAGCTCGAGAAACAGCTGTTCGAGGCCGGCCCCGTCGATGCGCCACTCGCCAACGCCGACACCGGCGCCCACGAGTTCCGCAACGAGGGCAGCCGACTCTTCTTCCCCGCCGAGTAGCGCAAAGCCCATGCTGTCGCGAAAGACCTCGAGCTCCTCGACCGAGTCGCGGCTGCGGAGAACAGACTCGGCGGCCGCCATGTTGTCCCCGACGATGCGCAGCTTCACTCGCTGCCGTCCAAACATGGCGGACTGCACCTCGTCGATGTCACCCATTGCCATGATCTTGCCGTGGTCGACGACGGCGAGGTGCGAGCACAATCCCTCGAGCTCGGAGAGGATGTGTGACGAAATGACAATGGTGCGTCCCATGCGGCTGAGCTCGGAGATGAGCTCGCGCAGCTGCACCCGGGCACGCGGATCGAGTCCCGATGCGGGCTCGTCGAGCACCAGCAGTTCTGGGTCATGAATCAGCGCTCTGGCCAATGAGAGTCGCTGCTTCATTCCTCGCGACAACGTGTTGACATCGGCGTCTGCCTTGTCTTCGAGATCAACCAAAGCCAACAGATCGGCCACCACCGCCGGCCTGGCGACCGGTCGTATCTTCTGGGTGGCGGCGAAGAACTCGAGGTATTCGGTTGCACGGAGGCCTTCGTAAACCCCGAAGAAGTCCGGCATGTAGCCGACGTGGCGGCGTACAGCAACCGGATCTCGCTGCGGGTCGATACCGCCGATGCGGACCCGACCGCTGTCGCGTCCGAGAAGGGCCGTGATAATGAGCATCGACGTTGTCTTACCGGCACCGTTGGGTCCGATCAGGCCCATGACGGCTCCCTGCGGAACGCTCAAATCTGCGTCCTTGAGAGCGTCTACTTTGCCGTAGCTCTTGCTCACCGAGTCGAATTCGACAATCACCGTCAGCCCCAGTTCATCGAGAATCGGGAAAGATTCAAGCTCTCGTCAAAAAACTGATCATCTTCGGCGCGGGCCGCTTTGATCACTACCTCTCCGGTCGGTGATGTGACCCGATTGAAATCGAGTGTGTCGCCCCACTCGAAGGCAACGTAATCGCCCACAACCCAGTCGTATACAGATGAATTGGAGAGACGAGTGAAGCCCGGCTCAACGGAGCCTCCATTTGCCGAGTTCGGCACGACGTAGTGGAGGTACACCGCCTCGGCCCCATAAGCGTAGATCTCTTCGTAGTACTGCTCGACACTCGCCGAACCTTCGACTCCGAGCAGCCGGGGCCGCGCTGAAGTCCGCGCGGCGAGAATGCTGCCGTCGTCGGGAACTTCTGCCACCAGCAGTGTGGAGCCGGTAGAGGCGGCCGAATCGCCATTGACCTCAATCGGATACTCCTCGTCCTCCGTAAACCCGAAGAAGTGGATTCCGTTCTCTTTCAGGCCCGGAGCCATTTGCTCGGCGAAGACCGCCATCGGGAATATCTGCTGGTACTCGGTTGCGTAGAAGTTCTCGTCGAAGAACCCGCGCCGTTCAACCGCCTCCATGATCACCGGCTGAAATCGGTTACTGCGGCGGTTGGTGATTCTGGCCTCGACCGACCCCTCACCCTGCGCCACCAGGGGCTCAGAAGCCAAGAACCCAAGCCCGTCGACGACGAAGCCCCACGTCTGGAAGACGTTGCTCGTGGGATTGCTCGCGTTGATCGTGAAGCCGTTATCCGTCGCGGCAACGGTGAATACAAGCTCGGTAGTTGTGTCCTCAGCCCAAGCGCCTTGTGCTGTTCCGACGCCGAGGTCTGCGAGGTCATAAGAGATCACGGTCCGGCCTGCGCTGTCTGTGCTCGTGACTCCAGACTCGGCACCAGGGAAGGCTTGTCCTTCAGAGTTCCATCCATCGCCGAAACGCAGGTCGTGATCGCCGCCCGACTCAACCTGAAGCACAAACGCGGTCCGCCCTTCTGCGCCAAATTCAGACTGGACGACTACCGAAGTGTGGGTCACAGTGAACGGTTGCAACTGCGACCGGCCCACGATCCAGAACCCGGCCACGAACACAGCACTGAGCAGGGGAACCGTGAGCCACGCCCACTCCGGTTTGCCGAAGCCGCGCAGCACGATGAAGTTGACCGGACCGACTAGAACCACAAAAAGCAAAATGCCCAGCAGGAGCCATGGGAGAGCAGGCACAGATGCAGAGCGGCCCGACAGGGCGGCGCTGATCAGCGAGCCCGATCCACCGTCCTCCTGTATGCGGACAATGCCCGGCTGCGGCACCGAGCGAATCAGTTCGCTCCAATCGGCGGCGTCTAGGGAGTCAAAATCGTTGACGGCAGTCACCTCGCCGGCTCCGAGAGTCACTGCGACGGCATCTGCGGTTCGGAAAGCCTTGCCGCCCGCCGGATCGACGAGTCGGCTTACATTGGTACCAGACGCAACAAGGCGTCCGCCGTCGTCGACCCAACGTCGCACCGTCTCGACCGCATCCGCGGACAGGTCGGCCATCGCACCTGTCGGTAGGACGAGGTAGCTGACGGCAGAATTGAGGTTGGCTACGTCCGCGCCGGCCAGTCGGACGACGGCAACTTCCTGCGCCAGCGGTTTGGGAGTTGCGCTGCGAATGGTCGATTCATAAGGCGCAGCGTCGACAACTGCAACGACGATTTCGTCGGCAGGGACACGCAGAGAAACCTGCGCCGTTTCGAGAATCGTCTCTTCGGTGCCGCTCTCATCCGTGAGCTGAACCCGCAGCTGGCGGCGCTGCCCTGGGGTACCGGCTTGGATGAAGTAGTCCTTCACGCCCCCGGCGGGAATCTCTACGGCCTGCGAGGTCGTGACCCCACCGATCGAGACGTCGATGCGTCCGACTAGGAGCAAATCGGAGCTCAGGTTCACCCGAAGGGGCAGAGGCTCGTTGGGGGAAACCCAGCCGTCCACGCCGGCAACGACACTCATCCGCCAAGTGGCGGGCACCTCGGCAGGCGCCTGCTCAACAGGTTCGTCCTCGGCCGGAATCTCGGTCTGAGGTGGGGCCTCCTGGATGAGAGCCACGTCGAGAGCCGCAGCAGGCACAACTGACAAGCCGAGTGCTGCCAGCAGCCCGACAACGAAGATAAGCGCAACTCTCCTCATGCCCACATCCATCAGACGTACTGGAGCGCTAGGAGGTTCCCCGGCGCGAGAAAACCCTAACCGGGCTAAGTGTTGCTACCTGCCAATTGGTCGAGTGCACTGCGGATGTCCGCTTCTGCAGACAAACCGAACCAGTTGGCGACGAGAACATCGTCGTGAGATATCAAGAAGGTGACTGGCTGGCCGAACACTTCATACGCTTCCCAGATGCTCTCGTCGAGCGTCCACACGATATTGCCGCTCGGAATGAGTTCATTGGCCCGAGCGGCGGTTGCATCGAGGCTCGCTTTACCGGCGACTGCAAGAAACGTAACGTCACCCTGGTAGTCGGCTGCAATCGATTCGACGACGGGCAACTCCCGCCGGCAAATGCTTCACCACTCAGCCCAGAAGATCAGGTATACCGGATTGGCCTCTTCTGCGAGCGAGAAAGCGGTCCCGTCGGAAAGAACCGTGTTGATGGCGGGGGCCGCCGGGCCTTCGGTAGGGGGACGTTGCGCATTGGGAGTTTCAGTTGCTGGCGTTTGCGAACCCTGCGTCGCCCCGGACTCGGTCGTCGCCGGGGGCTCGCTCGTCCCAATCGCATTACTCGGAGGCGCTCCGGTCGGTGCCGAAGATGACGTGGATTCTGCCGCGCCTCCACAAGAGGCGGCTACCACGGCGACAATTGCTACTAGAAGGCGGAAACGCATTAGGGGGAAATGTAACTCAGGTTGGTCGGTAGCAGAACTCCACTCTCGAGGAGTTCTCTGAATGTTCATGTTCGCCTAGCTCTCGGCGAATTCGGCGCTGAAGCTGACAACTCGCTCGAGTACGGCCGCAGCTGCTCCACTGTCAACGGCCTGTTGCGCTAGGAGAATGCCGTCTTCGAAACCATCGGCGAGCCCGGCCACGACGATGGCGGGGGCGGCGTTGATGACAACGATGTCGCGGTGCGGGCCGCTATCGCCCGCAATGACGGACCTGGTGATCCGTTCGTTGTCCGCGGCATCGCCTCCTTGAATCTGGTCAAGCGTCGCCCGCGGCACGCCGAGGTCGGAGGGCTGGAACTGGGCTGTGGTGATTTCGCCTTCCCTAATTCGATGGACCGTCGAGACTCCGGTCGTCGAAAGCTCGTCGAGACCGCCGTGACCATGAAAGACAAAGGCGTACTTGGCGCCTCGTCGCGCCATGACGCCGGCCATCCGCTCAGCCATTGCGGCATCTGACACTCCAATCGCCGCCCGTTTCGTGTTCGCCGGATTGCACAAGGGGCCGAGGAAGTTGAAGACGGTGCGAACACCCAGCTGCCTGCGTACCGGTCCGGCAAAGCGCATAGCGGGGTGATAGGCAGGAGCAAAGAAGAAGCCGAAGCCGATTTCACGAATCATGGCGACCGTCGCATCCGGCGGTAGATCCAGCTTGAGGCCAAGCTGCTCGAGCAAGTCGGCACTTCCGGTCTTCGATGAGGCTGCCCGGTTGCCGTGCTTGGCGATCTTGACTCCGGCGCCTGCTGCCACAAAAGCCGCGGTGGTTGAGATGTTGAACGTCCCCGCTCTGTCACCCCCCGTGCCCACCAGGTCGACGACGTCATCGCCGGCGTCAACTGTCACAGCGGCGTCATACATGCCGTCGACGAGTCCGGCCATTTCATCGACCGACTCGCCTTTGGTCCGTAAGGCGATGATGAATGCTGCGATCTGAGCTTCACTTGCCCTGCCTTCCATGATCTCATCCATGGAAGCTCGGGCGAGATCACGGCCAAGGTCCTGCCCATCGATGAGAGCAGATATGACATCGGGCCAGTTGAATCCAGACATGCCGCAAGACGTTAGCTGCGCAGTCCCTCAGGTGAAGAGGGGCACAGCCACCCACTGCTGTCGTATCGTTAGGACGGCACCATGCGGCAGGCGAGCCCCCTAGCTCGCAATAGCTCCGGCACCACGTCTGACGAGACGCCGACGTTGCTTCTCGGTCATTCCGCCCCATATCCCGAAGCGAATGTCGGCCTCGAAAGCGTATTCGAGGCAGTCGTACTGAACGGGACACGTGGCGCAGATAGCCAGTGCTTCCTTTTCTTGCGACCTGTTTTCGGGGAAGAAGATATTGGCGTCTTTGTCCCGACAGGCGGAGAAGACGACCCAGGGCCGCTCCTCAGTGATCGGCACCGGCAAGATTTCCGACCCACTAGAGCGGGTGTTGGTTCCTTGATATGTCATGGTCCTGGCACCTCCATGAGGTGTGGCGGGTGGTCGCCCCATCACCCATATGACGTCTCAGCCCCCCGATGAGTTCCCGGAGAACCGACGGATAAGTGCCCTGTTCAGAGCGCTACAATTGTGGTCTCCACCAGGTGTGTGGTTGGTTCAACGCAAGGAGGCACCTCTGCTCTACTTCGCGTATACGGCGCGGATATCTCCAGACGAGATGGCGAACGTCGCCCCTGGCGCCGAATTTCAATTCATTGCCCATCTTCCACAATGGGGCCTCGACTTTCCTATGAAGAACCGCACGTGGAACGGCGGTCTGCCCACTGTGAAGCCCGAGGAGGGAAGCACCGTATGGGGAGCCGTCTTTGACGTACCAAGCGAAGAGTTCGAGCAGCTCGACGCTGTGGAATCAAGTGAGAAAAGGACCGCAACAACCGTCGAGGCGATGGATCGCACGGGCAAGAGGCATCAGGTCACAGTGCACGTGCACAACGGTAGGCGCAACGGCAGCCACGACCCGTCTCCTGAGTACCTCCAACTGATGCTGGCCGGCTCCAAGCACTGGAGTCTGCCGGCGGGTTGGATTGCAGGGCTGGAAGAGCACCTCCGCAACGGCCACTGATATCAACTGGGGAGCCGTCGCCCTCGGCGCAATGGGCGGTCTGGGCTTGGCCCTCGTCGCTTTTCTCGTCCTGGGAATCACAGGCGTCGCCGACGCCACCGCCGGAGCGGCCGCGCTGATCTTTCTCCAGTATTCCGCCCAGATTGCGGCCGGCTACATCGGTGGCCGAATGGCCGGCCAATCGCGCGTTGCCCATGGTGGCCTCGCCGGGCTGCTGATGGCTGCAATCGGGGCCGCCATCGGGCTCGGCTTTTCCGCTGCCGAATCGAATCTGGGCCTGATAGTCCTGGCTCTGCTAATCGCTCTGACGACGGGTAGTGCGGGCGGAGCCCTCGCTCAATACCTCGATGAGGGTGGCCAATCTGTGGCACCCCCTTCCAACGAGGCTTGATTTGATGTACGTTTTCATTTCGCTCGAGTTCGGCAGACGGTCGCAGCGTCTCCGCCTAACGGCGAAGCCGTTGAGGAAAGTCCGGACTCCGTAGGGCACGATGCTGGCTAACGGCCAGGCGGGGCAACCCGACGGAACAGTGCAACAGAAAGCAAACCGCCGATGGATCCCGGTCTTGCGACCGGGTTCACAGGTAAGGGTGAAACGGTGGTGTAAGAGACCACCAGCGTCGCAGGTGACTGCGGCGGCTAGGCAAACCCCATTCGGAGCAAGGCCAAGCGTGGACAGAGTGACCCGCTCGTTACGTCCCAGGTAGGCCGCACAGATAGATGACCGTTCTCGACAGAATCCGGCTTACAGAGGACTCGAGCGATTTGAGCCCGGAGGCGTTGGCCTCCGGGCTCAAATCGTACGAGTCCGGTGTCCCGCATCCCTTATCCGCAAGCCAACAAACAGATCGGAAAGGGAAGAGCGCCCGGCGCCGCACCATTGCGGAGCAACAGCTTCAGAGCTGAGGAAAAGCTCGCAGCAAGCCTGCTTGCTGCGAAACAATCAACCCCAGTCGCTCATGACTACGTAAGCGCCGGTGCTGACTGTGCCTTCTTCGTGACGAGCGGTGAATGTGGCCACGATGGCACCGTCACGATCGCCGAGGGCGGCGACATGTTTGGCGCTGACTCGGAAGTAGATGGGGTGGCCGGAGGGGTGCAGGAATCGAACGTCGGCCGGACCGGGCTCGCCGGCAACTAGCTTCTTCCAATCGACCATGTCGTTCGGGTGCAGCATCTCGTCAATCGCTGTTGCGGCGACTTCTTCGAGGGACCGTCCCAAGGCGTGAGCTACGGCAGGCTCCATGAAGATAATGTGTTCTTCGTCGATTACGGCTACGCCGACCGGCTTGTTCGTGTCGTCCAACGCGGCCGCAGCCGGCTGGGAGACGGCAGCCGATTCAACTGCCGAGGCCACCGGCTGGTTGGTCGGCCAGGGCGTGACGCCCGGCATCTCGGCAACCTTCTGGCGCTCATGATCTTTGCGCCCCATCGCAAACGCAACGGACCGCTCGAGGTCGTCGGGATTGACTGCGCCCTTTACGAGGTAGTCCTGGGCGCCCCCGGCGATTGCTTTGCGGGCAACCTCGGCGTCCTCGTGTGAGGACAACACGACGATGGGCACTAGAGGGTCGGCGTTGCGAACACCGTGGAGCGAATCCATACCATCAGCGTCGGGGAGGACGAGGTCGAGGAGCACACATGCCGGAGGATCAGCCTTGATCGCGGCAACCGCCTCTTCGAGGCTGCGGGCATGACGGACTTCGGCCACCTCGTTGGGGGGCCACACGTCAGCAAGCATCGACTTGACGAGCCGCAGATGGAGTGGGTTGTCCTCCACCAGCAGCAGATCCGGCATCAGGCGATGCCGTTTGCGAGCTGGATCCTCGGTCATTCAGTTTCTCCCCAGATAGCGGCAACAAGTCGACCGCCTAACTAGTTCTTCGGCGCGTATTGGCTGGTTCTTGAAGATAACTATTCGACAAATAGGCGCGTTGGTCCATGCCCAAACGGGCCACTATTCCTTCCCGATCGACGCCGGCCGGCTGGTCGCAATGACCCCCGTCGCTGCACGAATTCAGTCGAGATCGAAGCGGTCGTTTTCCATGACCTTCACCCATCCGGAAACGAATGCATCGAGGAACAGCTCGTCGCCGCCGACAGCACCGTACTCCTCGGCGATGGCACGCAACTGGCTGTTGGAGCCGAAGAGCAGGTCGACCCGCGTTCCGGTCCACTTCAGCTCGCCGGTCGCTCGATCGTGCCCTGCGAAGACATCCTCCGCCTCACCGACCGCAGACCACTTGACCGTCATGTCGAGCAGGTTCGTGAAGAAGTCTGCCGTCAACTGACCCGCGCGGTCGGTGAAGACACCGTGGCCATTGGAGCCGACATTGGCGTTCAGCACCCGGAGGCCTCCGACGAGGGCGGTCATCTCGGGCGCCGACAGATTCAGCATGAATGCCTTGTCGATCAGGAGATGCTCGGCCGGGA